>JBAXTA010000048.1:0-18951 GCA_037130415.1 Spirochaetota bacterium
GGCGAGCGTCACCTGCTCTTTGATGTAAAGGGTCGCGGCGAAAAGGAGCGCCATGAAAAAGATCATCCAGTTCATCAAGGAATGCTATGCAGAACTCAGGAAGGTTGTGTGGCCCAACCGCGAGGATGTGGGTGCTTCCGTCAAAGTCGTCGTGATCTCTACGGTCGTGATGGCCTTCGTCCTTGGCTTTGTCGACTTCGTCCTGGTCGCCGGCATCGACTTCATCTTCAGGTAGGAGAGGTACCGCAATGGCCAAGGCCTGGTACGTACTCCATGTCTATTCGGGCTATGAGAACAAGATCGAGCGCACGATCCGCATGCACATCGACAATGGAGACCTTTCCAAGGATGTCGTGACCGATATCAAGGTGCCCTCCGAGGATGTGGTGGATGTCCGCGACGGAAAGAAGCGCTCGACATCGCGCAAGATCCTGCCTGGATACATCCTGATCGAGATGGATCTCCCCGATGACAACTGGAAGGCTTCCTGCTCCACCATCAAGAAAATCACGGGAGTCACTGGCTTTGTTGGAGCCACTCAGCACAAGAAGCCCGCTCCGATCTCGGGCGAGGAAGCCAGGTCGATCCTCCAGAGGGCTGGCGAGATCAAGGGCGAGCGTCCTGTCAGGAACCGCCAGGCCTTTGCCCAGGGCGAGCAGGTCAAGATCATCGAGGGGCCCTTCGAGTCCTTCACCGGGGCGATCGAGGAAGTCAACCTCGAGAAGAACAAGCTCAAGGTCATGGTCGGCATCTTCGGGCGTGCAACACCGGTGGAGGTCGATATCCTCCAGGTCGAGAAGATATGATTGGTCGGCCGCCTCAGGGCGGCCGCGGTTGCCTATGGGCAGAAGGCGTTCATTTTGAAAGCGGCGTCCGGCCAGCGATGACCGGCGCTTCTCAATAGAGAGGTGTTACCTCTCCTAGATGGGAGTTTGCACGCAGGTGTAAACGCTACCCGGGTCATCAGACGAAGGCGTGCAAACTTTGCGTGGTGAGAGCCATGGCAGGGAGCATTCCAGAGATGTGCCCGGTATACCACGAAAGGAGTAAAGGATGGCGAAGAAAGTAGTCACCGCAGTCGTCAAGCTGCAGTGCCCCGCCGGGAAAGCGACTCCAGCTCCCCCGGTCGGACCCGCGCTCGGTCCGCACGGCGTCTCCGCCCCGCAGTTCTGTCAGCAGTTCAACGACAGGACAAAGGGAATGGAGGCAGGACTCACGATTCCGTGCATCGTCACGGTCTACAAGGACAAGACCTTCACCTTCATCATGAAGACGCCGCCCGCGTCCGTGCTGATCAGGAAGGCCATGGGGCTCGAAAAGGGCTCGCCGATCCCGCACAAGACCAAGGTCGGCAAGCTTCCCACGGACAAGCTCGAGGCGATCGCGAAGCAGAAGATGCCTGATCTCTCTGCCAATGATCTCGAGGCCGCGAAGAAGATCATCGCCGGAACCGCGCGCTCGATGGGCGTGGAGACGGAGTACTCGAAATGAAGCATGGCAAGAAGTACACCGAGGCAGTGAAGAAGGTTGATCGTGAGCTAGCTCTCGAGATACCGGCCGCCGCCGCCCTCGTCAAGGATGCGCATTTCGCCAAGTTCGACGAGACAGTCGAAGTGCATGTCAGACTCAACCTCAAGAAGAGCCAGTCGGTGCGCGACACCGTTGTCCTTCCCCACCAGTTCCGTGGCGAGAAGAAAATCCTCGTGTTCTGCAAGGGAGAGAAGGAAAAGGAAGCCATGGAAGCTGGCGCGGCCTATGCGGGCTCCGACGAGCTCATCGAGAAGATCAAGGGCGGCTGGCTCGACTTCGATGTCGCGGTCGCCACCCCGGACATGATGAAGGACGTCGGCAAGCTCGGTATGGTTCTCGGACGCAAGGGTCTCATGCCCAATCCGAAGACCGGCACCGTTACCCATGACCTCAAGGCCGCGGTGGCCGAGCTCAAGAAGGGCCGCACCGAGTTCCGCACCGACAAGTCAGGCATCATTCACCTCGCCATCGGCAAGGTGTCCATGGAAGCCGCCCAGATAGCCGAGAACGTCGATACCCTGATCCACGAAGTGCAGAGGAAGAAGCCCTCGGATGCGAAGGGCGATTTTGTCGGCTCAGTGTTCCTCACCTCGACGATGGGTCCCGGCGTCCGCGTCGCGATCGCGAAGATGGAGAAGTAAGCCATGGCCATGAGAGCAAGCAAGATCCAGAGCGCCAAGGCAGATGCCATAGGCGAACTCAAGACCAAGATCGGCGCCTCGACGGACTTCGTCTTTGCCGAGTACCGCGGTCTCACCGTCGAGCAGATCACGAACCTGAGAAAGCAGCTCCGCGCCAAGAACGCGGAGTTCCATGTCGTGAAAAACAATTTCGCGCGCATTGCCTTCGACCAGCTTGGCTTTCCCAAGGCCGTCGAACCCATGCTCGCCGGCCCCACCGCCGTTGCCTTCGCCAAGGGCGAGCCCAATGAGGTTGCCAAGATCCTCGTCGACTTCGCCAAGGAAGTCCCGGCACTCAAGGTGAAGGCCGGTGTTGTTGACAAGGAATTTTTCGACCAGGCGGCGATCGCCGCATTCTCGAGGCTTCCTGGCCGCAACGTGCTTCTGGCCATGCTCATGGCCACCATGCGCGCCCCGGTCCAGAACTTTGTGTACACGCTCATCGCCTTGCAGGAGAAACTGGCCGCCGGTACACCGGCTGCCGCCGAGCCGGCAGGGTTGCCCCCCGCCGAACCGGTACCGACTGCAGCACCAGCCCAGGCCGAGGCACCAGCCCAGGCCTGACAAACATTCTTTTGTCCGCTTCAGGCTTCGGAGTAGCTGCCGTACCTGTCGCGGTTCCGACCCGGGCGGCCTTCGGGCCGCGGCTAGTTCGTATGAATTAGTCATTTTTTCCCAGGAGAAGATAATATGGCAGCCCTTACCCACGACCAGATCATCGAGGCCATCGGCGAGATGAAAGTCACCGAGATCGCGGACCTCATCAAGGCGATGGAGACCAAGTTCGGCGTCACCGCCGCTGCCCCCATGTCAGCCGCCGGTGCCGGTCCCGCGGCCGCAGCCGTCGAGGAGCAGACCGAGTTCACCGTCATCCTGAAGGGCGGAGTTCCGGCCGACAAGAAGATCTCCATCATCAAGGAAGTCCGGGCCATCACGGGTCTCGGGCTCAAGGAAGCCAAGGACCTCGTCGAGGCTGGCGACAAGGCCCTCAAGGAGGGCATCTCCAAGGCCGACGCCGAGAAGATCAAGACCCAGATCACCGCTGCGGGCGGCTCAGTCGACATCAAGTAATTGGCGACGATGCCGGAATGGCGTCGTGGATGGGGCTCGCATCGCCTGTCTCATCCACGGCACGTGCCTTTCCGGTGTCGCCAATTACAGGTGATGATCATGGGGCCGCGCGTGAGGCGGCCTGATTCAGGGCTTCGTTGCCGGCTCCCGACAAGTGTCGGTGGCCGATGAAGAAGCCTCGAAGGACATCGGGGGGCCGGTAGTCCGCGCGTGGATGGCATCGCGCGCGGTTGGAGGTCCGATCGATGGTTACAGCCACACCTGAACGGGCCTCTGCCGCCAAGCAGGGCCAAGGGAGAGATGATGGCCTATACCGAGAACAAGGTATCGCGGCAGTACATCGGCAAGGAATACGTGGAAGTCATGGGACTCCCGGACCTTATCGATATCCAGCTGTCGAGCTACGAGAAATTCCTGCAGCGTGACACACTCCGCAAAGGCGCGGCCCTCCTCGAGGCGGGCATCGAGGAGGTATTCCGCACGACCTTCCCGATCGAAAGTCCGAACGGTGACATGCTCCTGGAATACGAGAACTACCACCTCGATGAAGGGGCCATGAAGTACTCGGAGATCGAGTGCAAGCAGAAGGGCCTTACCTTTGCCGTGCCGCTGAAGGCCAAGATCAACCTCGTCTTCCAGAAGACGGGAGAGATCCGGCAGAAGGAGATCTATCTCGGGGATATCCCCCTGATGACTGACCGCGGCACCTTCATCATCAATGGCGCCGAGCGCGTCGTGGTTTCCCAGATCCACCGTTCCCCGGGCGTCATCTTCTCGCACGAGAAGGGCATCTACTCCGCACGCATCATCCCCTACAGGGGTTCCTGGCTCGAGTTCGAGATAGACCAGAAGAAAGAGCTCATCTACGCGAAGATAGACCGGAAAAAACGCATACTTGGTACGATGTTCCTCCGGGCCCTCGGCTTCGAGACCCGGGAGGACATCGTTGCGGCCTTCTACGTCGCCGAGAAGGTGACGATAGGCGAAACCCGGCCCGAGAAGGACCGCGCTGTCAACCGAGTGCTGGCGAAGGCCGTCCGTGTCGAGGTCAACGGCGAGACCCGCAAGCTCTACCGTGCCGGCGACAAGCTCCATCTCCACGATGTCGAGGAGCTCTTCAACATCGGTGTCCGCGATCTCGAGCTCATCGATTTCGGCCACCCCGACTCCCTCCACTTCGACATGATACTCAACTGTTTCGAGCGGGAGGACATCAAGCTCGTCAAGGAGGACCCCAGCCAGGACGAGCCCTCCAAGGCCGACGCCCTGTCGGCGGTCTACTCGACCCTCATGCCCGGTGAGCCCATCACGGTCGAGAACGCCGAGCGCGACCTCGCCGGGATGTTCTTCTCAGCGCGGCGCTACAACCTCGGCAAGGTCGGCCGCTACAAGCTCAACAAGAAATTCGACTATGCAGTGCCTTCAAAGGACTTCACCCTCATGCGCGATGATGTCATCGCGACGATGAAGTACCTGATGTGCGTCTATTACGGCGAGTCCAACGTCGACGACATCGACCACCTCGGCAACCGGCGCGTGCGCTCGGTCGGCGAACTCCTGGCGAACGTCATGAAGAGCGCCTTCGGCCGCATGGAGCGCATCGCCAAGGAACGCATGAGCCTTAAGGAGACGGACACGATCCGTCCCCAGGACCTCGTGTCCATCAAGCCCATCGTCGCGGCGATCAAGGAATTTTTCGGTTCCTCCCAATTGTCACAGTTCATGGACCAGGTCAACCCCTTGGCAGAGCTTACCCACAAGCGCAGGCTCAACGCGCTCGGTCCCGGTGGCCTGTCCCGCGACCGTGCGGGTTTCGAGGTGCGCGATGTCCACTACACGCACTATGGCCGGATGTGCCCCATCGAGACGCCCGAAGGTCCGAACATCGGACTGATCGTGTCCCTGGCTACCTACACGGCGGTCAACGAGTACGGCTTCCTCGAGACCCCCTACCGCAAGGTCGAGGAAGGGAAGGCCAGCAGGCATATCGAGTACCTCTCCGCCATGGACGAGGACAAGTACTACATTGCCCAGGCTTCCGCCCGCATCGACAAGAAGGGCGAGTTCCTCGACGACCAGGTCTCATGTCGCCACCAGGGCGATTACACGACACGGCCCGCCAAGGAACTCCAGTACATGGACGTGTCCCCGAAGCAGATCATCTCGGTTTCGGCAGCATTGGTTCCTTTCCTGGAGCACGATGACGCCAACCGTGCCCTCATGGGCTCCAACATGCAAAGGCAGGCCGTCCCCCTCGTCTTCCCCGAACCGCCCCGCGTGGGAACGGGCATGGAAGAGAAATGCGCCTACGATTCAGGTGTCCTTGTGAAGGCACGGCGCGACGGTGTCGTCGAGTTTGTCGATGCATACAAGGTTCTTGTCATCCCCGAGGGAGAGAAGGACAAGAAGCTCCGGGACGAGTATCCCCTGGTAAAGTACAGAGGACCAACCAGGATACCTGCTACACCCAGCGTCCGATAGTCCACAAGGGCGACAAGGTCCTGAAGGGCCAGGTCCTGGCCGACGGACCGGCGACCCGCGACGGCGAGCTGGCCCTGGGGCGCAACATCCTGGCCGGCTTCGTGCCCTGGAATGGTTACAACTATGAGGATGCCATCCTCATCTCCGAACGGGTGGTCAAGGAGGACATGTTCACCTCCATCCACATCAAGGAGTTCCAGACCGAGGTCCGCGAGACCAAGCTGGGACCCGAGCGCATCACGCGAGATATCCCGAACACCAGCGAGAAGAGCCTCGACAACCTCGATGCCGAGGGCATCATCCGCGTCGGCGCCAAGGTAAAGGCCGGTGACATCCTGGTCGGCAAGGTCACTCCCAAGAGCGAGACCGAGACGACGCCCGAGTTCAAGCTCCTCAACTCCATCTTCGGAGAGAAGGCCAAGGACGTCCGTGATTCCTCGCTGCGGGTTCCGCACGGCATCGAGGGCACGATCATCGACGTGCAGCGCCTGAAGCGCAGCGCGAACGACGACCTCTCCCCCGGAGTCGAGGAAGTGGTGAAGGTTCTCATCGCCGCCAAGCGCAAGCTCAAGGAAGGCGACAAGATGGCCGGGCGCCACGGAAACAAGGGTGTAGTTGCCCGTGTCCTGCCCATCGAGGAAATGCCCTATCTCGAGGACGGAACCCCGCTCGACATCTGCCTGAACCCCCTCGGCGTCCCCTCCCGGATGAACATCGGGCAGATCATGGAGACGGAGCTCGGCTGGGCTGGATCCACGCTCAACGAGTGGTACGCCTGCCATATCTTCCAGTCGCCCTCGCAGGAACAGATCGAGGGCAAGCTCAAGGAAGCGGGACTTCCGGTCAACTCCAAGGCCAAGGTGCGCGACGGCAGGACCGGCGAACCCTTCAAGAACCCGATCACGGTAGGCATCATATACTTCATGAAGCTCCACCACCTTGTCGACGACAAGATGCATGCGCGCTCCACCGGCCCCTACTCTTTGGTAACCCAGCAGCCCCTTGGCGGAAAGGCCCAGTTCGGCGGCCAGCGCCTCGGAGAGATGGAAGTATGGGCCCTCGAAGCCTACGGTGCCGCGAACACGCTGCAGGAACTCCTCACCATTAAATCTGACGACATGACCGGCCGGGCCAAGGTCTACGAGGCCATCGTCAAGGGAGAGCCGCAGACTGCGGCGGGAATCCCCGAGGCCTTCAACGTCATGGTCCAGGAGCTCAGGGGACTTGCCCTCGACATCCGGGTCTTTGACGCCAAGGGCAAGCAGATCGCCCTCACCGAGAGGGACGAGGACATCATCAACAAGCAGGGTGCGTTTTGAGCTCCCGCTTCACGGGATCTCAAATTCGCAGTTCGCTGCGCGAACTGCAGGCATGCGGGCGCAAACCCGGATGCCGGGGGGGAGTTTGAAATGAGAGACATACAGGATTTCGATAGTATCACGATCCGCCTGGCCAGCCCTGAGATGATCAGGCTCTGGTCCTACGGCGAGGTGAAAAAGCCCGAGACGATCAACTACCGGACCCTCCGTCCCGAGAAGGACGGCCTGTTCTGCGAGCGGATCTTCGGGACGACCAAGGAATGGGAGTGCTACTGCGGCAAGTTCAAGTCCATCCGCTACAAGGGTGTGATCTGCGACCGCTGCGGCGTGGAAGTCACGCATTTCAAGGTGCGCCGGGAGCGCATGGGACATATAGAGCTGGCCAGCCCCGTTTCCCACATCTGGTTCTACCGCTCCGTACCGAGCCGCATGGGCCTTCTTCTCGACCTGCCGGTGGCAGCCCTCCGTAGTGTTCTGTACTATGAAAAGTTCATTGTCATCGACGCCGGCGATACCGACCTCAAGAAGCAGCAGCTCCTCTCCGAGGAGGAGTACTACGAGGCCCAGGACCGCTACGGCGGCGCCTTCTCCGCGGGCATGGGTGCCGAGGCAATCCGCTCCCTCCTCGAAGCGATCAACCTCGACGAGATGGCCACGGAACTCCGCCAGAAAATGATCGACAAGGGTGCCAAGTCCGACAAGCGCCTGTTGAAGCGCATCGAGATTGTCGAGTCCTTCCGCGCCTCCGGCAACAAGCCTGAGTGGATGATCCTCGATGTCGTGCCGGTCATCCCCCCGGAACTCAGGCCCATGGTCCAGCTCGACGGGGGGCGCTTTGCGACCTCGGATCTGAACGATCTTTACCGCCGCGTCATCAACCGCAACAACCGCCTGAAGAGACTCCAGGCGCTCAATGCCCCAGACATCATCATCCGCAACGAAAAACGCATGCTCCAGGAAGCGGTGGATGCCCTCTTTGACAATTCCAAGAAAAAACGTGTAGTCAAAGGCGCTTCCAACAGGCCTCTCAAGTCCCTTTCCGACATGCTCAAGGGCAAGCAGGGCCGCTTCCGCCAGAACCTCCTCGGTAAGCGCGTCGATTACTCGGGGCGCTCCGTCATCGTCGTCGGTCCCGAACTCAAGATGTGGCAATGCGGTCTTCCGACCAAGATGGCCCTCGAGCTCTTCAAACCCTTCATCATGAAGAAACTGGTGGAGAAGGACGTTGTCTACAACATCAAGAAGGCCAAGATGCTCGTCGAGTCGGAGACCCCCGAGGTCTTCGCGGTTCTCGACGAGGTGGTCAAGGAACATCCCGTTCTCCTGAACCGTGCGCCGACCCTGCACCGCCTGGGCATCCAGGCCTTCGAGCCCGTCCTTGTCGAGGGCAAGGCCATCAAGCTGCATCCACTTGTATGCAAGGCGTATAACGCTGACTTCGATGGCGACCAGATGGCCGTCCACGTGCCCCTCACCAACGCTGCCCAGACCGAGTGCTGGACCCTCATGCTCTCGAGCCGGAACCTCCTTGATCCCGCGAACGGCAAGACCATCGTCTATCCTTCGCAGGACATGGTCCTGGGCATCAACTTCCTTTCCAGGCACAGGCCCGCAGCCAAAGGCGAGGGTCATCGCTTCAGCACGCCCGAAGAGGCCCTCATGGCCTGCGAAAGCGGTAGTTGTGATTATCAGGCCATCGTGAGGGTCCCCTTGCCCAAGGGGCCGGTCTGGTCCAAGGTCGAGAAGGACATGTTCAAGCCTGTCGCCGGGTCCACCGAGGTGGAAGTCGCGGCGGGGGATGTCATCGAGACGACCGTGGGGCGCCTCCTCTTCAACGAGGCAATGCCCCTCGAGGTTCCTTACGTCAACTACGCCCTTGGAGACAAGGATCTCCGGGCCCTCATCGAGACGGTGTATCGCGAAAAGGGTCCCTATATAACTGTTCGGATGCTCGATGCGATCAAGGAAAACGGTTTCAAGTACGCGACATTCTTCGGCGCGACCATCGGCATGGACGACATCGTCATCCCCCACGAGAAGGCGGAGATGATCGAAGGCGCCAACAAGCTCGTCGACGAGATCCAGAACCAGTACCTCAAGGGCCACATCACCCAGGAGGAACGCTACAACAGGGTCGTCGAGGTCTGGTCAAGGACGAACGAGGACCTCACCGCGGTGATGATGAAGACCCTCGAGAAGGACCGCGCCGGCTTCAACAACATCTACATGATGGCCAACTCCGGAGCGCGGGGTAGCCGCAACCAGATCCGCCAGCTCGCAGGAATGCGCGGCCTCATGGCCAAGCCTTCAGGCGACATCATCGAACTCCCGATCCGTTCGAACTTCCGCGAGGGTCTGTCGGTCATCGAATTCTTCATCTCGACGAACGGAGCTCGCAAGGGCCTCGCCGATACCGCGCTCAAGACGGCCGATGCCGGTTACCTCACAAGGCGACTCGTCGACATCGCGCAGGACGTGGTCATCAACGTCGACGATTGCGGAACCATCAATGGTGTCGTGCACGCGGCCATCAAGGACGGTGAGGAAGTCGTCGAGGCCTTGCGCGAGCGCATCGTCGGACGTTATGCACTCGACCCTGTCCGCCATCCGATAACCGCGGAAATCATAGTTGATTCCAACGACGAGATCACCGAAGCCATCGCCGAGCAGATCGACGAGGCTGGCATCGAGGAAGTCTCGTTGCGCACTGTCCTCACCTGCGAGGCCGAGCGCGGCGTCTGCCGGAAGTGCTACGGACGCAACCTCGCCACAGGGCGCACCGTCGAGATAGGTGAGGCGGTCGGCATCATCGCCGCCCAGTCCATCGGCCAGCCGGGAACGCAGCTGACGATGCGTACCTTCCACATCGGAGGCGCGGCGACCAAGGCTTCGGAAGAGAACCGCATCTATCTCAAGTACCCGGTTCTCATCAGGGATATCGTTGGTACCTTCGTCAGCCTGGCCGGCGGTTCCTCTCTCTTCACGAGGAAGGGCGCCCTGCATATCTGCAAGATTTTCTCTGATCACGAGATCAAGAAGGGCGACAAGATCCTCATCGAGGACGGCCAGCGCATCCTCAAGGGCGAGAGCCTTCTCCAGCACAAGGATGGGAGCATCGAGGTAGCCCATGACATCTCCTACGCGAAGATCGTGCCAGTCAAAGGCGCGAACGACCATCTTCTCCTGATCGCCCAGGAGATGAAGATCGATGTACGCAACGGTTCCGAGGTCGTCGTCCGAGTCGGCGACATCGTGCCCGCGAATGGTGCAATTGCTACCTTCGATCCCTTCTCGGATCCGATCATCTCCGAGCATGACGGCTATGTCCGGTACGAGGACATCATCCCCGGCTCGACCCTCAAGGAAGAGATCAACGAGGAGACCGGCAACGTCGAGAAGAAGATCACGGAGTTCGCTGCCGAGCGCGACCAGAAGCAGCCAAAGATCATAATCACCGAGGAATCAGGCTCGGAAATCGTGTCGTACTTCCTGCCGGGCGGCGCCTACCTCAACGTCGAGGACGGCGACCACGTCAAGGCCGGCCGAACCCTGGCGCGTACGCTGAAGGAGTCGGCCAAGGCCATGGACATCACGGGTGGACTCCCCCGCGTCGGTGAGCTCTTCGAGGCACGCAAGCCCAAGACGCCGACGGTTCTTTCGATGGTTGCGGGTACCGTGGTGTTCCGTGGCATCGTGAAGGGCAAGCGGGTCATCCTGGTGCGTGACATTTTCGGCAAGGAGTTCAAGCACCTCGTACCGATGGGCCGGAGGCTCCTCGTGCGGGACGGCGACGTCGTGGATGCGGGCGATCTTCTGTGTGACGGCAACAAGAACCCTCACGACATCATGAACATCCTGGGCGAGCAGTACTGCCAGCGCTTCCTCGTGGACGAAGTCCAGCAGGTCTACCGCCTCCAGGGCGTCACCATCAACGACAAGCACATAGGTGTGATCATCCGCCAGATGATGAAGAAGGTCGAAATCGTCGCGCCTGGCGACACGAAGTTCATCTATGGCCAGCAGATCGACAAGCACCGTTTCCATGACGAGAACAACCGCGTCATAGCAGAGGGTGGACAGCCCTCCGTCGCGCGACCGCTTCTCCTTGGCATTACCCGGGCCTCGCTCAAGATCGACTCCTTCTTCGCCGCCGCCTCCTTCCAGGAGACGACCAGGGTCCTGACCGACGCAGCCATCGCAGGTGCGACGGACACCCTCCGCGGGCTCAAGGAAAACGTCATAATCGGGCACCTGATACCCGCCGGTACCGGAATGAAGAAGTACCGGAACATCAAGCTATTTGACGCCGAGAACGATGACCTTGACGCTTTCGTGAACGAGATCATCGAGAAGCGGAAGCGCGAGAAGGAACTGGCCCCCATGCCGGCCCTCGAAGACCACGGCGACAGCCGCTTCGAGGAGGATACTGTCTTCGAGCACGACGAGGGCTTCGAGGCCGTGGAACCCGAAGAAGTATAAGTTTCCTGAGCACTATGATGGAATGCGCGGCTCCCCGAAGGGAGCCGCGCGGTTTGTCCGGCTGTCATGCTTTGGCTTGGCTGTTTCTCGCCATGGCCATTGCTTCCAGCCCAAGTGCTTTTTCGATAAGCAGGTCTGCGGTCCTTGTGTGGATAGCATCAAAGGGCTCGAGCGGTTCGCGGACGCTCGCAGTCGGGTAGAATCCCTGCCTCCAGAGAAAGCGCTTCCAGAAGCGCAGGGATAGGTCGATGTGCTGGTTCGAGAAGGCAAGGACGGGAAGGATGCTCTCGAAGAGGGCCTGGGAAGAATCCCGTTCTCCGGCTACGTATCGGCGGAATATCTCCGAAAATACGGCGTGAAGGCCAGTTGGCATGAAGGCATGGATGCCTCGGTCGAGGCCTTCGATCATCTGCCCAACGGCCCAGCCCCCGCAAACGTGGAGGTTGCCACCGGTGGCTGCCAGTATTGCAGAATATTTCGCGCCTGCTGGTACTACCTCTACCTTGATGCTCTTGAAGGCCGGGATTCGTTCAAAGGCCAGGGCGATGGCATCGACTGGTGCGCCCTGTCCTGTGGCATCCCAGTCCTGCACCATCACGCAGCGGACTCCGGAATTTCCAAGATCCTCGATGTCGGCAAGATACTCATCCAAACCTGACCAGGGAAGGGCCGCGAGGATGCAAGGGCAACCGAGTTCCACAAGTTCGTGCGCTCGTTCGCGCCGGAGGGTGCGTGTGGGAGCAGATGCTCCTCCTACCACTGGCACCCTTCCCGCTGCCGCACGTATCGTAGTGCTGACAAGGAGGCGCCTCTCCTCCGGCTCGAGGCGGCCCACCTCGGCGGCCATGGCTGGAACCAGGAAACCGGCGACGCCAGCGCCAATGGCGTATTCGACATTGCGAGCGAGGGCCGCGGCGTCCACAGACCCTGAAGCGTCGAAGGGAGTATTCAGTACGGTGATGATTCCCCGCAATGAAACGAGGGGGTCGAAATCAGGAAAAGCCTTCGTCATGGGGCGGCGTTGCACAGGGATTCAAGGCTCATCGCCACTCGCCGCTTCCGCGGGCGACCTTGGCTGCGAGCTCTCCGTAGCGGGCTGCAGCCGCTTTCCGCCGTACGAGGAAGGCGGCGTGGTCGAGGCCTGAGGAAAAGCGGGCCACCGGAATGACAGTCTCGCACTCGGCATTGTCGAGGGCCAGGACGGCGGCGAGGAGGTTTTCTTCATCCTCGGGGGGGATGGCGATGAATCCGTGCTTGTCCGCGTGCAGCAGCATCCCCTCCTCGATGCGGGTGCCGAATACTTCCACGGTTCCGCCCCAGTCCACCGGCCAGGCGTGGAGGTGGCCCACGCTGAGCCGCCGGGCCAGGGCCTTGAATCCGGCGTTGGTCATCTCATCGAGGTCGCGGATGGAGCCATCCACAATGGTGCCCACGCAGCCAAGGCTGCGATGGGTATTCGCGCTTACCTCTCCCCAGAAGGAGCCCTGGGCTCCGGGCTTCCCGATATCCTGCATGACGACGATCTTGGGACCTGGCAGCGAAGCGACATGGGCGAACCACTGGTCCCAGGCACCGGGCTTGTCCTGCGGGTGGGAAGGGTTGGTGGGGTCGATACGGATGGTGACAGCCCTGCCCACCATGGTGCCGAGGGAGGGCGTGAAATCATGGGTTTCCTGACGGTTCCACAGGCCTTCAAGGCGGTCACGCTTCGTGCAGGCTTCCCAGCCATTGTAGATCGTGGGAGTGTTCCAGCGCTTGAGTCGGAGCATGTCGCCAGGTCCTAATAATTGTGCCTTTACCGTGGCATAGTCCGCAGCGCTCATGGCCTGCCTCCAGATTTGTCGCCCGCCAAAAGCCCTGTCCAGCGCCTGGACAGGCGCATCAGCTGCTCGGTTTCCTTCCGCATCGACTCATGGAACAGGCTTGCGTCGATCCTGCGGCTGTGCAGGCGGAAGGCCAGCCCCTCGAGCGTGAGGGCGTACATGGAATTGACGGGATAGTACTGGTACTCCATTACCGAGGCCATGCCAAGGAAGTCCTGGAGTTCCGAAGCCAGAGCGGGCTTTGCGCGATGATGTGCGCAGATCCAGGCGTAGAGGTCGGCGTGGAAGTTGGTCATGATGCCGGAATAGCCGGCCGCTCCTGCCTGCAGCGATTCCAGGAGGGTGGCAGCATTGGCGTTGAAGAGCTTGAATCCCGTTCCCTTGGCGGCAGCGAGCTTGGATCGAATGTCCTCGATCCGGCAGCAGGTGTCCTTGAGGAAGCCGAAGCGGCCCGTGCCGGCGCAGAAGCCCGCGATTTCAGGGCTCAGGACACGCTTGTAGGGCCAGGGACATTCATAGAGTCCCAACGTTGTCGGACCCGTAAATGCTTCGAGGAAGCCGGCAAGGTTCCTTTTCCACACATCATCAGACTCCAGCCTTCCTGCAAAGCGATTGGAAATGAGAACCACGGCAGCGACACCCGTGTCTGCCATGGCTTTGGCTTCCTCGACCTGATCTGTCGGATCGTCGGCGATGTGACCTGAGGCAATGACAGGCAGTCGGCCCCTCGCGATGCGGACGCAGGCGGTCGCCAGCTCGATCCGTTCACGCTGGCTCAGGAAGAACATTTCGCTGGACTGGCAGACTGCGAAGAGACCGGCAACACCGCGAGCGATGTACCATTCGATGAGGGCTTCGAGGGTG
The DNA here is from genome assembly GCA_037130415.1 of Spirochaetota bacterium. Classification (GTDB taxonomy): domain Bacteria; phylum Spirochaetota; class Spirochaetia; order Treponematales; family Rectinemataceae; genus CAIJMU01. Next base: position 14,248 of record JBAXTA010000048.1, read on the forward strand.
GCGTAGTCGATGCGTCCGTCCTCGCCATAGGGTGTGATCATGGTCGGCCAGGCGCCGTCCGGAATGCTTGTGGCGCTCATGACGCCTCCTTGTGATGGAAATCGGCGCATACAAGCTCGTCGTTCACGTAGCTGGTGGAAAGCGCTAGATCACGGGCAGCCTCGATGTTTTCGCGTCTGCTGCCGCGGGGGAGGGCACAGCCCGAACCGAGGGTAAAGGCCCCAAGCGCTCCGCCTTCCAGAACGCAGGCGCGGGCTTCGGCAGCGATCTGGGTGGCACTGGAGCGGAGGAAACTCATGGTGTCGATGCCGCCCATAAGGGCCTGCTTCGGCCCCACGAGCCGCCGCAGGGCAGCTGGTGTCGATCCGCCAAGAGGATCGAGGGGGCCGATGCAATCGATTCCAGCCTCGACGAGGTCCTTCGCAATTGGTCGTACATCGCCGCATATATGACAATAGATACGGGCAGCGGGATCGATCGACTTGACCGCAGATGCAATATCGCGGAAGCGGGGAAACACGAACTCCCTCCAGAGGGCGGGCGAAATCAGGGTCATGGTACCGGCCGAATCGTTCAGGCGCAGTACCTTGAGCCCGAGACCGAGGAGGAAGCGCGCCTTGGCTATGGCGATGGCTGCCCCCTTGTCCATCAGGGCGTGTACGAGGGCGGGCTCGTCGATGAAGTCATAGAGGGTGCGCTCCATTCCCCGGAGCGCGATACAGAATGAAACCGTAGCCGATCCCAGGTCGCCGAAGAGGGCCGTCCTGTCGCCGTACTTCCTGATGGCCCCCATCGTCATGGACCTGAAGCCGGAGCTTTGCCAGAAGGAGGCATCGGGGACAGCCAGCGCTGCTATGTCATCGTGGTTACGGACAATTGCTTCCTGGGAACAGCGGAACTGGGCCCAGGCCGAAAAGAAGGGGTCGCCCAGGTCGACCGACCGTGGGTCGTCGAGGTGGGTGGCGAAACCTCCAGCCTCGTCGATGCGGCCCAGCATCCTGCCCCGCGAATCAATCTCAACAGCCGAGCCTGCCGAATTCCGCTCGAGGCGGCGTGGGGGGATGTTGAAGATCCGTGCCCCGTCGAGGCCAAGCTCCACGGCAGCCCGGGCGGTTATCTCGAGGGCTCGCTGTGGATTCCCGATGACTTCGAGCATATCTTCGCCAAGCAGGATGGCAGCGAGGTCGATCCAGATCTTGGGCACGAAGGGAACCCGGTCGGGAGTCCCTCCGGAGAGTGCGGTATGGATGCGTTCGCCAGCTGTCATGCCATGGCCTAGAGGCCCGGCTTGTAGCCCGAAAGCTTCGGAAGCCACAGGACGATGTCCGGGAAGTAGGTAATGAGAAAAAGCACGGCTATGAACAATATCAGGAAGGGAATCATCTCCCGTATCACGTCCTTGAGTTTGGCGCCTGTAAGTCCTGAAACCACGAAAAGCAGCATGCCATAGGGCGGGGTGGACAGGCCGATCATCATATTCAGTACTATGACGACACCGAAGTGCACGAGATCGACGTGCATGGCGTTCATCACTGGTATGACGATGGGAATGAATACCAGTGTTATTGCCATGGTGTCAAGGAACATGCCGAGTGCCAGGAAGACTACGTTGACGATCAGGAGCATGACGTACTTGTTGGTCGTGAGGGCCAGCATCCAGTGGGCGACGAGCTGGGGAAGGTGCTCGATGGCGACGATGTAGCCGAAGGCGTAGGCCGCACCTACGAGGAACGAGAGGTTTCCCGTCGTCCTGACGGTATTCTTGAGGACTTCCCACATGTCCTTCCATCCGAAGGCCCGGTAGAACAACACCGAGATAACGAGTGCCCACGCCGCTGCAAGGGCTCCAGCCTCGGTCGGGGTGACAATGCCTGTGTAGATGCCACCAAGCAGGATGACTATCGTCATGAGTGCCGGTATTGCCCGGAGGGCCATTACGAGGAATTGCCCGAAGGGATAGGCTTTGCCGCTGGGATAATTCCGCTTGACCGAGACCCAGGCAACGTAGGGCATCATCACGAGACCGAGCATGAGGCCGGGCACCACGCCACCCATGAAGAGGGCTCCGATGGATGCTCCGGACAACATGGAATAAAAGACCATCGGAATCGAGGGAGGGATGATGGGGCCCATGGTGGCCGAGGCAGCCGTTACCGCGCAGGTAAAGCCGTCGTCATAACCCTCGTCCTTCATCGCCTTCATTTCCATGTTTCCAGGCCCCGAGGCATCGGCTATGGCCGAGCCGGTCATGCCGGAAAAAATGATGGAGTTGACGATATTGACCTGGGCCATGGCTCCACGGCGCTTGCCGACGAGGCCTGCCGCGAAGTGGAAGATGGTGTTGGTGACCTTGCTCGTGTTCATGATCTCGGCCATGAAGACAAAAAGCGGCACTGCGATGAGGACAAAGCTGGCATTCAGGTTGGTGAGGAACTGCATGGCCACCTGATCTACCGTCGCAATGGGACCTGGGGCAACGACGAAGTAGAATATGGCTGACATCATCATGCCGAAGCCGATGGGGATACGGAGAAGGAACATGGCGACGAAGGAGAGGAAGAACACCAGGAGCGGCAGGTTCATCTGATTCCTCCCTTCCTGAGTTCGAGGATGTCATTCCTGATATCGAGGGCCAGCCGCACGATCATGTCCAGGAGGAAGACGACAAAGGGAAAATAGGCCCAATTAATTGGAATATTGAGGACGTCGGATTTCCGGTAGCCCATCATGTTGACGTATTCCCAGCAGGGCTTGACCGCGATGGCGAAGGCCACGAGGAGGAGGGAACTTCCGGCGATGCGCATGATGGCCTTGCCCCTGGGCTTCAGCAGGTCGTAGACCATGCCGAAGGACACGTGGGTCTCGCTTCGCTTGGCGTAGAGCCCCCCAAGCAAGGCTACCCAGCAGAAGCAGAGCAGGGAGAGTTCCTCCGGCCAGGTCAGCGGCTTGAAGAAATACCTGCTGATGATCTGTGTCATGAAGGACACGAATAGCGTTACGAAGGCGAGGGCCGGGATATAGAGCTCGATCACATCAACTAGGAACTTTGCGGCTTGCCTGGGGCTGATCTTCATGGTGTCAGTGCTCCGGAAAAGTAGGATTTTCGGGCGGCCAGTCGGCTGGATCACGGGAATCGGAAGGCGGTCCAGGCCAACGGCATGCCTGCCTGGACCGCTGGATCTACTTGATGTTCTGGACCTCGTCGAAGAGTTTCCAGTCCCAATCCTTGGACAGTTCCTTGGCGTCGTTGGCGTAGAAGGCCTTGGCATAGGCGGCGAAGGCGGCACGGTCGGGGTTCTCGATGACCGTGATGCCATTGGCCTTGAAGAAGGCGAGGAGGGTTTTCTCTCCCTCGAGGTTGGTCGTGTCGCAGAACCGGCGTGCCGAATCCATGGCCGTCTGGACCCATTTCTTCTGGTCGGCGGAGAGGCTCTGCCATTTCCTCTCGTTGATGGTGGGCCATACAGAACCAATTACGTGGTTCGTAAGAACGATGTATTTGGTTACTTCGTAGAATTTCGCGCTCTTGTCGGTGGGCAGGGGATTGTCCTGGCCGTCTATTGCTCCGGTCTTCAGGCCGAGGTAGACCTCGCCGAAGGCCATCGGGGTGGGATTGGCGCCCAGGGCCTTGCCCATGGCTATCCAGACAGGGCTGTTCGGGACACGGAGCTTTACGGTGGACATCTGTTCGGGCCGGGTTACCTCGCCGACCTTTTCGGTGAGATTGACCTGGCGGGTGCCGAGGTAGAACGCCGAAAGAGGGCGAACACCCTGCGACTTCGCAACGTCGGCGAAGATCTTCTCGCCGATCTTGCCGTTGAAGGTCTTGGTCATCTGCTCATAGCTCTGGAAGGTGTAGGCGGCACCGAACATGCTGAGGTAGGGCACGGTGGGAGCCAGCCAGGCATCACCGGCGTAAACGATATCTACCTTGCCCTGGCGCACAGCGTCCTGCTCGGCCTGCTGGGTGAACAACTGTCCCGAGTCGTAGAGGTCGACCGTAATCTGCCCATTGGAGAGCTTCTCGACCTCTGTCTTGAAGACCATCATGGCGATGGTGTGGGCGTCGCCGGGGACGCTCACGCTCGTCCAGACCAGCTTGACCGGTTTCTGGGCCGTTGCGCCTGCGGCCATGATGGCCAGGGCGAGCGCGAACGCAATTAAACGCTTCATGTCTGCCTCCTTTGCTATACCGTCACGCCGGCGGCGCGATAGCCAAGCCGGCGCGAAATCTCACTAGTTGCTACCATGAGGACTTTGGCCATTTCCTCGAGTCTCGGCAGGGTGTTGCGCTCGGCTGGCCCTGAAAGGCTTATCGCCGCGAAGACCTCCCCACGCGCATTGCGGATAGGTGCGCCAGCGCAGCGCAGGTCCTCGCCATGTTCACGGTCGTCCACGGCCCAGCCGCGCGAGCGCACGGTGGCGAGTTCCGCCAGGAGATCCTCGATGCTCGTGATCGTGGCAGGCGTGAAGGGAATAAGCCCCTTTTCCACTGCGATGCGCCTGATTTCCGGTTCGGGGAGCCAGGCCATGATTGCCTTGCCGACAGAGGTGCAATAAAGTGGAGCGCGCACACCGATTACCGAGTAGGTGCGAAGGCGCCTTCGCGATTCGATGCAATCCACATAGAGGACTTCGTCCAGGTCAAGCAGGGTCAGGTGCACCGTCTCGTCGAACTCCTGGTTGAGCCCCTGGAGGAATGGT
>JBAXTA010000480.1:0-2520 GCA_037130415.1 Spirochaetota bacterium
CATGCTGGTGCTCACCGGGGTCCATCAGCCTGACTCGGGGCAGATCCTCGTCGATGGCAAGCCTGTCGTCTTCCATACCCCCGAAGCCGCAGTACGCCACGGTGTTTCCATAGTCTACCAGGAACTGAGCCTCGTCCCCTCGCTCTCCATCGCCGAAAACATCTACGCCAACCGCCAGCCGGTGGGGCGCCTGGGCTTCATTGACCGCCGGGAGCTTCTCGATCGCAGCCGCAAGGCCCTTGCCCTCTTCGACCTCGAACACATCGATCCTTCCACCCTTATACGAAACCTCTCCCCCGCGAACCAGCAGGTCATCGAAATCCTCAAGGCCATCTCGACCGAACCCTCCGTGCTCATCATGGATGAACCGACCTCCTCCCTGACCGAGGTGGAGGCTACGCGACTCTTCGAAAACATCCGCAGGCTTGCCGATCGCGGCATCGCCTGCATCTACATATCGCATCACCTCTCCGAGATTTTCAAGATCGCGAGGAAGGTAACGGTCCTCCGCGACGGTCGCTTTGTCTGCGACGCCGAGGTCAAGGACATCGATGAGGATTTCCTGGTCGCCAACATGGTCGGGCGGACGATCAGCGATATCTATGGCTCCCGCCGGGAATCTGCCGCACTCGGCGAAAAGCGCTTCGAGGCGCGCGGTCTTGGGCGCACTGGCGTCTTCGAAGGCGCGAACCTCAGCGTACGCTCGGGCGAGATCGTCGGCCTCGCTGGCCTCGTCGGCGCAGGTCGCACTGAACTTGGCAGGTCCATCTTCGGCGCTGAGCCTGCCGACTCGGGCGCCATGTTCCTCGACGGAAAACCGATCACCCCGAAGTCACCGCACGAGGCCATAGCCTTGGGCATCGGCTACCTCACGGAGGACCGGAAGACCCAGGGTCTCTTCCTCGACTTTCCCCTCAGGGCAAACATCGCAGCCAATCGCCTCGAGCGCCTCTCCCAGGGGCCTTTCGTAAGCGAGGCCCTCGTCGATCGCGCCGCCGAAGAGGCTGTGCGCGAATACCGCATCGCATCAGGAGGAACGGGGAAGCCCGTGCGCACACTCTCGGGCGGCAACCAGCAGAAGGTCCTCATCGGCGCATGGATAGGCATCGAACCCCGTCTCCTCATCGTAGACGAGCCGACGAGGGGAGTCGATATCGGGGCGCGCAGCGAGATCTACGCCTTTCTCAGGGCCCTCGCCGCCAGGGGCACCGCCATCATCATGATTTCATCTGACCTCATGGAGATCCTCGGCCTCTCCGACCGGATCTACGTCATGAAGTCAGGGCGCATCGCAGGCGAACTCGCTGGCAAGGACGCCACAGAAGAATCGGTCATCGCCCTCGCGACGGGCGCCGGTATAGGAGTTTCCCCATGAAGAACTGGTTCGGGCGCGTCGCGCGCCAGAGAGAATTCATGATCGGCGCCATCGTGGCGGCAGTCTGCGTCGCGATGTGCTTTGCCTCGCCCTACTTCCTGTCATCAGGAAACATCCTCGCCCTCCTCCTCGGCCTGTCCATCGAAGCCATGATTGCAGTCGCGATGACCAACCTCATGGCATCGGGCGGATTTGACATGTCAGTCGGATCCATTGTTGCCTTCACCGGTGCCTCGGCCGCAACCCTCCTCGCAATCGGAGTCCCGATTCCCCTCGCCGTACTGGCCGGCCTGGCCATAGGCGCCGCCATCGGCCTCTTCAACGGCTTCATCATCGCCAAGCTCGGCATCAATGCCTTCGTAACTACCCTCTCTTCCCTGAGCCTTTTCCGCGGCCTGACCCTTATCTTGACAAAGGGTCGCAACATCTCGGGCCTTCCCGACGGCTTCAAGGCCATCGGCCAGACAACCTTCTTTGGCGTCCAGACACCCATCATAATTGCCGCCGTCCTCATAATCCTGGGCGATATCATGCTCAGGCGCTTCCGCTTCTTCAGGCAGAGCTACTACATCGGCGGCAACGAGCGGGCTGCGCGCCTGTCAGGCATCAACGTCGATGGCATGAAGATGCTTGCCTACACGCTCACCGGCCTCTTTGCCGGACTCGCGGGCATTGTGATGACCTCGCGCCTCGGAGCCGCCTCCATGACCGCCGGCACGGGCCTCGAGCTCCGGGTCATTACTGCCGTCATCATTGGCGGGGCGAGCCTCCAGGGCGGTGAAGGCACGGTACTCGGCGCCTTCCTCGGATCCCTCCTCATGGCACTCATCACGAACGCCCTCACCCTCCTCGGGGTGGATGTCTACTGGCAGACCTTTGTCATCGGCGCGACCCTCCTGGCAGCCGTCCTTATCGACCAAGCGGGCAAGAAGCGGTCCCAGGCCATTCCAGGGGCACGGATACGGGCTGTGGTCGCAGAAAGCATGAAAGGAAAGACATCATGACGAGTTATGAACGAGTCAAGGCGGCACTGGAGCATCGCGAGGCCGACCGCGTCCCCTTCGACCTCGGCGGCTCCGTGCTCACCGGCATCAACCGCCATGCCTATGTCAAGCTGCGACGGTATCTCGGCCTCCCCGAGAGTG
>JBAXTA010000481.1:0-2513 GCA_037130415.1 Spirochaetota bacterium
ACAGCCCCCGAGGCAAGCCTTGTCGACACCGACACGAGGGGCTTTTCTCCCGCTGTCGTCAAGAACGGAGGCGCGGTCTTCACGCTCAAGGTGGGCAGCAAGGATCGAGCGCGATCCTGGAAGGTCGAGATAGCCGGCGGTTCGCCAAGGGCTTCGCGGGTCTTCTCAGGTACGGCTGCGACCCTTCCCTCGGAGCTCGCCTGGGACGGCCGCGACGACTCTGGTGCCATCATGCCTGAGGGCAGCTATGCGGCGACCCTTGCGGTAGACTACGGACGAACTTATAAGCCAGCGACCACGCGGAGCAAGGACCTCGTCCTTGCCGTGACCCCGCCCACAGCACACATCTCCGCAAGCCCCGAGCGCTTTGTACCCTCGGAGGCGGGAGTCACCGCGCCACTCTCCCTTGTCATGGACGCCCGCCCAGGCTCGGCAAAGATCCTGGGCTGGACTGTGGACATCCTCGACGCCCAGGGCCGGGTGGCGCGAAGCTTCACGCGCAGCTGGCCGGCCAACCAGGCCATCTGGGACGGCACCCTCGATTCAGGGGCCTTTGTGGAGCCCGCGACCGAGTACGCGATCCGCGCCGTCATCACCGACGAGTACGGAAACTCCACCACAACTACAACAAAGGTCGCAGTGAGCGAGGTACCCGCCGCTACGGAGCCCAGCCTCATAGAACCCCGTTCGGCCGGTTTTTCGCCGGTGGCCGAGACCAAGCCCGCCAGCATCGACTTCTTCCTCGTAGCGGGCAACGCGGAGCTGATGAAATCCTGGAAGCTTGTAGTCTCCCACGCAGAGCGCGGAGCGCAGTGGAGCCAGCACGGCGACGCGGCCTCCTTCAGCCGCAGCATCAGCTGGAACGGCCACACCGAAGCCGGGGCCTTGGCGCCTGACGGTTCCTACTTCGCAACCCTCTCGATCGACTACGGCAAGAGTTTCAAGCCTGCGACCGCGAAGAGCGGTGCCTTTTCGGTGCAGGCCGCCCCGCCTGAAGCCTCCGTAACCCTTTCGCCCCAGGGTCTGACCCCCAGGGCCGGAACCTTCGAAAAGCCCGTGACCATCGGACTCAAGGCAAGCTCACGCTTCGGGATCATTGAAAACCGCAGCGTCGCCATCCTGGACGCAAACGGCAATACTGTCCGCTTTTTCCGCGATTTTTCGGGCCAGTCCATTTCCTGGGACGGGATAACGGCCTCGGGCCAGCCTGCGGAACCCTCGAGCAGCTACACCGTGCTCTTCGATGTAGTCGACAGCCTAGGAAACCCAGGCAGCGCGCGCGCCTCGCTGCCCGTGGCGGACCTTCCCCCGGTGCCGGGGGCCAACTCCATCCAGCCGGCAGCGGCGGGTTTTTCACCAAATGGCGACGGCGTAGCCGACACGCTGGACCTCGCGCTCACCGTCGCCAACCGAAATGCGGTCAGCGCATGGAAGGCGACGGTCACCGACCAGGACAACGTGGTAATCAGATCCTTCTCCGGCACAGGACCAAGCCTGACCCCAACGATCACCTGGCTGGGGCGCTCCGACTCAGGCCTTACCGTCCCCGAGGGCAGTTACCTGGCTACCCTCACCGTCGAATACGGATCCACCTTCAAGACTGCTTCCGCCACGAGCCGGCGTTTTGTCCTCAGCCTGACGCCGCCGGAGGGCAGTCTCGCCATCGATCCGCGGGCCGTCGTACCCGACGCCACAGGCCTCGTCGCACCCGCCCAGATCAGGCTCGACGCCAGATCGGGCCTTGCCAGGCTCGCCTCGTGGAAGATCGCCGTGCAGGACTCCAGGGCTGCGGGCTTCAGCGCCTGGGAGGGAGCCTGGCCTCCCAATCCTGTGACCTGGACCGGAGTGGCAGCCGACGGCCGGATCGCCGAGCCCGGAGCCTCCTACCTGCTTACTGCCATTGTCCGTGACGAGTTCGGAGTCTCGACAACGATACGCGACCACATCGAGGTCGGAGCCCTCCCTGCCCCGACCGAAGCGAGCACCATCGCCGCCCAGGCGAAGGGCTTTTCAACGGTGGCCATGGGACAGATGAAATTCTCCCTCGCCTTCGGCAACGCCAACCTCATCCGCTCCTGGGGCATCGCCATCGAACGGGACGACAGGACCGTGCGGCTGGACTTCCCCGGCAAGGCCGGGCCGCTGCCTGAAAGCTTTAATTGGGATGGTCGTCTCCAGGACGGCACCCCCGCCCCTGACGGCTACTACTCGGCCGTCCTCAGCGTCGACTACGGCCGCACCTACTCGCGCGCGCGCGTCGACAGCGGGGCCTTCACGCTGACCTCGGCCAGGCCGGAACTCACGGTCGCCGTCGATCCGGCGCTCTTCTCGCCGGATGGCGACAGCATAGCGGAAACCTGCACCATCACCGTCGACGCGAAATCCCGCTATGCAGCCATCAGCGACTGGAGCGTGGACATCATCGACCCGGCCGGCAATGCCTTCAGGTCCTTCAAGGGTCAGGGCCCGATCACGCCGATCCTGTGGGACGGCCGAGGGGACAAGGGCGATAC
>JBAXTA010000482.1:0-2487 GCA_037130415.1 Spirochaetota bacterium
GCTAGTCGGTTCAGGCCGTAGCGGACACGCGGCCTGGCTCGGGATGAATGAGGAGGGCGAGATCGCAGAGGGCTATCGAGCACTGGAGCATGGCCGACTCTACGCTACCCAGCTCGGCATGGATCCGCCGGACTCCCTTCCGCTCTTGGAAGCGCTTAATGCGATCGTCCATGGAGGGGTGGATCCGGCGGAAGGGATCAGGCGTTTCACGGAAACCTTTCCATGTCCATGACGGGGATCGAGGCGACCTGGGCGGGCATGCTGGACTATGACCAGGCCTGGGACATGCAAAAAGCGCTGGTCGAGGAACGAAGGCAGGACCCAGGGCTTCCAGATCGCCTTCTTCTCCTTGAGCATCCACCCACATACACCTTAGGACGCAGGGGAGATCCCTCGCACCTCCTCCTGAGTCAAGCACAATTGGATGAGAAAGGCTTTTCCCTGCGCCGAGTCGACCGGGGTGGCGATATAACCTACCACGGTCCCGGACAGCTGGTCGGCTATCCCATAATGAATTTGAGGCGTCTTTTCGCCCAGCGTGGCGCATCTCATCCCGACATGCGGCGCTATCTCCGGGATATAGAAGAGGTTCTGATCCGTGCCCTTGCCGTCATCGGAATCGCAGGTTTCCGCATCGAAGGCCTGACTGGAGTCTGGGTGGAAGGAGCGGGCGGCAGTGAAAAGATCGCGGCCATCGGGGTTAAAGTCGATGGAGAAGGCATCAGCAGCCACGGCTTTGCCCTCAATGTCACCCCGGACCTAGGGCATTTTTCCAACATCATTCCGTGCGGCATCCGGGATCATGGTGTGACAAGCATCGCCAAGTATCAAGGTCGGTGGCCAGACAAAGCCTTGATCTCGGTTAAAGATATGCTCGACCCTGTCATCAGGGCCTTTTCAGAGGTCTTCAGGGTTTGTCCCGAAAGGGAAGGCAGGAGGCTTTCCTCCGAAGGCTTACCGCTTTTATTGGCTGGAGTTGACGCAACTTAGTGCGTAAAGTAAACTACGAGAAATTTGCTGTCTTTCTGCCGTCGATCCAGGTCGCGGTGCTCGGTCACCGGTACCTGATGTGGTGGAAGGAATAGCGACGAACAGGAGGAGGAACCATGTCAATTGTCAATGCAGGGACAATCCTCAAGGAAGCGCGGAGGGGCCGCTACGCCGTCGGAGCTTTCAACATCACCAGCCTCGTCCAGATGGAGGCAGTGGTCGAGGCAGCCTCGAAGATCGGGGCGGCAGTCATCATCCAGACCTCGGTAAGCCCGGCTAAATTCCTGAAACCCGAGGTTCTCGCGGCCGCTTACAGGGCGCTCGCCGGCAAGGTTCAGGTACCTGTCTGTCTCCACCTCGACCATTGCACGGATGTGGAATTCTGCAAGCGCTGCGCGGACGCGGGCTACACGAACATCATGATCGACGCTTCGAAGAACGACTATGAGGATAATGTCAGGATTACCGCCGAGGTTGTAAAATACTGTCATAACGCTGGGAGTATCACCGTCGAGGGTGAGTTGGGCACCGTGGTGGGAGTCGAGGACAACGTCTCCGTCGAGGGTAGGGAAGTGGCGCTCTGCGATCCTGACAAGGCCAAGGACTTCGTCGAAAGGACGGGTGTCGATATCTTCGCACCGGCTATCGGCACCGCCCATGGTGTCTACAAGACAGAACCGAAAATCGACTTTGACCTTCTCGCAAAAGTCGAAGGCATACTGAACGGAGCTTCCGTGAAGGTTCCCCTCGTCATCCATGGAGGAACGGGACTCAGCGAGGAGGTGACAAAAAGGCTCGTAGCCCTTGGTGGAGCGAAGTTCAACGTATCGACCGAATTGAAGCATGTCCTCATCGACGCGACCAAGAAATACCTCGCCTCCAACACAGGCTCATACGACCCTGGCAAGCTCGACGTGGCGGTCTTCAACGACACGGTCGCCCTCATAACCAGGTGGATCGGCATCCTCGGAAGCGCAGGCAAATACCGATGAAAGGGGAAAACGCTATGCTCAAGGCAGCATTGTTCGACCAGGATGGAGTCATAATCGACACGGAGCGCGACGGACACCGGGTCGCCTTCAACGAAGCCTTCAAGGTCTTCGGTCTGGGAATCGAGTGGGATGTGGAAACCTACCACAAGCTTCTCCAGGTCGGAGGAGGCAAGGAACGGATCAAGCACTATTTCGACACGATCCATCGAGGCAAGCAACCAGATGACCTGGAGAACCTCGTGAAGGCCCTCCATGCCAAGAAGACCGAGCTATTGATGCCTATCCTCGAAAAGATGCCGCTCCGACCCGGCATTCATCGCCTTATGCGGGAAATCCAAGACGCGGGCCTGAAAATCGGCATCTGCACCACTTCGAACGAAAAAGTGGCAACGATGATCGCCTCGAAGATGCTTGCCGACATCGACTTCGATGTCGTGATCGCAGGGGACATGGTGAAGAAAAAAAAGCCAGACCCGGAAATCTACCTTTCGGCACAGTCGTCCCT
>JBAXTA010000483.1:0-2484 GCA_037130415.1 Spirochaetota bacterium
ATCTATGGGGCAAATGCGAGCGGCAAGACGAACCTGCTATCGGCCCTGAGCTTCTTCCAAGCCATGGTCAGGGATTCCGCGACAAGACTCATTTCAGGCCAGTCTCTCGCTGTACGGGGCTTTGCCTTTGACGAAGCCCTCAGCGCTCGACCGTCTTCGTTTGAACTCGTCGCCCTCGTGGACGGAATTCGCTATCAATATGGGTTCTCCGCCACTGCCGACCGGATTCACGAAGAGTGGCTCCTGGTCTATAAGTCAGTCAAACCCCAGCTGTGGTTTTCGAGAAAATGGAATCAGGATAGAGGCATCTATGACTATGCTGCTTTTTCATCGCACTTCCTCGGGGCAAAGGAACACTGGCGTCTCTCCACTCGCGAGAACGCGCTTTTCCTTTCAACCGCAGTACAGTGGAACAGCGATCAACTCCAGCCCCTCTGGAACTGGATTGTCAATTCTCTCATCATCATCGGGCCCCAGGCTCCGCTCACTCTTGCCCTCACGATCGAGGCGATAGGAGACGCAGGCTCAAAAGCCGCGATCCTCGACTTCCTCAACTCCGCCGATCTGGGGATTGCGGATGTCGAGGTAAAGAAGGAAACCGGACGCCAGACGAATTTTCTCATCGACGGGGCTACCGGCAAGGTAGTGGTCAATGAGGTGACGGATGCCGAAATAAACACTCCGCTTTTCACGCATCGCTCCGAGAATGCCAGCGCCAAGTTCGGCGTCTCGGAGGAATCAAGCGGCACGATGCGCCTCTTCGCCTTTTCGGGCATCCTCCTCCATGTCCTACGACGCGGTATGACGCTGGTCATAGACGAAATCGAGAGCAGCATGCACCCCCTCCTCGTCCGGTACATGCTCTCGACCTTTTTTTCCTCGAAGACAAACACCCGAGGCGCGCAGGTGGTATTCAGTACCCATGCCACCGCCTTGCTCGATGATGAACTCCTCAGGCGCGATCAGATCTACTTCACCGAGAAGGACGCGACCCTCGCAACCAAGCTCACACCGCTGTCTGAATTCAGCGCGCGCAAACATGAGGCTTTCGAGCGCAATTATCTCCAGGGACGCTACGGCGGCATCCCGGTTATTTCAACCTTCGGTCGCGAAGGCTTCGGTCATGCGAAAGCCTAGCCCCTCCATGGGGCAAACCCGTGGCGCGAGCCGGAGTCGGGGCGGTCGACCGCTCTATCCCCGGGTGCTCATGGTCTGCGAAGGATCTGAAACCGAGCCGAATTACCTGGAGGACCTAAGGAAGCGCTGGCATATTCCAAACGTCGTGTGGAAGGTGCTCCCCTCCGCCTTGGGAACGGGTCCGGAAAAGGTTGTCCAGCATGCCAAGAATCTCGCACGGGAAAAGCAGGCTTGGGACGAGGTCTATTGCATTTTCGACAGGGATGATCATGAGCACTATAAGGCCGCGCTCGTGCAGTCGAGGGATCTGGACCGCACCATGAAAGTCCTTGACTCCGACGAGAAAGCCGTCTTTCGAGCCATACCCTCCGTTCCCTGCTTCGAGCTCTGGTTCCTGCTCCACTTTCGGGATGTCACGCGCGAGTCGCACCAGGATGAGATCGGGCATCTTCTCAAGGCCATACTTCCAGAATATGAAAAAGCGACTCCGGGCATGCTCGCGACGACCCTGCCCTCACTCGCCGCTGCGTACGCACGGGCGGACAAAGCACGCAAACGAAGTACTGAATCCGGAAACGACAACCCCTCGACGGACATGGACCTTCTCGTGCGTCGGCTCTTCGAGATCGGCGAGATGAAGAAGTCCCAATGACCTCGGAATTGGGGAGAGCGTAGAGTGGATCGAAGGACGCGACCGCACCTTCGGTGCCGACGCCCGAACGATGCTCGAGGAGGTGCTCCATGCTGAAGAAGCTTGAGCTCGAGTCGATACAGGCGGAGATCGGAACCATCGACCGGATGCTCGCCGAAAGGGACGAGAAAACCGACCCCTTGGGCGTCATGCAATACCGCCTCCGTAGGCAAAGCCTGCTCGAGGAAATTGCCGGCATCGAATCGAATCCCGAGACCAGCGCAGAAATCGCCCTCTTTTTCGGCGGCCGTCCGGTCCTGGGGAGCAAGGGCATTTCAAGCGAGTTCGCGACGAAAGCCATTGGCGGATTCCAGGCTCTCGTGGCGAACAAGTATGCACTGAAGGCCAAACCGCGCCTTCCCATCCGAGGGCCTACGCCCCAACGCGATCAATCAGCCCTCCTGATCACCGATATCGTGCGTGGATCACTCGGTTTCGTGCTGACGGAAGCCGACGCCGATCCCAGCCTTGTCGATTCGAAGCTGAAAGAGGCCGTGTCCGAGACGGGGGATTTGATCTACCGCTTCTCAGCAGCGGACAGCGAAGCCCTGGATCTCGCCTATGATGAGATTGACCTCCGGATTCTCAGGGACCTCTCAGCCTTTTTTTCCACAATGGACGGGGCCGGCGCCACTATCAGGGTGGTCCAGGGCGAC
>JBAXTA010000484.1:0-2484 GCA_037130415.1 Spirochaetota bacterium
TGTCGACGTTTGTCGGTGTTGACGGGATTCTGCAGGATAGAACTCTGGCGTTAGCCGAAGGCCCCCATGGGCGGCGGCGGTGGAATGGGCGGCATGGGTGGAATGGGCGGAATGGATTACTGATACTGCCCCTGATTATCAAAAAGTGGCCGCACCCGAAAGGGTGCGGTTTTTTAAGTGCGGTCCCGCCCATGCCACTACGGTGATCGACGAGCGCAGCTCGTTGCCGCCACGCTTGCGTGGCGCGGGATGGATTACTGATACTGCCCGTGATTATCAAAAAGTGGCCGCACCCGAAAGGGTGCAGTTTATTATGTGCGTTCCCGCCCATGCCGCTACGGTGATCGACGAGCGCAGCTCGTCGCCGGGGAATATCGATATCGCGCCGGAGACGCTGAACACGGAGTCGTTGCCCGTGGCTTCAATTTTTAAATCATAGCCCATTCAATTCCAGGCAAAGCAACGAATATGGTAGCCTGTCGTGACCGTTTAGGTTCTGAACGCTCGGCCTCCTCAAGGTCTCCCCTTCATGACTATTCTACATTAAGTCCATCGATTGCTATTTCTCCAAAAGCTGCGGCGATCCGGGCTGCGTCTGCAGAGGTGAGTCTGTCTCCGCGAGGATATCGCAGATCGGAATAATACGAATGGATCAAGGCAATGGCATCAAATAAGCCTTCATCAAGGTTGGCACCGTAGCTTTGCGCCGTTTTGAAGAGACGCTCAAGATCGTGGGTTCGAGGAATATCATGGCCTGTTCTTGCAAT
The DNA here is from genome assembly GCA_037130415.1 of Spirochaetota bacterium. Taxonomy (GTDB): domain Bacteria; phylum Spirochaetota; class Spirochaetia; order Treponematales; family Rectinemataceae; genus CAIJMU01. The sequence goes on from JBAXTA010000484.1 coordinate 768, forward strand.
GCCCCCCTTCAGAGCCTTTTCTATAGCCTGATGAAAGTGGTAGGCGATTATGTCTGGTGCCGCAGATTCGCGCAGAAGGATCCGGGCACTCTTCTCGTCATCCCGGGCAAGTGCAAACCAATACTCCGCAGTAGTGTCGCTATGCGGCATAGAGCGTCCTGCCATCACGTTCAATTGCCCTGATAACTGACCAGCCTTCGGCCAGCCTGAGCTGGAAATCCGCCTCAGTGAGTATCATCAAGTCAATGGACCATTCCGGCGAAGCGATCTCGCGCATGAGCGTGACATGCAACTCGCGAGGATCGGAAACCCCCTCCACGAAGAGGCAGATGTCAAAATCACTTTCAACATCAGCTTCGCCACGTGCCCTGCTACCGAATAGCACAATGCGGCGGATTTCCCGATAGCGTTCCAGATGACCCACAACAAAATCGAGTACGCGCAACTCATCCATGTGCATTTACCCCGCTTTGGAACCAGCAAGATGGACTTCAGTATGCCATACTTCCCCGCCCCCCGCAATTATCGACAGGCAAGTTCATACGATGCGAATTCCGTGCGCCAGAATGTTCATTCCCAAGTGATAGGAAAAATTATAGCCCCCCGCCAACCCTGACGCCTCGTCGAAGGCTCCCGAACCGCCCTTCGGATCCCGATTCTCCGCCCAAGCGCCGCCCGCCGATCCCGAGCAGTCCATGGCGACCGCAAATTCGCTCGAAATCACTCGCCTGCTCCGTTCTCCGAGCCCTCAGATTCTATCCACGGGCAGACTACTCCCTGCAGATCGGGCCGTCAACCGCACCGGATAGGCATGGTTGATGAGGCGGTGCCGCGTATACCGGCGGCGAGGCGGCGAGATTATGAACTCCACCTTCACCTATTGCGGTGGTCCCCGCCCCTTTCCCGCAAGACAGGCACTGATGCCCCTGATTTCCGCAGGATTCTGGATCACCGCGATGACGGCCATCTTCCCTCCGCACTCCGGGCAGAGGAAAGGGTCCACCTCGTAGACCTTCGCCAGGAGGCGAGCCCACGCCTTCTTTCGCGCAGCGGCCCCGACCTCGACAGCGTCGTCTGCCACCGGCGTGTCTGCCTCGGTCGAGGCCGGTTTGGCGACGGGGATCTGCGCGCGCCCGTACCAGCGCTCTGGCGCCCGGGTCTTCAAGGCTGGCCTTTCCTTCCATGTCCCCCGTCCCCGGGACGAGTACACTCCGTATCGCCTGACCAGATGTTTCCCTTTGGGCGGAATATGGAGGGTGACCTGGGCGATGAACCCAAGGCTGTCGAAGTGCCTGACCTCGCCTTTCCAGTGCCCCTTTTACGGATCGGGATTCATTGCGTTCGCTATCGCGAACGTGAATTTCAAAGAATCCGTGTACAGCCCTTCGGGCTGAATCGGCCGCCTTCCATGAAATCGTATCTTCCCTCTGATCCCACGTGAGCTTCTCAAGGCCGACAGGGGCGCGGACAATGTACTGGGAAAGCGACTGCCGGGCGGCGTCGTCGTAGACCCGCGTCCCCGCTTAACGCTGCGCTAGGCTTCGCTCCACAGAGAAGCCGGAATGCTGCCAGCCGAGCATGGACTCGGCCAATGCCTCATCGAGAAGCCCCTGTTTCAGGAAGAACCCGATTACCCGCCGTCGCCAGAGTTCCTGGAGGGCGTCGCTAGCACCGATCGGGATGAAGTAGAAGCGGTCATGATCGTCGAATCCGCCCT
>JBAXTA010000485.1:0-2473 GCA_037130415.1 Spirochaetota bacterium
GGCCGGGGTCCTCGGCGCCGGTGTCGGCGTCACCGGCCGTGTCGATCCGGATTCGGGACTGTCCTTGCGGGAACCTCGCCTCTGGGAGGGGACCGTGCCGATCAGGGAGCCCTTCGAGGCGGCCCTCGGCGTGCCGGTGTCGGTCAACAACAATGTCAGGGCCCTTTCGGTGGCGGAACTTCTTCTCACGGATATGAAAAAGAGCCCGCCTGCTGGCCTCCTCCTGGTAAAGTACGGGCCAGGTGTCGGCGCTGCCTGGACCCCCGGCGGGCAGCCCTGGTCAGGTGCGCACAACCGCGCGGGGGAACTCGGGCATACCTTTGTGGCAGCCGACGGTCCTCCCTGCCCCTACTGCGGGCGCAGGGGCTGCCTCGAGTCCCTCGTATCAGCCCAGGCCCTTGGACTGGCCCTTTCCATGCCGCTTTCCAACGTCGATGCCCTCTGCGCAGCGCTTGCCGTCCGGGATCCCGAGGCCTATGCCCTCCTGGCCAGCCGTTTCGCGCGCGCCCTCGGCAATGCCATTGAACTCTGCGACCCCTCGGTCGTAACGCTCTACGGCGCTGCCTTCCGGAACACCACCCTGTTCTCTGAGGTTGCACGCCGTGTCGAGGCGAACGACCGTCCCTGCGAGATCAAGCGCTCGGGCCTCGACCCGGAGTTCCCCGCCTTGGGCGGTGTCGCCCTCGCCCTCGAGCGCTTTTTCCAGGACGGCGGGACGATCCGAAAGTGACCGCCGAGGGGCAGGCTGCTAGCGAGGCTGGTCCTGCCCCTCGTCCTTCTTGAGCTCCGACAGACCCGCTTCCACCGCGGCTTCCGATTCGAGCTTGGCCATTTCAGTTTCGAGCCTGGCAGAGGTATCGCCGAGGAGCTCGCCGGTCAAGAGCTGCAACTCTGCCAGGAGGCGGTCAGCGTCGATGCTCCTCTCGCTGGCCGCTACCAGGGGGAGTTTTTCCTTGATTCGGCGAACCTTGTCCTCGGTGTCAGCCAGTTCAGCGGCGAGGGGAGCACGCTTGCCCTCGAGTTCTGAAAGTTTGGTGCGGGCCGCAGCGGCGAGTTCGGCCATGCCCTTGTCCTCGGCCAGGGAAACACGCTTGGTCCAGAGGGCCAGCTCCTCGTCGAGGGCAGTTAGGGCCTTCCGGCTCAGCTTGGAACTCGTGGCGAAGTCCACGAGGTAGCTGCGCGCGCCGGCAAGGTCGAGGCCAGAAAGGTCCGTGTCGTCCATGGATTTCCTCCGCCTCCGGAGTATGGGGCCTGGGATTCGGCGAAGCAAGCACAAGCAAAGGTTGCTGGATCTTGAAAAAGGCGAGCGTTGCTCTCATCCTTTAGCCTGTACAGCGGGTTGGCCTCGGCCGACCTTAACATAAGGAGTCATGAATGAAGAAAAGTTGTCGGAAATCGAGGGGAGCGGCGGTGGGCATGGCCATTCTGTTTGGCCTTGTGGCGGCTGGCTTGCCAGCATCCGCCCAGGCCTCCGGGGGCAGCTCAGGCGCTCCTGCTGACGCGGCAGGCTTGAGCGCAGCCGAGCAGGCCTTCCTGACAGGCTATCTTGATCACCTGAACTACATGGTCTTTGTCGCCGATGGCGAAAAGCTGAGTCCCGCCCTCGCCAAGATGGCGGTGACCCAGTCCAACCGTTACCTCATCGAAAAGCTTGGGCTCTCGGTGATCGATTTCGACCAGATAGAGAAGAACAAGAAGGACCAGTCCGCTGCCTGGCAGTCCGAGACTGGTGGCTCCATCAGCATGCTTCAGTTTCTTGCCCGCAAATTCAATGCCGATGTCTACGTGGAAATCGACTTTTCGGTCAAGGACACTTCGTCGGGCGGGAAATTCAAGGCGGCAGCCCAGGGTACGGTCAAGATTTTCGACCCGGCCACCGCGACCCTGCTGGGCTCCATCCCCTACACAGGGCAGGAAGCCTTCAGTCCGGCCAACCTGGACCAGGCTGCAGGCAACGCGATTTCCTCGGCGGTATGGGCCTTGATGCCGCGCATTACGACCCAGGTAAAGGATCTCATGAGGAACTCCCTCGCCAAGGGACTCCGCTACGAGCTCATCATCAACAAGACGCCGGATGCCAAGCAGATGTCCACCTTCAGGCGGGGCCTCGCCAAGAAGGTCCGCGAGGTCGAGCAGGCGAGCTACACGCCCGAGGAGACGCGGCTCAATGTCTTTGCCTTCGTGAAGGCAGACAAGGTTCAAGACCTGGTCTTCGACGCAGCAGAGGCCTCAGGCATGCCCGACCTCAATCTCCTGTATCAACGCGGAAGGTCGCTCACCTTCGATTCGGGGCTACAATGAACGCTCGACTGTTCAGGGGCGGCTTTGCCGTCCTTCTCGCGCTGGCCGTCACCCTTGCTGTCGCTGGCCAGACGCCTCCGGCCTGGGCGACTAAGGCTCCCCCCCCTTCTGGCGGCGAGACCTTCTTCACCGGAATGGGTCAGGCCAAGGGCAAGGCCGAGGCAGCTGCCGC
>JBAXTA010000486.1:0-2454 GCA_037130415.1 Spirochaetota bacterium
ATACTGACCGCCCGTTCCCGTCAGCTTGAGGAATCGAACGCACAGCTCGAGCGCCTCTCGAACCTCGACGGACTGACAGGCATTCCGAACCGGAGATTCCTCGAGAGCTTTCTCGAACTGGAGACAAGGCGTGCAGCGCGCGAGGGACGCTGGCTCGCCCTTGCGATGATTGATGTGGACCTTTTCAAGAATTACAACGACCGATACGGGCATCTCGCGGGGGATGTCTGCCTCAAGTCAATTGCCCGCGCCCTGCAGATCGTCAACCGCCCGGGTGACCTTGTCGCCCGCTACGGCGGAGAGGAGTTCGTCGCCGTGCTCGGCGACTGCAACCTGGAAACCGCCCACCTCATCGCCGAGCGGATGCGGCGTAACGTGCGGGACCTTGCCGTTCCCCACGAGGCCTCCGCGCTGGCTCCTGTCGTGACGATCAGCCTCGGCATAGCCGCTTCCCTGCCCAAGCCGGAGGATAGTCCTGACAGCCTCCTCCTTGAAGCCGACAGGGCCCTGTACCGGGCAAAGGAAGCAGGGCGGGACAGGGTAAGGGGCTGAGGTCCTGAGTCGCTTTCCTGGGCCCGACGCGATCACGGGCATGGTCCCTGGCGCGCGACTTCCTCCAGCCCTCAGCCTGTGGAGGCCGGAGAATCCTGTTCCACCGAAAAGTCGTATACCTCTCCACGGCGCTCGACCTTCAAGGCGATGCCGTAGAGCTCCGAGAGCAGCTCAGAGCGCAGCAGCTCCTCCTTGGGTCCGTCCGCGAAGAGCCTGCCATCCTTGATGCACACAATTCGTTCGATCGCCGCGGGGATTTCGGCCAGCTCGTGCGTCACGAGAATGATGGCCTTTCCGTGCGAGGCGAGTTTCCCGAGCAGCTGTGAAAAACTCCGCCTGGCGGCGATGTCGAGGGAGGTGAAGGGCTCGTCGAGGAGGAGCATGCCCGGCTCGTGGACGAGGGCCCTGCCGACCAGGACCCTGCGCAGCTCGCCAGAAGAGAGTGTCGCGGCGCTCCTTTCCAGAAGCCGCGAAATCCCAAGGAAATCGGCTGTCTCAACGACCCGTTCCAGCATCTCCTCGCTTATATCCGCATAGAGGGGTAGGCCGATGGAACCGAAGAAGGCAGACAATAATATATCGGCAACCAGCTCTCCCCGGGCGTGCCGCATCTGGAGGCGGTCCGATACGACGCCGAGTCGCTTGCGTAGCTCATACAACTTCCAGTTTTCCTCACCAAACAGTTGGAGGGGAGGCGGTTCCCGATACCGTGCGTGAAGGTCTCCCTCTATCAGGCGTACGATCGTCGACTTGCCCGAGCCATTGGGGCCGAGGATGCAGAGGTGCTCGCCCTCGCGTATGGAAAGCGTAAAATCCTTGAGGATTTCAACACCATCCCGGAAGGCCGAAGCGTGGGCAAACTGGATGGCGGGAGGATTCCGCGCTGGATTGTCGGCTCTCATGTTCCGCCTATAGTCCTGAGTTCCGTTCAACCCTGCAAGCGGGGTCAGGGAAGCTGGCCGCTTCTCGCGAAATCGCGCATCGCCAGGATGTTGGCGCGGGCTGTGCCCCGGGGGATTTCGCAGCCGGCGCCGACAATCCAGGCTCCCCCCGCTGCGGCGGAGCAGGCCCCGAGGGCTGCGACAATGGACGCGGGATTGCCGTCCCGTACTACCCGCACCGGGTCGAGGTTGCCGTTGAAGACCTGGGCGGGACCGGCGGCGCTCCGGGCTTCGGCAATCTCCACCATGGAGTCGAGGTCGATGATGTCGTAGCCGAGCTGGGCAGTCATTGAGAGGAGGGGCCCCGATTTCCCGCAGATATGGAGCCGGGCGAGGGCGCCTGCCTCGTGAATGGCTGCGACGTAGCGACGGTGCCGCTCCAGGATAAATTCGCCGAAGAGCTCCGGTCCGATGAGGGAAGATGCAGCGTCACCGACGCCGATGATGCCTGCGCCAGCGGCTATCTGGGCGCGGGCGAAGGCTATTTCGAACTCGGTCACAAAGTCGAGGAGCTCGCGCGCGAAGCTGGGGTCGTCGTAGAGGTCCATCATAAAGCGTGAGAGCCCACGGAGGTCGGCGGCCTCGGCGCAGGGACCCTCCACCCAGCCTTCCACCAGGAGGTCGGAGCCTGCGGAGGCGAGGGCCTCAACGGCTGCGAGGCGATTGGTCATGCGGCGGCCGGAACCACCCGCGGGCAGGGTCAGTTGCGCGAGGGCCGATTTTTCCATGAGAAGGGAGTGGAGGTCGTCGAGGGAGGCTGGCTGATCCTCCGGGGCGATGATGGCCGCCCCGAGGTCTGCCGCCTCGACCGCCGGGTCGGAGATGACCGAGACAAGATCCGCGCCGAAGGCCTCGGCGAAGGCGAGTTGTCCCCCTGCCTGCTGCCGGAAATCCGTGGCGTAATGGAGGTAGGGCACCCCGATCTCGTCGGCGGCTATGCTCATCGAAATCGGCATAAAGG
>JBAXTA010000487.1:0-2426 GCA_037130415.1 Spirochaetota bacterium
CTGGGGACAGGGGGCCGAGAAGATCGAGCGGAGCGGACTCGAGCTAGCCCTCGTCCTCGACGTCTCGCACAGCATGGAGGCTGCGGACGCACTCGGATCGCGGCTTTCGGCCGCGGGGGCGCTGGCACGCCTGGTGATGGCAAGGGTGCCGGGGGCGAGCTTTTCCATGGTCGCAGTCAAGGGTGAAGCGGTCGTGCTCGTGCCAATGACCGAGGACCTTGACGCCATCGACTCTGCCCTTGGTTACGCCTCCCCCTCGATCATCAGCCGGAAGGGCACCGATCTTGGCGCAGGCATCGAGGCTGCCCTCTCAACCTTTACTTCGCTGGCGGGTATGGGACGCATTGTGATGGTCCTCTCCGACGGTGGGGACCTCGACCAGCGGGCCAGGGCAGCGGCCGCAGATGCCAAAACGCAGGGCGCGCGAATCTATGCGATCGGCTTCGGTGGCACTGAGCCTGTAACCATCCCGGGACGCGAGGGCAGACCCCTTGTTGAAAAGAACGGAAGCCCTGTGCGCGTTGTCCAGGATTCCAGCCTGCTCAGGGCCCTGGCCTTGGCCACCGGAGGGCATTACTACGACGCTGCGGAGGGGGCAAGCCTTCAGTCGATCATTTCCGAGCTCGACAGGGAAGGGCAGACAGGGACCAGGGTGATCACGCGAACCCTGGATCGTTCGCCACTGTTTCTCGCCCTGGCCCTCCTTGCTTTCATCGGGCGCTCACTGGCCCGGGTACTCGCAACCGCAAGCTTGCCTTCCCGCATGCAAAGGAACCCGCGATGAGGCCCTTGATGGCCCTGGCCTCCTTGGCCACGGCTTCCTTGGCCACGGCCTCCTTGGCCACGGCCTCCCGGGCCGCGGCTTCCCTGGCCGTTGCAGCCTTGGCCCTTGCCTTGGCTGGATCCTGCGCGATGGCAGGGGACTATGGCACGATCCTGAGCGCCAACCGCCTTCACCGTGAGGGCCGCTACGGCGAGGCTGCCTCCCTCTATCTTGGCCTCCATGAAGCTGCCTGGGCCCCCGTCATCAACTATGACCTGGCCAACTCCTGGGCAGGTATCGGAGAGTCCAAAGCAGCCGCCTCCCTTTACCTGCGCGCCCTTCGCGAGGGTGATCCTGCGACAAGGGCCATGGCTGCCTACAACCTCGGGGTGCTGGACTATGGGCGTGGCGACTATGAAAGCGCCTGGAAGGCCTTTAAGGAAGCACTCAAGGCCAACCCCAGGGACCAGGATGCGCGGGGCAATCTCGAGCTTTCCTGGAGGGCATGGAAAAAGGAGGGAGCTTCGCCGCTGGGTAGTCCCGCCCCCGTCGCCCGAGGGCGAGGCGAGGGCAAGCCTGAGATCTTGAATCTCTTCCGCCGTCTTGAGACCGGATCGTGGCGACCCGGGACAGGGGCGGATCCCAGGAATGACGTCCGTGACTGGTAAGCCCGGTTGTAATCGTTTTTGGGTCCTTTGCCTCCTCCTTTCATCAGCCATTGTCCCCGATGCAGCATTCTCCGAGTCGCTGGATCTCGGGATCATCGGAGGGGCCTACCGCGTAACCATGGAAATCCCTGACAAGCCTCCTGACCTCGACTCTGTCCTTGTTTGTAGCCTTGTCATCCATGGGCTTCGGGACGCCCGCCTTGAATCCTATCGCCTTGATCCCGGGCTCTCTGTCGACGGCATGGTCAGAAAGCCCTTTGTCGCAGCCAGCGAGGCGCGGGGGACAGCGATCCTCCTCAGCCTGCGATCAAGGGTGGCCGGCCGGAGGGCGATCAGCCTACTCCGCTTCCAGGGCGAGGAGGGTGCCTTCGAGATTCCGAGGCTTGAAGTCAGCTTCTCGAGTCCCGACCTGCCGACTGACATGGCGGAGGGCCAGTCTTGGGAATGGGCAGCGCCAGGGACAGTCACCCGCTTCGAGGGCTTTCGCCTCCGACTGCTCTCGCCGGCAGGGATTCCCGATAGCGCCTGGCCCTCCTTTGCACTGCCTGAGGGTCTTGTGCTTGAGGCGGGAAGCGACGGTTTTTCCTGGGTTGCCACAGCCCTCGAGGCTGGCAGCCTTCTCCTTCCCGAAGCTGACATTGCTGCAAAGCCCCGGGGCTATGCCCCAGCTCTCCGGATCGCCGTGAGGGATATTCCTTCAGTCATTTCCGAAAGTCGGGCGATCGGAACCTTTTCCCTTTCGCTCGACGGGCCTGGTGGCGCAGGGGCGGGCGACAGGATCATGCTGCGGGTCATTGTTTCAGGCCGAGGCAACTTTCCCTTCCTGGTCCTTCCGCTGCCCCTCCTCAGCCTCGATGGGCAGGCCCTGCCTCCCGGAACCGCGACCTGGCGCCGCGTCGATGCCTATAGCCCGAATGGGGAGAGCTGGGTGGGGGAGGCGTCCTGGGATATCGTGGTCAGGGCCCAGATCCACGCGGGTGGCCGCGGCAAGGGCG
>JBAXTA010000488.1:0-2381 GCA_037130415.1 Spirochaetota bacterium
CGAGTTCTGCAACTTCTTCGGCTTCGTCGGCTTCGTCGAGTTCTGCAACTTCTTCGGCATCATCGAGTTCAGCCAGCTCCTCAGCGTCCTGTAGATCCTCGAGGCCATCGTCCGCTGCCGCGGACGCAAGAGCGGGAGCTGGCGCCTTCGTAGGTGGCGCCTTCGCAGGCGGCGCCTTCGCAGGCGGCGCAGCAACCTTGGCTGAAACCTCGCCCTTCGAAGCTGCCGGGACAGCCATCGAAGGCGCTTTTCGGGGAGCCTTGGAGGGAACCCTCGTGGACACGGCGGGCCTTGGCGGCAACTGCTGAGGGGCACCCGGTACCAGGGTCAGCGCCGACGCAGGCAGCTGGAAGCTGCCCCTGCCCAGGGCTTCCTTGATGAGTCGCTCGATCTCCTTGAGGGTTGCACCGCCGAGCCTCGACTCCTCCTGCTCGCGGCGGTCGAGGACGGACATGATCTCGTCCCAGCTCTTGTCGATGAGCTCATTGGCTTCGGTTTCGGCCGATTTGCCGAGCTTGCCGAGATCAGCCTTGATTCCCTCACGGTATTCGGACTTGCGCGATTCAAGCTGCCTTCGCCAGCGCCCGAGGTCGGTCTCGGCCTTCTCCGACCAGGTCCCCTCGATAACGCCTATATGATAGCGCTTGATGCGCTCGGCGATGATGACGCCGCGATCGTGGCGGAGGTTGGAGATGAGGAAGATTAATAGATACGCCGTCAGGAAAAAGGCCAGGAGGAGGAGGACCTTCATCGCACCCGGAATCTGGAATGTGGCTGCGGGAAGGATGATGCCAACATGGGAGCCACCGGAACCGCCCCGGGAAATCAGTACCCAGGATGCCCCGGCAGTCGGATCGCCTATGGCGATGGGAGCTGAACCGAGGCCCTGGGACCAGGCATCAGCGACCTTGGCGGCGAGGAGGACACTGCCCGCAGCGGGCACCCTCAAGATGATTCCGTTGGCCCCAGCTGGCGTCAACGAATCACCAACCTGCACGAGGCCAGAACGGAGAAGGCTGTCCATAAGTCCAGCCGGAGCAACTGAAAACACTGCAGTGCCCCGGAACAGGCCAAAGCCATCGACAAAGGGCAGGGAATAAAGGAAGAGGCCCTTCTTCTCGTCGAGCCTGACCTTCCAGCCACCAGCATCGGGGAGTGCGATATCTGCGAAGGGGGCCTCTTCCTCAGTACCGTAGTCTCGATAGAGGACCTCGCTCGCGCCGCGCCGAAGGACGTCGCCGGTCCAGGTCGAGTAGTGGATGCGCTTGCCGTTCTGGTCGATGAGCCTGATACCAGCCAGCCCAGGAGTCACTGCCTTGAGTTTGCCAATTTCGTTTTCCCGGGCGACAGTATCCTGCATCGAGAGGTTGGGCAGAAAGCTGCGCTTGACGGCATCGATGCCAAGAACCGGGGCGAACTTGCCATGGTTCTGACCGTGGTAGACATCGATAGCCTTGGCTGTCGCCTCAAGACTGGTCTCGTATTGCCGGGTGATGACGGGGTTGTAAAAGCGCGCTTCCAGGACATTGAACAGCCCTGAAAAGGCCGCTACTGCAAAGACCGCAAAAAGGAGGACGGCCGCGAGGAGGCTGAGGGATGCTTTTTGGCCGACCGTCATGATTCCGTCTCTCCTCCTTACTTATCGGAAATCCCAGCCACAGACCAACAAAAAAAGGCCATCTTGAGGGCGCTCCACCAATTCCCTATACTGGATATTGACACACCGCACAGAGGAACCCCCGTGAACAACTGGAACCGCGCTGCCCTTGCCCTCGCCCTGCTCTTTTTTGCCCTGGCGATCAGCGCCCAGCTCCTTTCGCCAGGGCAGACCCTCAAGGAAATAAAGACAGCCTCATTCAACATACTGTTTCCCGAGAGTCTTGTACGCGAAGCAGAACGACTTGCCTCATTTGCCGACGAGGTGCTGGCACAGGAAGTGGGCAGGATTGGCCCGCTTCCGAAGGAGCGCCTGACGGTTCTTCTGACCGACCGCTTCCCCGAAACCAACGGCTACTTTACCCCCCTGCCCTCGACAAGGATCGTCTTTGAGATAGCGCCATTCAAGATAGACGACGAGACTTCCTCCACAAATGACCAGCTCAGATTCCTGTTCACCCACGAACTGGCCCATGCCCTCTCCCTGTCCATCCGCCCTCCCCCCATATCGGTGGCCGCCCTGCTCTTCGGCGACATCGCGACCGGCAGCATTCTCACCGTTCCCTCGGTCCTCGCCGAGGGCGCTGCCATCGTCGCAGAAAGTTCCGACAAGGCAGGAGGCAGGGGGAGAGCCTGGGACCCGCTCGCGGTCATGCCCCTGCGCCAGGCTCTTATCGAGCACCGTCCAATCGATTTCTGGACAGCCAATGGCTCGGGAGGTCTCT
>JBAXTA010000489.1:0-2381 GCA_037130415.1 Spirochaetota bacterium
ATTCCTCCAGTGATTCCTTGGGCATGATGCTTACAGTACAACCACCAAAGCCCTCACCTGTCATCCGGGAACAGAACACCCCTTCAGTTTCCATGGCCCTTTTCTGCAGCCAGTCGATTTCCGGGCAGGAGACTTCATAGAGATTCCGGAGGGAAGTATGCGAGCGCGCAAGCACGCGCCCAAAGGCATTCCGGTCACCCTCAAGCAAGGCTTGTTCAGCCTCGTGTACACGGAGGTGCTCCTCCGCTATGTGCAAGGCCCTTCGACGTACGCTTTCGGGCAGCTGACCCATGAACTCATCAATGTCGCGGGGGGAAAAATCACGGATTCCTTTCTTGCCACTCGGCGCGAGGATCGCCAGGGCCTGCTTGATGCTCGCATCCCGTTGGACCGCTTCGTTCGCAACAGAAAAGCGAGGCACCTTCGAGTCTGTCAGCACCACTATCCAGTCTCCATCGAAAAAAGGAAGGGCATGCCGACGTTCTGCCCTGAGATCTACGATCGTGACAGCACCTGGAGTTGCACAGGCGGAAGCAAGGAAGTCATCAATCCTGGTGGCTGTTCCGGAAAAGCGGGACTCTGCGGCGCGGGCCATCTCCGCGATCTCCTCGTTCCGGGAACTGCTTCCCTGCCGTGCGCGGAGCGCAACTGCTGTGGCGAGCTGAAGGGCCGTCGAGGCTGCAAAGCCCAGGCCCATGGGCACATCGCCGGCGATGGTCATGTTCATGCCGGTCGCAGGCAGGCCTGTCTGGAAAAAAGCGTCGATCATGGCTTTTGGATAATTGGCCCAGCGGTCTTCTTTTTTATATTTAAGGTTGATAGTGGACCCGCGCTTGCGCTCACCCAGATCAACAGCAAAGAAACGCAGGGAAGAGTCCTTGCGAAAGGATATGGCAACCCATACCTCAAGCGACAAACCAGCGGCGAGAACCAGGCCTTCCGACGATGGGATTTGCTCCCCGAGCAATTTTACGACTCCGGGTGCTGCCGCAACTATCTCTGGGTATTCCTCGAACTCGGCTCGGTGCAGGGCGACAATGTCCTTCATAAAGCCTGATCCGAGACCCTTCGGTCCGGCTTGCGGCCGGATTCCTGATGCAGTCGCGGACTTCCTCCTCAGCTATTTCCAAGTTGCGCTGCATATTACACCAACGACACCCCATCTTCAAGAAAAAAAGCATTTTTGCCGGATCGGCGTTTTGACATGAAAGCCCAGCCGCTCTATCATGCATTCATGAGGCGTTGTCTCCCTGTGCTGGCGATCTCGGTACTCACCGTTTTGCTTTCGTCCTGTACTACAACGCCTGCTCCGGTGATCCCTGCAGCGCCAGAACCTGTAGCAATGCCGGCAGAAGCCACTGAGCCGCCGGAAGCCACTGAAGCTCCAGTGCTGGAGCAACCCTCGCCAACTTCTGTTGTCATTGAGGTACCGGTACCTGGTCCGGAACCCATTCCCCCAGTTCTTGAAGTTCCCCCCAACCCACCTCAGCCAGAACCTCAGCCAGAACCTCAGTCCGTGGTGACCGAGCCCCTATCCCAGCCAGAAATGTCACCTGAACCTCCCCTATTCGATCCTTCGACCGTGTCGGTTGAAAAGAAGCAAGCTACACTTGTTGATACGCGCGCACTGATCGAAAAACTCAACATGATCATCCAGGCCAAGGATTACGATGCATGGGTCACCTTTCTCACCGAGGATTTCAGGAACTACTACTCATCCGCGCCCATCCTGGCCAAGTTTTCCGAATCAGCATTGCTTCGCCATGAAGGGACTGTTTTAAGGAGCCTGAAGGACTATTTTATAAGTGTTGTCTTTAGGTCCCGGCAGAGCGCCCGGCTGGATGATATCGAGTTCATAGGCGAGGACAAGATTCTTGCCCTTATGATCAACTCTCGGGGCGAGCGAATTGTGCTTTATTATCTGGAAAAACAGAATGACTCATGGAAGATCGGAATCGGGAGGTAAGGATGTATACAGGAATCCGCGCGACCAATTGCGTTGGACTGGTGCTTGTATTGATGTTTCCTCTGGCAGGAGCCTGGTCGCAGGGCCAGAAATCTGTGGAGGAAAGATATCTTCAGGAATCGCTCGAGACAATGGTCATCGGTGAACAGGCGCATTCGGAGGGCAAGGACATGAAAACTGTAGCCCTCCAGTATGCGCAGCAGGCCATCGATGCCGGAAGAAAAAATGACGACATCAGGAAGTCCCTCGAATATCTTGCGCTCGAGAGTACAAGTTTGGTCATCCGTTCCGCCGGTACTGGCCGCATCCTCAACGATTTCCCCGATGTCCGAGCGAAATCCTGCGAATTGCTGGGCGACTTCCCTTCCCAGGCCTCAAAGGATGCATTGATCAAAGTGACCCTGTCGGACAGGGA
>JBAXTA010000049.1:0-18756 GCA_037130415.1 Spirochaetota bacterium
GAGATTGCCGAGAATAACCGAGTACCTTGTCATGAATTGCCTCCTGGCTGGATGGATGCCCGGGCGCCTGTCCGCACTCTGGCGGGGCGCCCTTCTGCCGAAACCGACAGGTCGCGCACGCTCTGGCGCTCGACAAGTCGGCCCCCGATGAGAACCTTGACCGAGGGGGTGCCGACGCCATTCCGTATACGCGTCGACACGAGCTGTACGGCCATGCGGCCGATCTGGGACTTGGAAACCTGCATGGTGGTGAGCGGCGGGTCGGCGGTGGCCGAGAGCGGCAGGTCGTCGAAACCGATCACCGATACATCTTCGGGGACGCGGACGCCCTCGTGCTGGAAAGCTCGGATACAGCCACAGGCGATGATGTCATTGGCGCAGAATAGTGCCGTGGGCAGGCGACGCCCGCCCTGGAGGATAGCCCGCATTTCCGCTGTCGCGCCGTGGAAGGTGGAGTCCACCGCAAAGACGAGGGCCGGGTCGTAGGCCAGCCCGAGCCTCGCCAGGCTCGCGACAAAACCCTCTTCGCGCAATTTCAGGTTGCGCGTTTCGATGGAGCCCTTGACCATGCCGATGCTTCGGTGCCCGCGATCCATGAATTCCCTCACAATGCTGAAGACCGAGTCCTCATTGTTCATGTCCACAAAGTCAAAGGGAAGGAAGTCATACCAGGTATCGATGAATACCACCGGCCGGTCGAGGCGCGAGAAGGCAGCAACATCTGCCTCCTCCAGTTCTGTGCCGAGCACGATGAAACCGGCAGCGTCCATCGATGATGCGCTCTCGAGAATCGCCTCTATGGCTGTTGCCTTGAAGGTGGTGATTCCGAGGCTCAAGCCTTGCAGGCGGGCTCCCTGGCCCAGGCCCTCGATGTAGTCCGCGATGAAGACGTCGTGATCGCGGTTTACGGCGTGTCCATGGCGGGCAATGTGGAGGAAACAGACCGGCCCCGCAAGGGCCTTCGGGATCAGTGGCGCTTTCGGGCCGTCGTGCCCGAGGCCTCGTGCAATCCGGATGATGCGTTCGCGGGTCTCCAGGCCAACGCCCGGCTTGTTGTTGAGGGCGAGCGAAACGGCGGCAGGCGAGACCAGGGCCAGCTTCGCAATGTCCTTGACCCGTACCCCCATCGGCGCCCCTTTAGAGATCACGCTACCCCATCTTTTTGGTGCTGTCAAGGATGATTACTAAACATTTAGTGAAATTTAGCGAGCGCATTGCCGAAAAGGCCCACCGTCCAGTTCGCGGAGCTTGATGCGAACATCCTTATATAATGAGCCTCGGATCACTCCACATGGCGCTCCGCCGCCAGGGCGCGCCGCAGCGCCATGGCGCATTCCGAACTATAAATATGACTAAATGAATGCTAAAGGCCGACTTGACAGCCCAGTTTTTGATGCTAGACTTCGAGCCATCGTATTCACACGTTTTTTTAGAGGAGGTTCCAGCTTATGAAGAAGATTCTTACTGTCGCCCTCGGGTTGCTGCTGTGCGTCTGCATCGCGGCTCCCCTCTTCGGCCAGAGCTACGATGCGGCCAAGTTCAAGTCTTCCAAGCCGCAGTCGCAGTGGAAGATCGCCCTTGTCCCCAAGGACGCGACCAACGCATGGTTCGTCCGCATGGAACAAGGCGTCAAGCGCTACGCAGCGGATACGAAGATCAACGTCTTCCAGAAGGGCCCGCCCAAGACCGATGCCGCCATGCAGGCCCAGGTCATCGAAGACATGATCGCCCAGGGCGTAGATGCGATCTGCGTCGTCCCGGTCGACATCGCCGCCCTTGAGCCGGTACTCGGTCAGGCCCTCTCGAAGGGCATCGTCGTCATCGCCCACGAAGGTTCCTCCCTCGAGAACATCCTTTTTGATATTGAAGCCTTCTCGAACGAGGGTCTCGGCCAGGCGCTCATGCAGGTCCTTGCGAAGAGCATGGGTGAGAAGGGCACGTATACCACCATGGTCGGCAACGTGACCAACGCCTCCCACAACGAGTGGGCCGATGCGGCCGTCGCCTACCAGAAGACCAAGTACCCGAACATGGCCCTCCTCGCTGCCGAGCCCCGCGTGGAGATCATGGACAACCTCGACACCGCCTATCAGCGCGCCAAGGAACTCTTCAAGAAGTATCCCACCCTCAAGGGAATCCTCGGCACCTCGTCCCTCTCCACTCCGGGAACCGCACGGGCCATCGACGAGCTCGGACTCAAGGGCAAGGCCTTTGTCACTTCCGTCGGCATGCCCAACGAGAACAAGCCCTACCTCAAGAGCGGCACGGTCCAGGCTGTCATGCTCTGGGATTCGGCCGAAGCCGGCTACGCCATGCTCGCTGCAGCAGTCGCCGTGCTCAAGGGTGAGAAAATCGCCAATGGCATCAACCTCAAGGCCAAGGGCTGGGAAAGCATGCAGTTCGCGCCTGGCTCGAAAAAGGTCCTCCTGGGCAAGAGCTGGGTCAACATCACAAAGGACAACGTAGACAGTTTCGGATTCTGATCGGACAATGACTCATCCAGGGCGCGGGCGAGGCATCACCGAGTCGGCAACACATTGTCGGCTCGGTGGACCCGCCCGCGTTCTTTGTCCTCAACCTCATTGGAGGCGCACATGGCGTCCACGGTTCTCAAGCTAGAGGGAATTGCGAAGTCCTTCGGCGGGGTGCGGGCCCTCAAGGGAGTCGATCTCGAGATCGGTGCAGGCGAGATACACTGCCTCGCCGGAGAGAACGGCTCGGGCAAGTCCACGCTCATCAAGGTGATCTCCGGGGTGCACGAGCCAGACGCGGGAACGATCGAGATGGGTGGTCGGCGTTTCACGCAGCTCAGCCCCATCGAGGCAATCTCCCTCGGCGTCCAGGTCATCTACCAGGACTTCTCCGTATTCCCCAACCTCACCGTGATGGAGAACCTCGCCCTCAATATGGAGCTGATGGACAAGCGCGCCTTCATGAACTACCGCCGCGCGAGGTCCATCGCCTCGCGGGCTGTAGCCCAGATCGGCTTCGACGTCGACCTTGACGAGCGGGTAGAGAACCTCTCCGTGGCCGACCGTCAGCTCATCGCCATCAGCCGGGCCCTCCTTCAGAACTCGAAGCTCATAATCATGGACGAGCCCACCTCGGCATTGACGAAGAAGGAAGTGAAGTCCCTGTTCTCACTGATCAAGGAGCTTCAGTCCCGCGGCATATCCATCCTCTTCGTGTCGCACAAGCTGGACGAGGTCTTCGAGATCTCCGAGCGCTACACGATCCTCCGCTCGGGCGAAAACGTCGCCAAAGGCAGCACAACGGAACTCGACCACCGCGCCTTTGCCTTCCACATGACCGGACGCGAGTTTTCCGCAGAGTCGTACCGTCCCGCGGGACCGCGAGGCGAGCCCATCCTTTCGGTCAAGGGAGTCTCGCTGCGTGGCTGCTACTCGGACATCAGCTTCGATCTTGCGCCGGGGGAGATCCTCGGCATTACGGGCCTCCTCGGATCGGGGCGGACCGAGCTTGTCGAGACCCTCTTCGGCATCACGCAACCGGACTCAGGTACTATCGAGGTCAGGGGACGTCCAGCGAAGATCAGGAGCGTCAAGGATGCCATCCGGAAGGGCCTCGGCTACGTCCCCTCCGACCGCCTCACCGAGGGGCTCTTCCTTCCGCAGGCGATCGACCGCAATGCTGTCATCGCCGTACTCGACCGCCTGTCCAACAGCCTGGGATTCCTTCGCTGGAAGGCTGTCGCCGAGACGACATCGCGCTGGATACGGGAGCTCTCGATCGCTACGAAGGATCCCTCGCTCCCGGTACGCACCCTCTCGGGGGGCAACCAGCAGAAGGTGGTGCTCGCGCGCTGGCTTGCGAACGACCTCTCGGTGCTCATCCTGAACGGCCCTACGATGGGCGTCGATATAGGTTCGAAGTACGACATCCACGCCCTGATGAGGAAGCTCGCTTCCGAAGGGCTGGCCATCATCATCGTCTCGGACGACCTACCCGAGGTGCTCGCCTGCGCGAGCAGGATCATCGTCATGCGCGAAGGTGCCTTCGTCCGTGAGCTCGACCCCGCCTCCACAACAGAGTCGGTCCTCGGCGAGCTCTCGACTGGCGTGGCGTAATGTCCTGTCATTTTCGCTTCGCTCAACCGCGCTTTTCGCTGGGCATTGGCCCGCGGCCCGGTGGCGGGCAAATGCCCAGGCGCATTGTTTATGACAGGACATTCAGAGGGGGCGCCATTTGATCACCGCTCGCAGGTTCTTCGCGCGCTCGGAACCCTGGGTTCTGGCCGCCATTGTCATACTCAGCCTCCTGATCCAGGCCCGCTCGGGTCAGTTCTTCACCGGCAACAACCTCGTCGATCTCGCTCGTGCCTTCATCGTGCCAGGTCTCCTGTCGATCGGCTGCATGATGGTGATCGTCTCGGGGGGCATCGACGTCTCCTTTACCGCTGTAGCGGCCCTCGCGATGTACATCACTGACAAGATCCTCCTCCAGTCGGGCTATGCGGGCAATGTCATCCTCGCCTACGCCATGTCGGCAGGGTTCGGGCTTTTGATGGGTGCGCTCAACGGTTTCCTGATCGCCTTCCTCCGCCTTCCCACCCTGGTCGTCACGCTCGGGACAGGGAGCCTCTTCACGGGGCTCATGTTCGGGGCCTTTTCGGCGAGCGCCTCCGACGTCCCTCCGGCTATCGTCGCCCACGGCAAGGAAACCCTTTTCACCGCGGCGAACAACGAGCTCGGCCTCAGTTCGAACATGCCCTCGCAGATCCTCATCCTTGTAGGAATGCTCTTCCTTGCCTTCCTTCTCCTTCGCTACACCATGCTGGGCCGCGGCATCTACGCGATCGGAGGCGACGAGGCCGCTGCAGAACGCGCGGGCTTCAACGTGCGGGCGATCAAGATGTTCCTCTACTGCCTTGTCGGCGTGCTTGCGGGGATCACGGGCATCTCGAGGATCTCGATGATGGCCTACGCCGATCCTTCCACCTTCCAGGGCATGGAACTTACGGTGATAGCCGCAGTCGTCCTCGGCGGCACACGCGTGACGGGAGGCCTCGGGACGCTCACGGGGACGATCCTGGGCATTGCCCTGATGATGATCCTCGCGAACAGCCTTATCCTGATAGGTATCCCGACCTACTGGTCCCGCGCCTTCACCGGTGCGGTGATCATCATCGGCACGGGGGTGACAGCGCACCAGATAGCGTCGACCCACCGCAGCCAGCGCGACCTGAAGAAGACGTAGGGGGAGGCCATGAAGAATGAACAGGCGGAGGTCGCCCTTCCCTTGATCCGGCGGGGACGCGACCAGAACCTGGCGCGGCTCCTCGTCATGCTCGGCGTCGTGTTTGCCCTGATGGCGGTCCTCCGGCCGGAACAGTTTGTCACGCCGGCGAATTTCGGCTCGATGATGCGTCAGTTCCCCGAATATGGAATCATGGCCATCGGCGTCAGCCTGACCATGATCACCGGGGGCATCGACCTCGGTGTTGTCGGTACGGCGAACCTCTCCGCCATCCTTGCGGCGAAGCTCATGTTCGCCGCCGTACCCCGCGGAGCGCCTCCCGAGCAGGCCCTGCCCTATCTCGTCCTCGCGGTCCTGGTCGCCCTTGCCTGCGGCCTGGCCTGTGGGGCCTTCGCCGGCCTCCTCATCTCGCGCTTCAAGATCCCCGCGATCCTCGCGACCCTCGGAACCCAGCAGCTCTACACCGGCATCGCCATAGGCATCACGAACGGAAGGCCCCAGAGCGGACTTCCACTCCTGTACTCGAAGATCGGCAACACCGAGTTCTTCGGCCTCTTCCCCCTCTCCTTCCTCGTGTTTCTCGTCGTCGCGGTGGGGATCGCCTTCCTGCTGTCCAGCTCCCGCTTCGGCATGTACCTGTACATGCTGGGCACGAATTCCAAGGCCGCGCTCTACGCGGGGCTCGGCAACACCTCGATCTTGATCCGCACCTACATGCTGTCGGGCCTGCTCTCCGCGGTGGCGGGCCTCATCATGATGGCGCGGGCCAACTCCGCCAAGGCAGAATACGGAGCGCCTTACACGCTGCAGTGCGTGCTCATCGCGGTGCTGGGCGGCATTGATCCGAGCGGCGGCTTCGGAAAGATAGTCGGCGTAACCCTCGCCATCTTCATCCTCCAGTTCCTCTCGTCAGGGCTGAACATGTTCAACAACATCTCGAATTTCTACCGCGATGTGATCTGGGGCGGGGTTCTCATCCTCGTGCTTGTGTTCAACCGTCTGCTCTCGCAGAGGGCGGAGCGGCGCGCGGCCAGGCGCGAAGGCTGAGCGACGGGAGGCAGCCAGACATGCGTGTCCTCAACATCGGATCGCTCAACAAGGTCGGTGGCGACTCCTTCCTCGAAGGCTGGTGTCCAGGCGACGCCGTCCTCCTCCAGAACGAGATCAGCCACCGTGCCTCCGCCCTCGAAGAGGCGCTGCGACGCGGCCTCCGGGGCTTCCTCACCCTCGGCGCCGAAGGGCTCAGTTATGCGGGTTCCGACGGCATCGCTGCGGCGGCACTATGCGTCACCCGTGCCGGAGCCGTACCTTCGATTCCGTATCGCAACGAGATCTCATAGCCTGCAGCACGAAGCGGGCGCAGCGCCCGAAGGAGATTCACGATGGCCAGGATACTGGTAGTTGGAGAGCAGTGGACTTCGGCCACCACCGAGGTCAAGGGACCGATCGCCTATTCCATCGGCGCCTACAAGGAAGATGGGACCGCCCTCGTCGAGGCCCTGCGCTCGCGGGGGTACGAGGTCGACCGCTTCGTCACCTGCCGCGTGCCCGAATACTTCCCGGAGGATATCACCCAGCTCCGCGGCTATGATGTCATCTGCCTGAGCGACATCGGAGCCGACGCCTTCCTCTTCCACCCCGAGATGCTGACGAAGTCCATACGTCACCCCAATCGACTCTCGATGCTCAGGGACTACGTGAGCGGCGGCGGCGGCCTCGTCATGATCGGCGGCTGGATGTCCTTTTCGGGCATCGACGGCAAGGCCCGCTACCACGGTACCGCCGTCGAGGAGGTCCTGCCCGTGACCTGCCTTACCTTCGACGACCGCCAGGAATGCCCCGAAGGCATCGTTCCCGAAGCAATCCAGCCATCGCACCCAATTATGAAGGGCCTCCCCTCCCCCTGGCCCTTCTTCCTCGGTTACAACCGTGTCGTGGCCAAACCCGGTTCTTCCGTGATCATGAAGGCCGGCGACGATCCCTTTCTCAGCGCCTGGACCTGCGGAAAGGGTCGTGCCGCCGCCTTCGCGAGCGACTGCGCCCCGCACTGGGGTTCCTCCGACTTTCTCAAATGGGAAGGCTACGCAGCCTTCTGGGGCAATCTTGCAGGATGGCTGGCGGGAGCTTGAGTGCTTCGCCGGTCATTGGGGAAACCCCGGCAGACTCGGCCACGGCCCCTTCATCCACGAGCTAGTCAATGAAAAAACTGTCGGAAGTCTCGCAGTATTCGCTCGAGAAGTACCTCGGCGAGACCGCCACCTATGGCGAGAGGGCATTCTCGGTTATCAGGATCTTCGCCGTCACCCTCGGCACGGTGGAAATGTTTTCGTTCAGATCCGCCTTCCAGTACCTGCTCGAGAGCTCGCCGCATACCCGCATCGTCATTCGTAGCGACTCGGGATTCTGTCGCGAAACACTGATGGCTTTTTTCGAGAGCCATGACAGGACGTTTCCCATTCTTGGCCTGGCCCGCAACAGTCGCCTCCAGCGTGCCTTTTCGCCGACCGTACCAGTTCCCATCGTTTCCGCGCCAACCAGCTCAGGCTCTGGTTCTCGTCCCTCGCCTACCTCTTCCTCTGCGAGCTGAGGTGCGTCGGACTTGCAGGCACCGACCATGACCGGGCCCAGTGTTCGACCATCAGGCTCCACCTCTTGAACCCGGGTACCGAGCGCGAGCCATGTTTTCCTGGACCGAAGCCGCCACGACTGGGACAGATCGCAACTCGAAACACACTATTGACAGGAATTGCCCCGGTAAATCGCCATAAGTGCTTCGTCAGGGCATATTGAGCGCCTTTGGGTTGCAGCTGTGAGAAATCCGGGCTAAGCCCTGGCACATGATCTCAGGCGCGCGAATCGCCCGACTTGTCAGCGCTGGCCATGTGCCAGTAGCAGGCCTTTTTCCTCTTCCATATTTGCGACCCTCTCAAAGTACCCGGAATCAGAAAAGTATAGATTGAAAGCAAGTCCATTCCTGTTTTCAAGGAAGGCTTTCCCGTTCATCTGGTTTTCCACCAACCCGAATACCAACTGGAATCCAACCGTATCACTCTTGCGAGGTTCAAAAGCATCTGCCAAACCCACACCGTTGTCTGAGACCTCCAGACAATAGTTGTTTTCATACCCTTTGTGCAGGTTTACTCTTATTTCGCCGGGCTTGCTGGAAGGGAAAGCATGGATCCTGGCATTCATGACAAGTTCATTAAGCACCAGTCCGAAGGGGATGGCAGTATCGATCAAGGCGACAACAGAATCGAGGTTCGCTATTATCTTGATGCGATTCCATTCCGGGGAGGCTTTTGCCTGGATCGTCCTCAGGTATTCCTCCGTATAGGCCTTGAGGTCTACGCGTGAAAGATCCTGGGAATCGTAGAGCTTTTTCTGGACAAGAGACATGGCCAGCAGGCGGTCTGTCATTTCATCCAGGATCATTGTCAATTCGGCGTTTTTGGAAGTGCCTCCCTTGAGGGAGAACAGGGCAATCATGACCTGGATATTGTTGCGCGTACGATGGAAAAGTTCCTTGATGAGGGCGTTCTTCTCCATCAGCAATCTTTCGCGTCTCTGCTCAGCATGCTTGCTCTCGGTGATGTCCCTGTCGATGCCTCGATAGCCCTTCAGGACATTGTTTTCATTGATGACAGGTACAGCATTGGTGAGCAGACATTTCTTCTCCCCGTTCTTGTTGACAATCCAGTTTTCAAGTTCCTTGATCTCGGAGCGACTCGCGACGATCTCAGTGAATATCCTTCCTACTCTTTCTGCCTCTTCCTGTTCCATGAAATCGAAGGGAGACTTTCCAATGATCTCCTCGCTTGATCGCCCCAGTATTTCATCGGCCTTTTGTGAACTATAGGAATAGGTGAACTTCTCGTCGATTTCCCACACCCAGTCAGAAGTGCTGAATACGATATCGGCAAACATCTGGTGGCTTCTTCTCTCGCTATTGATCAGCTTCTTGTTCTCGGTGATATCCTGGATCACACCCATTACGGTATTTTCTGATTTGTCGAACGTGGCGATGGAATGGATATCCACGATGTGTCCATCATTGGTGCGGCGAATCCTGAATTCCATATCGTAGGGAATGCCTTTTGTGACAAGGTCAGACAGGGCCTGATCCAAAGTCTCCCTGTACTCAGGCAGCGGGATAGCCTTGATATCACGCACATGAAGCTCACCTGCGGGCAGGCCGTAAATCTTATATGCTGAACTGGATGCTACCACCGTATTCGATTGAAGGTTGATTTCCCAATTGCCTATCTTGGCAACTTTCTCGGCATGTGAGAACCGAGCCTAGCTCGCCCTGACTTTTTCATCAGCAGTATACTTATTGGTAATATCCCGCGAGATCACGATGAAACGAGGGATATCCTGATAGCTGGCTATCCTCGAAACTGAAAGCTCAAACCAGCGGACAATGCCATCCACGATGGTACTTTCAAGTTTCCATCCAGTTGTCTCATGTGCTTCCTTGATGGCGTCCATCAATATCTGCGCCACTGTCGGCGAAAGCACCTCCTGTATTCTCTTTCCAGCCATGCCTGCGGTAGGTTTCAGCAAACGCTCGTGATGATGTGCCTGTATATGATGAATATTTCCATCAGCGTCTACTTCGAGAAGCAAGCCGACAAATGCATCAAGTGTTGCATGGAGTCTTTGCTTGCCTGTCTCTATTGTCTTGTTCGCATTGAACAGCCTGAGGGCCATCTTTATGGCTGAATCCAGGGCTGCTACCGATGACTGCTTGAACACATAGCCATAGTAAGTGCCCTTCTCAAGCTTCTCCATGACTTCTGGCCCTTGATGACCCAGGACAAAGACAATCGGGATCTCGTGATCCTTCAGGATGCTTTCAGCTACGAGGAAGCCATCACTGCCATCTGCAAGGTGGATGTCCATGAGGACAAGATCAATGGATGGATTGCCATTCAAGGCCTTGATCGCTGTTTCTCCAGAATTGGCCATTACAACTTTATAACCATGCTTCTCAAGCTGAAGTTTCTCATGTGTTGCCGGGAGGTACTCATCTTCGACGAGGAGAATAGTTTTCTTGACATCAAAGCCCATGGCCTGGCTCCTTGGATTCAATTGACTAATAATTCATAATATGCACGCCTTCCATGTAATAAAAAAGAGTACAGTTCACTGTATATCCAAATAGTGAAACTGTCAAGAAAATGTGGACCTTGAAAACTCTTCCTTGGATTTTGCTTTTTGGGCAGCTATGCATGTTGTTTTTCAGGCCACTTGCCGATCCAGTGATCCAGTCGCCTCCGGGCCAAGGCCCCGAGTAACTTGAATCCGAGGATCACTGCAGGGTCCCAGCGCTCGCAGCTACCCGATCAGGCGGGGACAATCGTCGAGGAGCTCTTGCCGACTACCGGAGTAGGGTCGCGACAGAAATCTGTCCATGCAAATTGGCAATCATATTGACAATTTGCATGATCTGATTACACTACTCCCATGATCGCACGACAGGCAGAAGCGACCCTCAAGCGCTTGGCGCGGGGATTTCCCGTCCTTTGCGTCACCGGCCCTCGTCAGTCCGGCAAAACTACCCTCGTGAGGATGGTCTTCCCAGATATACCCTATCTGTCACTGGAAGACCCCGATATTGCCCGACTCGCCCGCGAGGACCCCCGTGGCATCCTCGCGAACTATTCCGATGGCCTGATCCTTGATGAGGCCCAGTACGTGCCGGAAATCTTCCGCTACCTCAAGACCGCGGTGGACATCGACCCAAGGCCGGCTCGATTTATCGTGACAGGATCACAGCAGTTCAGCCTGCTGGCCGGGGTTACCGAGTCCCTCGCAGGACGGGCCGCCTTCGTGCGGCTCCTGCCTTTTTCGCAGGCTGAGCTTTCCGAGGCTGGACTCGGAAGCGACGATCCCTTTGCTGCCATGGTCAAGGGTTTCTATCCCCCCCTCTATGACCGCGACCTCATCCCCTACGACTGGTATACAAACTACATTGCCTCCTATGTCGAGCGAGACGTTCGGTCCATCCTGAATGTGAAGGACCTCGGCCAATTCCAGACCTTCGTGAAAATGTGCGCCGCCAGGGTCGGACAGCTCCTCAACCTGAGCGCACTGGCCCTCGATTGCGGCCTCTCCCACAACACTGCCAAGGCCTGGATCTCCATCCTGGAAACGAGCGGCATCGTCTACCTCCTCCAGCCCTTTCACCGGAACTTCGGCAAGCGCCTCGTGAAGAGCCCGAAGCTCTACTTCATCGATACAGGACTTGCCGCCCGCATCCTGGGCATCAAGGACGCAGAGCAGCTCTTTCTCCACCCCAACAGGGGCAATCTCTTTGAGTCCCTCGTCGTTTCGGAGCTCCTCAAGGCGCGTTACAACCAGGGCCTCGACCCGGACCTCTATTTCTGGCGCGACAGTGCGGGAACCGAGGTAGATATAGTCTTCGAGGATGGCGCGCGGACTAAGGCGATCGAGGTGAAGTCAGGGAAGACGATCGCCCCTGATTTCTTTGCGGGGATCGAGACCTGGATGCGATATTCAGGGGCTCCAGCACAGGACTGCGCTCTCGTATTTGCCGGTGGGCAGGACCTGAGCTCGAAGGGGATAGCTGTAGTACCCTGGCGAAAGATTGGCGGAGTCCTCTCATGATCAGAGTTCTCGATGCTGGGCACCTTGCTTGCGGCGCTCTGGACGGGTGACCTCTGCCTGCATTTGCGCCACTGCCTTGTCAACCAGGACTGCTTGATGCATCCTGAAGGAAGTCATCCCCCAACTGAGGAGCCCTGTGTGTTCACCATGAATGATGCTGTCATGACTGCCGGCAAGAATGGAGCCTGCACCATAACCGCTCCTGGCAAGTCCGATTTCTTCATCGACCCGCGAACAGGAACCACCTATTCGAATGCGCCCTTCTGCTATGAGCGGATCCAGGGGGACTTTGTCGCGAGTGTCAGGGTCAAACCGGATTTCCACAAGCGCTATGACGCAGGCGGCTTGTTTGTTTACGACAAGGCAAACAGGTGGATAAAGCTCGAGTACGAGTTGACTGACTTGGGATATCCATCTGTCGTCACGGTGGTGACGGATAAGCTCTCCGATGATTCCAATGGCGAAAGGAAGGACGAGGTCGATTCCATCTGGCTCCAGGTTGTCAGGAGGGGGAGCACCTGGGCCCTGCATCATTCCGAGACCGGAAAGAAGTGGAAGATGGTACGATTTTTCCAGTTGCCCATGAAGGATGAGGTCAAGGTCGGCCTTGTCGCCCAGTCTCCGGTCGGAGGCGGCTGTAGCGTCGGGTTCTCCAGGCTGAAAATCGGGACCGCGGAAATCGCGGATATGCGGAAGGGGAAATAGGGGAGGCGGTCAATGCGGGCGGAGCCGGGCGAGATCGTGCATCAGGCCTGAGTTCCGGTCGTAGAGCTGCCGGTAGATCCGGTAATGATCATCGTAGATAGGTCGGAATCCTTCGTGCGGGACCACCCTCCTCGATTCGCCGATCCAGCGCTCGATATCCTTGCTGCCCGAGAACAGGCCTGCGCCGATCACTGCAAGGAAGGCGTCCCCGAGGGCGGCACCGAGCTGCGGGAAGGCTCTTCCCCGGGTGATGCCCGCGATGTCGCTCACGATCTGCTTCCAGGCGGCGTTTCGGGTTCCTCCCCCGACTGCGATGATGCAGCGGGCCTTGCAGCCATCGGCCACGGAGAGCTGCTGTTCGACGTTTTCAAGGCGCATGCCGGTGTCCGCCACATCGATCTGTCAAGGGTGGGGGGAAGGTGCCCGATACAATGCCCGGCATAGACAAAGTGTCTGCCATCCCCGATGATGCCCCCTCCGGAGGAATGCCGCCATGCTGCCAAGTTTCCTGACCAAACCCTCGCCAAAGCTGCTGAACGGGATCATTGTCGGCCTCGCCATCGTCCTTTTGGGCATGGGCGGACTTGGCCTCGCAGGGATCAAGGTCCCCGAAACCATAGCTTCCACGATCTCGGACGTTGCCATCGTCTCGGCGCTGCTGGTTTTCTTCTACAACCGGAAGCTACGGAACGAGACAGCGAAAGCGGCCAAGGCGAAGGAAGCCGAGGCCCTCGCCTCGGCCAACGCGGAGGCGGCCCCGGAGGCCGCTGCGGAGGCACCCTGTATTCCCCCGAGTCAGGCCCCTTCAACGCACATGCCTTGATCGACCGAGCCGATGCCGCCCTGTACAGGGCCAAGCAAGGGAGCAGGAACCGCCTGTGCTTCGACGGTGGGGAATCAGGATCGGCCTCCAGGCATGAAAGAGGAGCTGTCGTCGAACTTGATGTCCTCGTGGCCAGCAGCCTTGAGAGCAGCGGGACGTCGGCAAGGTCGATGTGGATGCGGTCGACAGTCTGACCCAGTCGGCTTCGCGGGCTTCGACGATTCCGAGGTCCCCGTTGACCCACTGCCCGCCCTCATCGCTCTTGATGAACCTGACCTGGGCGCCGGGAGGCCACCGACTTGCCGCGGTCGAAGAGGGTCGCCAATTACCTCAAATCTACGAAAATAGAAGTCTCGCCCCGGTCCGTCCTCGACTAACCCTCTCCGTTGGGGACAAGGGCTGAATAGGCGCCCTGCATTGGATACCTCCTGTGAGGTGGTTCTCCAATAGCAGAATCTGGGCAGGGCGTGGCGCAGACGATCGGGCTCGATCCTGATGCCGCCAGCAGTTTCGGTATCGGGTACCATCGAATCCATGAAAACCGATGCCGATGCTATTCCCTCCGACCTGATCAGGGTCATCGAAGGAAACACCCTCAACCTCCGCGAGACCGAGCTCGTCCTAACTAAAGGCATCGCGATCGGCAAGAAGAGCCTCCGTGAGCGCTTTGAGGTCTCGAACCACCCCGAGGCCATTTCGATGCTCGAGTATTTCATCTCCAGGAAGAAGGACCGTTTTGAGGGCTTTCTGGACTTTATTGGCAGGTCCAAAGACCGGTCATTGTCGATCTGCCTGAACGCGATGAGGGGGACGGGGAAGGATTCGGAGAGGCATGGGTACATGCCCCTCTCCG
This sequence comes from Spirochaetota bacterium, assembly GCA_037130415.1. Taxonomy (GTDB): domain Bacteria; phylum Spirochaetota; class Spirochaetia; order Treponematales; family Rectinemataceae; genus CAIJMU01. Next base: position 14,229 of record JBAXTA010000049.1, read on the forward strand.
AGGCGACAAAGCACGGTGACTATGGGATCGAATACCTTTCCTACCTTGCCAGGACGGGGAGCTTCCCGGTAAAGCATCACGGCTGCGGCGCGGATCTCCGGAGCGAGGGCACCGAGAATCGTCATGTGTGGAGCCAGAGACCAGCAACAGGGATGCAGAGAATGCCGAGGACATTCAAGGTGATCTTCATTGCGCCCCTCCGTCAATGAGCCTACTTTGCCCTCATCCTGTTGCCCTTGGGGTTGTGCTCAAGCTCGGCAAGCCCGAGTTCCTCCATCAGTGGAGGGATGTAGACCCCGAACCGTCCCCGCAGGCCCTTCTTGAGGCCGTACCAGCCCCCTATGGGGTTGTCTGGACTTCGGCCCCACGCCTCGACGGTTCCTTCCTTGGCGGGCTTCTGCTCATCCGTGCCCCCGAGATCCACCCAGTCCTTGGCCTTCTTCAGCATGGCATGGAGGTCGGCGATGCACCGGGTGTCGTAGTGGAGCATGGTCTTCCCCACGGTGCAGACGATGACATCCTTCCCGTCCTTGGCCTCGATGTGCATTGTGTACTCCGAAGTCCCCGGCGGGGTCTTCAGGACCCAGGGGTTGTCTTTGGTCCGGTCAAGCGTGGCCACGTTGTGCTCCTTTGGCAGGTTCGCGAATTGTCTGTCATTCCGCTGAACATTACCAACCAAGAAGGAAACTACCTATCCCGACGACCGCAAGTCAATGTGGTGAAAAGTACTTGTCATATTCCCCTCCATCCCAGTCCGAACTGTATCCGTGAAGGGCCACCAGTTCCTCGATCTTCTTCGAGGGCCGTATGAGTTTGGTGAGGATGCCCGATACATTGATGGCGTTCCCGCGCCGCCGACTGAAGACATGCCACTGCTCCGAAAGGTCGCCCAGGCTTCCATGATGCGATCGCGGGCGCGGGGAGGGAGGGCGAAGTCCTTGGGCGCCTGGCCCGTCGAGCTTGGCCAGGAGTTCGGCGGAGAAAAGCGTGCCCTCGACGCGGATGGATTGGAAGCTCATGAGTCACTCAATTGTCCATCATGATGGACAATTGAGTTGACGAATGTACTTTTGTCCATTACATTGGATACATGGAAGAAGAAGCAATAATCCCACGGCCGCGCTACCTCGAGCGAATCCGGCCCTTTGCCGATACTGCCCTTATCAAACTGATCACTGGCCAGCGCCGTGTCGGGAAAAGCAGCATCCTCAGGCTCCTCGCCCAGCAAAGCCGTACCGAAAGGCCGGAGCGACCCGTCCTCTATATCGACAAGGAGCTCTCGCGCTGGGACAGCATCAAGGATGGCGCAAGCCTCGAAGCCGAGGCCAAGGCGCTGCCAGGCTCGGGCAAGGTCGCCCTCTTCATCGACGAGGCCCAGGAGATCCCAGGCTTTGACCGCGCGCTCCGCAGCCTGGCCGCAGAGGGACGCCACGACATCTATGTCACCGGCACGAACGCCCAGCTCCTCTCGGGGGAGATTGCGACCTTCTTCACAGGCCGCGTTGCCACGCTCCGCATCCATCCGCTGTCCTACGACGAGTTCCTCGTCTTCCACGGGCACAGCGATTCGGACGAGGCGCTCAATCTCTACCTGCGCTATGGCGGCCTTCCCTTCCTGCGAAACCTGTCGCTCCAGGACGAGACGGTTTTCGAGTACCTCGGCGGCGTCTTCGACAGCGTCGTGCTCAAGGACATTGTCCTCCGCCACGGCGTTCGGAATCCGGCCATCCTTTCGCGAATCGCCGAGTTCGTCGCGGATTCCATCGGCAGTCCGAGCTCCGCCCGCAACATCGCCAATTACCTTAAATCCGGGAAAATAGAGGTCTCGCCCCAGTCCGTCCTCGATTACCTCGCCTACCTTGAGCAGTCCTTCGCCGTCCGTCGCATCCAGCCGGAAGACCTCCAGGGCAAACGCATCCTCGAAAGTGGGAACAAGTACTACTTCGAGGACCTCGGCCTCCGCTCGAAGCTGCGAGGCTTTGCCGGGCGCGACATCGCGAAGGTCGTCGAGAACGCGGTCTTCCTCCGCCTCGAACTCGACGGCTGGGAAATCCATTCCGGCAGATCCGGGTCCCGTGAAATCGACTTCGTCTGCGACCGCGCAGGGCAGCGCATCCACGTCCAGGCCTGCTATCTCCTCGCCGATGAAACGACGCGAGAGCGCGAGTTCGGCGCCCTCCTCGAACTCGACGACGCCTGGCCCAAGTTCGTGGTGAGCATGGACCCCATCCAGGCGGATGAGCGCGGGGTCAGGCATCTATCCCTCAGGAGCTTCCTGCTCGGGGAGTACGAGAAGCTAGCCTGAGTTTCCGCCCTGTACGCCCGCCCTCACCCTCCGGATTGCCGACTCCGGGTCTTCGCCTAACTCCACAAGGAGCCCTGCGGCGGCGAGGTCCGTATCGAGGTCGCGCTTCCAGAATCCCGAAAAGGCACGTTCCTTCACCTTGCCGGGACCGATGGTGATGCCAGTCATCCCTCCCCTTTCCGGGATTGGAACCGCATCGATCCTGAGCGGATGGCTCGCTGGCCTTTATCATCGCAATTATGACTACTTCGATGCCCGATAGTCGCGCTGGCCGCGGGACATCCGTATTGAGGTGGAGCTGAGTTCGCGGACACATTCGGCATCTACCGCGTTATGTTTCAGATCCTTGCGCAAGGCTTTGAGGTCGGCGATGGACTGCAGCAGATCCCTGTCACCAGCCGCATACTCGGAAAGCCTCCTGATCACGCCCTCGAGGCGACGGATCGAGCCGGCAAGGTCGCCTTCGCGCATCAGGTCGAGAGCCTCTTTTTTTGCCCTCTCGGAATGGTGGAGGCCTACCCAGTGCATGACATGCATGTCGCGGATTTCTTCGTCGCAGGCCGTCGAGGAAGCGCCTTCGAAGCCAAGTCCCTCCCAGGTGGAGGCGTAATCAGAGCCATTCCCCTGGCGCAGCAGCCGCGCCCTGACCGTGATTTTTTCTCCTTCGGCAACCTTCGGAAAATGGAGATCCACCACGAGGTTCCTCTCCTCGTCGCCAATGAGGTCTCCGACATCGACTACCAGGCGCTGCTTCTCTTCTGCCGGATGCACCCAATACTGGCTTATGATCCTGGCAGCCTTGATGGAACCGATTTCCAGTTCGATCCTGATATTCCTCGAAACGACGTTGAAAAGCTCCGAGAGTTCCCCGCCAAAGGAGGTCTCGATTTCCCGGGGATTCCGCAGGTGATGGAACTGTCCCGACCCGGCAACGGCCAACGGACCAAGGAGCCCCTCGTTGTAGTGAGTCCCGATACCGAAGGTACTGGTACAGATTCCTGCATTCCGGTGAATGTCGGCGGCCTGGCTGGCGATCTGTTCGGGATCCGTGAGGCCCGCGTTCGCCTGGCCATCGGTCAGGAGGAAGCACCTGGAAAGGAATCCGCCCTGGGATCCGGCTTCGTTCGAGGCGATGCTCCGGCATCCAGTGAGCCAGCCTTCGTGCAGGGCTGTATTCGACCGGGCCTCGATGCACGTGAGTTTTGAACGGGCTTCGGCCTTATACTGCTCGGAGACCTGCGCTGCCTTGAGCAGCACTTCCACCTGGTCGTCGAAGATGACGATGGCTGCCCGAAGGCCTGATCAATCGCCGCTCGGCAGCCGCCCGGAATGCCGGCACGCCTTCAGAGTTCCCTGACATAGATTCGTTTTCGTTCATGATCTTCGTCCCTCCTTCGAGACAAATTCCAAAAGACTCTGTATCAGCCCACGCTCTCGCTTCTCCGCAGGCCGGGATACGTGCAGTTCGACTCCAGGGGCAAGCTCATACCGCTTCCACAGGCCAGGAGACAGGCCAGGCGACATGGCAGGCGATTCGAGATAGGGCTCCGATGGGCTCTCCATGCATTGCGCGTATGAAGAGTGCGAATTCAGCAGAGCATTTCGATCCTCCCTCGCCCGGGCCAGAAGCGCCGCCTTGAGCGTGGAGTTGTCCTCTTTCCAACACTCCCGAACTACCCAGGATTCCTCGGTAGTTGCCGACGTGGCAGTATGTGCATATTTTGCACTGGTTGCCGGCTAGCATGAGCGCCTCGCGAGCAGCCCCGGAAGCATCCGCGTAGCGGTGCCCATGTCAAGCACTATCTTCATACATTGAAGCGATTTATGAGAACCTAGCTACAATTCGACAGGAAATCAGGATGCAAATCGCCGATGCGGGAGGCGAAGGGGAAGAAGGATCGCCTATGAAATCAGCCTGGCAGGTGGAGCAGCCTAGGTCCGCCGCCCTTTCCGGTTCTATCCTTCCATCGTTGGCGCCTCTACAAACCTGGGAAAAGCATGGGATTGGCAGCGCGCGGAGGCGCAAAGCGCGAAGGATGTTCGAGGGCTTGCCCCATTCCGTCTCCGCGGCGAAAATGGGGGCTCCTGACAACCAGGAGGAGGGTTTACCATGGAAGGATCATCGCTTGTGGATAGGCTTCGGGGTACGGGTGTCATCGAGTGTTTCAGGAACTTTGGCCACGATCCAGATTCACTCCTCGCAACTCCAGAGAAGGCCAAGGC
>JBAXTA010000490.1:0-2353 GCA_037130415.1 Spirochaetota bacterium
GCGGTCGACGAAGGCCTTGATGTCCGAGGACATGGTATTGAAGACCCGGCCGAGGTCCGCGATCTCGTCGCGGGACTTGATGTCGACCCGGATGTCGTAATTGCCATGACCGATCTCTATCGCTCCCTTGCGCAGCGAGTGGATGGACCGCAGCATGATCCAGGTGCTGAGGAAGGACACCAGGAGGATGAGGAGGACCGCGATCGCGACGTTCCTTGCCAGCCCGGCCTGGAACTGGTCGGAGACTTCCTTGAGGATGTTGGCGTCGATGGTGATCTCCATGACCGCTGCCACACCACCGTCCGCTCGGCGGATGGGATAGAATCCCGAGATCCATTGGCTGTAGGCATCCTCGTAGCGGTCAACCATGGGCGTGCCGGAATTGGCGACCCGGAGCATGCCCGGCTTCGGAAGATAGCGTTCGTAGTAGCCGAACTGGTCGAAGACATACCAGCCAGAACCTGTCGGTACATAGATGTAGTCATAGATATTGGCGTTCCAGCGGTCTGCATTGTCGCCTACGGCCTTGGCCAGGATTTTTGTGAGCCTACCGAAACCCTCCGATTCGCTGACCTCGCCCTGGGTCCTCTCGCCCATGCGCAGTTCGTCGATGTCCTTCGCATCCGTCATCCCGGCAGCCAGCTGGCTCCATGCCATGAGTCGGGTCTCAACTTCCTTCGTATAACGTGCCATGAGGTCCTGGTAGACCAAGTACGAGACTGCGATGATGGAACAGACGATGAGGGGGACGAAGATCCCGAATTGCTTGAGTACCAGGGGGGTCCGGCGCCTCATGACGACATTGTAGAGCAGCACAATGAGGGTCAGGGCACCACAGACCGCAATCCCTACCGAGATCCAGGCCAGCCATCCAGTCAGCGCCGACTTCCGCGAGATGGAGGCACCGGAAACCGACAAGAACGTTCCAGGATTGCCAGGATCCCAGGCAAAGGCGCCACCGACCGTTTCGTCCGCCATTGTAAGGCGTCCTCCGTCCCCGATCACGATGTTCGACATGTGCAGCTCATGGTTGAAGCTTGTCTTGGACACCGGACGAGTGACGGTTCCGTCCTTCGCGATCCGGACGAGCTCCCCTTTTCCGTCAAGAAGGACGAGGCTGCCATCGGCGAGTCCCCGGATGTCCGTGGGAACCCTGACCCTCCTGCCCTGCAGTACTGGATTTCCGAAGATGACATGGGGAGCCGCGCTCCCGAGCTTCCATTCAAGGATGTTGGAATTGTTGTCGAGGAACCATCCTGTCTTCCTGGCCGGATCGTAGAAGGCGCTCACGAAATTGTAGGCATCGATGCCGTTGAAGCTGCGGATCACCTCGTCCTTTCCGCTCGCTGTATCGACGGCATGTAACTTCGTGTTGCCGGAACCATCGGATACGAACCAGAAAAGCTGGCTGCCGTTCAGTACGACGAAATAAGGGAGGCGGCTATACTCGATTTCCGTGCTCGTCGTCGATTCGGGAGTGAAGGTCCACCGTGGCGCAGTGATGCCGCCGTCCCGGGAAACGAGGAGGAGTTCCTCCCTGTCCGTCCCGCCTGAATTGCGGCTCGTGATGGCATTGAGGATCCAGACCCCCTCATCGCCCGCCGGACCGAGGATGGTCGCAGAATAGAATCCACCCGAGCGGCTTCCGCCTTCCTTCCTGAGAAGGATTCGGCCTGCGGCATCGACGCGGGTGAGGCGTCGTCCACCTGAGTCGGTGATCCAGAAGGCACCTGTGGAATCGATGGTTGCTCCATTCGGAAAGCGGAAATCGCGCGCGAGGTCCCAGGGCGCATGGGCCAGCGAGTCCCGCTCGACCACGGCGAAGGCGAGGGCCAGGGCAACCAGGGCTCCCAGAACGATGAAGGCTAGGGGTTTCACACGCATTCGGGCATAATAGTGCATGTTGGAGTTTTCTGTCCTCCCATCCATTTCCTTGACGCTTTGAGGAAGTCAAGCTAGCCTGACTGCACTGGCGCGTGGTCGATGGCCCGGGTCATCGAAACGAAGGAGTTCTCTGGAATGAAGGGCCTGACCTGGAAATTCACGCGGGTTCTCGTGCTGGGTGTCGTGGCTGCCTGCACGATGATGATGATGGTCTTGTCCATCCAGATTGTCGCACGGGAGAATTCGCTTCTTCTGTCGCGGGCGGAGACAGACAGCCGACTTATCATTGAAGCGCTTTCCTTTGCCATGAACAACGGCGTCTCCGATGTCTCACCGCTTGAGCGCAGCCTGGAGAAGTATCCGGGCATCACGGGCTTCAGGGTGGTAGTCCTTTCAGGGATGACGAGGAAGACGCAGGAAACGACTGACGGTCTGGAAAAGAGGGTTTTCGCCGACGGAAAGGAAGCTG
>JBAXTA010000491.1:0-2352 GCA_037130415.1 Spirochaetota bacterium
GGCGCGTCGATTCTCCTCGAGCAAAGCGGACAGGTCCTTGGCATCGGCGTCGAGTGGAGAAGGGGGAAGCCGCGGCGATGCGCTCGAGCCCTGCCCGGTCTCCACCCACGATGGCGAGATCGATGTCCGAATCGCTCCTGAAATCCCGATCCGGAAGGGCAGAACCGAAAAGCACGACCTTCCGGAGACACGGATCGGCCCTGCCCATCTCTATCCCCAGCCTCTTGGCCTCCTCGAAGGCTTCGACGTGCAGGTCGGCGACCTGTTCGGACTCGATCTCGTTCTCCCGTCGAATCCGGTCAATGAAGGGACGCAACAGGCTGTCGTCTTCCGTGCTGTTCCCCATCATGCCCTCTTCGCAGGTCCGGCTGTAGTGAAAAGTCGTGCCATGGTTCAACTATAGGGACGATCCGAGGGTGGAAAAGCCTTCTCCTGCCCTGATCTCAAGAGTATCAGACAGGATAACAGGATGGACAGGATTGACAGGAAAGAAGATGGAAGTGGAAGGTAGGACTCCCATTCCTCGCCCGTCCCTACTCCCTTCACTGGATTTCAATTCATTGGGAACACGCGCCTCCTGGTCTTCCGGCTTGACCAGGGGGGGGTAACTGTCATATTGTGACAGGTGGAGGTGCTATGCTGTCGGCACTCTTACGGGAGGTAGTGGACCAGATTCCGCGGGGAGTGTTCACAACGGGGGAGCTCGGCGTCCTCGGGATGTCCTCGCGCGACAGCGTCTACGGCGCGACCAAACGAGCCCTGAAATCAGGCGACTTTATCCGCCTGAGGCGGGGCCTCTACGCCCTCGCACCCTACCTCAGGAAGCGGCCCGTCGAAGCACATCTCGTCGCCCAGGATGTCTACGGGCCCTCCTACGTGAGCCTTGAGACCGCCCTGTCGATGCACCTCTGGATCCCCGAAGGGGTCTTCGCGACCTCCTGCGTCACTTCACGTCCTCCGCTGAGCATCAGGACGCCCCTCGGATACCTCGACTACGAGCGGTCGCGCCAAACAACTCTCTTTGCCGGCGTCCGGCGCTACATAGTGCCCATGGGTGACGCCTTTTACCTCGCGACGCCGCTCAAGGCCCTCGCCGACTACGTCGACGTATACGAAAAGGATTGGACGGGAACGGATCCCCTCTCAGGCTCCCTCCGCATCGAGACCGACAGTCTCGCTGAGCTCACAAGTGCGGACTTCGACGAACTCGAGGGCGTGTATCTTGAAAAACGAACAGCCCGCTTCCTCGCAGGGCTCAGGAAGGAACTCGGACTATGAGCATCGAACTGCTTCAGGAACGGCTGGCGCGCTACAAGAGCACGACGAGCGAAGAGGAACTGATGGCGGTGCGCGAGGTCACGCAGGAGCTTGTCCTCGCGGCCCTCGCCCGGGGCGATTTCTTCTCCCGCGCGTCCTTCCAGGGAGGGACCTGCCTGCGGATTGCGTATGGCATCAAGCGCTTTTCGGAGGATCTCGACTTCGCGCTCCGGCTGCCCGACCCCGACTTTTCCTGGGCGTCCTACGGCAAGGGAATCCAAGAGGAGCTCGCCGCCTATGGCTACAAGCTCGAGTTGAAGGACGGAGGTGGCGAGGCCGATCGCGCGGTCAAGCGCATGTTCGTGAAGGACGATGCGGTGACGAAGAGCCTTGGCTTCGAGCATCTCGGGAAGGCGGGCGTCACGCGGAAGCTCTTGATCAAGCTCGAGGCCGACACGAATCCTCCGGCCGGCGCCTGGTACACGCGCTCTGAGATGACCTTCCCCTACCGCATCCCCCTCGTGACCGATGATCCCCCGACCCTCTTCTCGGGAAAGCTCGCCGCCCTCCTCAGTCGGCCCTACGAGAAAGGAAGGGACTGGTATGACTTTCTCTGGAACACGGGCCGCGGTACGGCTGTCAACCTGCCCTTCCTCGAGGCGAGCCTGGACCAATGTGGGCCATGGAAGGGCCAGCATGTGAAGGTGGACGCAGCGTGGCTCGTGGAGCATCTTACGGAGCGGATAGACGGTATTGAATGGACGCCGATGAAGAAGGACATTCGCCGATTCGTTCAAGCTGACGAACGCGAGGCAGTTGAAGCTTGGACGGAAAAGCAATTCCACATGGCGGCCAGCACACTCGACGAGAAGCGTCTCCTGCGCCGCCCCCAGTCAAGACAGGATTACCAGGAAAGGAATTAGAAGGTAAAAACCATTCTTTCCCCTCTTCCCCCTCCCTACCCTCTTCTCCTGTCCCTCCTGTTCATCCTGTTATCCTGTCCTCTCCCTCTTCTTCTTGGAAAGAATCAGACAGGATAACTTCTTTACGCCTTCCTGAGGCTCACATGTACAGCTCTTCTCGGCGTGCGGACCC
>JBAXTA010000492.1:0-2346 GCA_037130415.1 Spirochaetota bacterium
CCATGATGAAAGTATACACTAAGCTTTGAATGCTGTCACGTTATTTCTGAGGCGGCACACTAGAGCAGCGGCGCGAGGGCAATGTCGTGCAGCCTGATATGAACACTCCAGTGAGAAGCGCCCAACAAGCACCACCCCGGCTGAAGTCCTGAAAGGGCTTGTTCCAGTCCGAAATTCGTGCCAGTGCTGAAAGGTAGATTCCAGCGACAATCATGGCGATGCCAGTCAACCCGGCCGCAGAAGGGTGTTCCCCCAGGAACAGGACTGACCACAGTAGTGTGGGCAGATGTGCCGAGCATGAGCCATGAGAAGACAACACTGCTCTTCGCTCCCTTTATCAGCGCCGGTGAGACTGCATGAAGGATTGCGGCCACGACAAGGAGGCCTATGCTGTCAAGGTTCACAGCCTTCCTTCTTGCCTCAGGCATTCAACCAAGGGCTCAGCGCCTATGGCTCTTTGCCATCTACCCAATTTTCAGCAGCGAACCGGCCCAGAGGGCCTGGAGGAAATATTCCCAGGGCATTATTTCGATCCCGTCTCGTAGTTCCGGTCTTTCTTGCCTGCACACGACCATGAAACGAAGCAGCCTACCCTCCTCACGAAGCGCCTTGAGCCCCGCAAGATCGCTGTCTGACACGCGTGCTGTCGCCTTGACTTCGATCGCAACCTCCTCGTTGAGAAGGAAATCCACCTCATACCCCGATTTTGACCGCCAGTAGGAAAGCTGCGTCCGTGGACTTCTGAAGTCTATCCAGGCTCTGAGCTCCATGAAAATGAAATGCTCGAAGAACTCGCCGAAGTCCCCTGTACCTGGCAGGACAGGCGCGATCCGCCTAAGCGTACGCACTACCCCGATATCAAAGAAAAAGAATTTCGCGGTCTCGATGGATTTTCGTTTCACGGCTGTCCTGAAGGCAGGAAGCTCATAACCGAGCAGTGTATCGACGAGAACCTGAAACCACAGCTTGACTGTCTGTCTCGGCAACTGCGCGTCGTTGGCAATATTGGTGTAATTAATCATTCTTGCGTTGCTGGCAGCTGCCGTCTGAAGAAAGCGGGCGAAGGCCGGAAGATTCCGCGATAGCCCCTCTGCCGCTATCTCCTCGGTCAGGTAGGTATCGACATATGCGGCAAGGTCCTCGTCAGGAGAAGGCGAAGGCCAGTGCGGAGGCAGCAAGCCTCTTTCCATGACCCGTTCGATACTGAAGCCCTCGCCCCGTACTTCAAACCAGGTGAAGGGGTGGAAATGCCTGGTCCGCGCCCGTCCACCGAGGAGGTTCGTCCCTGCCGTGCGCAATTTGCGCGCACTCGAGCCAGTCAGGAGAAACCGGATACCCCTTTCCTCGATCAGCAATTGCACTTCATCGAGGAGCTCAGGACACTTCTGTATTTCATCAATGAAGACGACACAATCACGAAGCTCGCGCGCCTCGATCTCCCGGCGGAGTAGACCGGGATCGGACAGTGTCCTCAGCAACAAACCACGATCAAGGAGATTCCATGATAGGGCGGCCAGTCCGTTCAACTCCTCCCGGATGTATGATGACTTGCCCGTTTGCCTGGGGCCCAAAAGGAATAGCGACCGTTCAGCAAGGAGTTGTCGTAGGTCGAGCACACGCTTTACATAGCCTATTACCATAAGGCTTTACCTCACTCGCTCTCTATTATAGCGTATATCCTGACAAACGCCATCACTGATGGCGAATCGATTAACTCTATAACGGAAAAAGAATAATGATAAGACTGAAAAATCAAGCTCCCGGGGCTAGCCTTTGCCCGCCGTGGGAGCGCTTGCTGGATCTCGTCAATGAACAACAGAGTCTGGCCTCTGCGTTGCGTCTTCTTTTCCAGGAAGATGCGCTGCAAGGTGGATTCTGGAGAACGCGTGCCAACGAAGAACCTCAAGTCCGAGTCGTAGCCGCCATGAATCTCCGCAATGCATGAAGTCTTGGCAATATTCCTAAAAAATGACACGAAGTCAGGGCATTATTCTGCATTGCTGGCACAAAACCAGCCCAGTCGCGTCCACGCATATCATACGATGTCCAACTGTCACCCTGGATGATCACGACTGGTCTGATTTTCCCCGGCTTTGAGCCGCATAGCCATGCTATCTACGCCCTCACGAAGAGGGCGACGCCCATGATCGAGACGAACTCGGCGGACTGATCGTAGTTTCAATCCACGCCCTCGCGAAGAGGGCGACGAAACCCACATGGGACTACGCGAAGTTCTCGGGAGTTTCAATCCACGCCCTCGCGAAGAGGGCGACCTATGCAGGAGAACAATATTGTTCCCCGCCCGGCAAAATTTCCTCTTTCTTCCCCAACGTGCCAGAATAACGT
>JBAXTA010000493.1:0-2324 GCA_037130415.1 Spirochaetota bacterium
TCGAGGACTCCATCAGGAAGATCGAGGGTCCTGCGACGATCTATCCCTATCTCGAGCAATTGGCCTCGAGAAAGACCATGCCGCGCAGCGTAGCCATCCTGGATTGCCTGTCCTGCGAGCGTGGCTGCAACGGCGGAACCGGTACACATCAGCGCGAGGCACTGGTCGATGACCTTGAGGCTGCTGTCTCTGCGCGCTCGCAGGCGATGATGCTGAAGGCAGGAGTGCTGGGCAATCGCGCGAAGGCGGCCAAGGTCGTGGCCAAGCGGCTCGCGCCATTCTGGAAGCCCGGCATCTACGGCCGCGACTACAAAAATCTTTCAGGCAGCGCCAAAATTCGCAAGCCCTCCAATTCCGAGCTCGAAATCATCTACAAGCGGATGCTCAAGAACGACGAAAGGGATTTTCTCAACTGCGCTTCCTGCGGCTACGACAGCTGCGAGTGGATGGCCATTGCCATCCACAATGGACTCAACAAGCCTGAGAATTGCCACCACTACAAGACAACCATGATGGCGGCTGCAAGGGTGAGCGCCAGCGAGGTCTCCACCAAGCTCCACGACCGGATCAACGATTCACGATCCGTCCTCGATGGCATGGTTGCAAGGGTTGGCAGCGCCAAGGCCAACCTCCATGAGCAGGGGAGCGCCATAACGCAATCCTCGGCGGCCATCGTGCAGATGCTTTCGACCCTCGCTTCGATCGGCAACCTGGCCAGCAGGCAGCGGGAGTTCATCACCAAGCTCGTGGCCCAGTCCGGCCGCGATGCAGACCTCGTAAAGAATGCATTTTCAGGCATCGACCGCGTCGTCGTCGGGGTCGGCAAGGTCGCAGGCTTCAACCAGGCCATCGACGACCTGGCGCAGAACACCAATCTCCTGGCCATGAACGCCGCCATCGAGGCTGCGCACGCCGGGCAGTCTGGCAGGGGCTTCGCCGTCGTCGCCGACGAGATCAGGAAGCTGGCCTTCAAGACCGGCGAACACGCCTCGGCCATCTCACGGGACCTTTCCTCGGTGTCCCAGGAGATAGCCAAGACGAGCTCCGTATCCAAGGAGACAGCGGTCAGCCTTCAGGCCCTTATCACCCAATTCCAGGAAGTTGGTCAGAGTACCCAGGAACTCGCCTTCGGCATCGAGGAGCTCGCCGGAGGTTCCGGGCAGATCCGCAGCGCACTCGACCGCCTCATGGACATTTCAAGCGAGAACGCAAGCTTCTTCGAGCTTCTCGAGGAGATCAGCAAGCGCCTTGCCGGGATCATGCAGGACATTGAACGGGTCTCGGCCGCGAGCCTCGAAAGGATTGGACAGTAGCGGCCAGAGGGAAGGGCTCCCCCCTGGCCACTTACCTCGAGGAGCCCTGGATGGATCTCCGTTCCTTGCTGAAATTGCGATCAGTACCCGGAGAGTATCCTGGCCACCCGCTCGCCCCCGAGGGTCAGCACAAAACCAGCCAGGCGCGGACCCTGGTCCTTTCCGATGAGGGCCTGGTAGACGACCTTGAAGAAGGCCTTGGGCTCGAGCCCATTGGCCTTGGCTGCGTCGAAGATGGCAGTTGACAATTCCTTTTCCTCGCGGGGTCCCTTCAGTGCCAGCTCGCGGAGGGCACGGAGGGCCGCGGCCTCGTTGGCTGCCACCGCGATGGGGGACCCCTCGTCGCGCACGGAAAAGCGGAAATCCTCTGGGGCGCACTCGTTGACCCAGTACCAGGCGCGGACAGCCCTTTGGCGCACCCGGGCGACCTGTTCTATCTCCATGCCGGGCAGGCTCGCCAGGACCCGCTCGATGTCACCCTGGTAGATCAAGAGGAGGCTCGTGAGGTGGCGGAAGGCTACCTGGTAGGGCATGCGCCCAGGCACTGACGCAAGCTGTGACAATTCATAGATCCGTTTTTCCCGCCTCTGGGTCTCCTCGTCCTTTGCAGCCTCGGTACCCCAGTAGATACGCTCGGTCTTGTCGTAGTCCTCGTGGATCTTGATGACGTCGAGGTCGAAGGAGATGGAAAATTCGGTGTTGGGACGGGTTCCCGCAAAGAGATACCGCACGATCTCGGGCTGGTAGACCCGGAGGAGATCGGGAAGATCGACCACCTTGCCCTTGGACGAGGACATTTTCCCCGGCGAGCCCTTGATGCCGATGAAATCGTAGCGGAAGGTGACGGGAGGCTTCCTGCCATAGACTTCTTCCACGACATGCTTGGAGGTGTCGAAGGACCCGCCCTCGGAGTGGTGGTCCTTCCCCGCTGGCTCGAAATCCACGCCTTCCTTGGCCCAGCGCATGGGCCAATCGACACGCCAGACGAGCTTGGCACCCTTGAGCGTCCGG
>JBAXTA010000494.1:0-2314 GCA_037130415.1 Spirochaetota bacterium
GGTGAGGGAAGGAATGGTCATCGGCGTTCCGGCTGAAGCCGGTTCCACCTATGTCCATTCACCTATCCCCGGCTTTGTCAGGGCTATTGTATCCGTCAGGCTTCCAGATGGGGCGACCTGTGATTCGATTGAGATTGCCTTGAAGGGCAGTTTCGACAGGCTGGGAAAGAAACTGGAAAAGTACCTGTGGACCAGCATGCGACGTTCCGACATCCTCAATACCCTCATAGAAAAAGGGGTTGTGACGACAGGTTGCATCAGCGTTCCCTTTGCTCCGGTGCTTGCGGGGTTTCCGACTGGCAAACCGCTGTTTGTGCAAGCCCTCGACGCAGAGCCCTATCTGTCGACCGAAGCGGCAATCCTGGAATTGCGCACCAGGGATGTAATCGAAGGCGTGAGAATCGTTTCTGGGGTGATGCAGGCGTCAAGCGTTGTCATTCTCGTTGATTCTGCCATACGGGGTGTCCAGGAGAGGGTAGCCGCAGCTGTCGCGGAAGCAGGTCCGGAATCTCTGGCGATCGAGGTGCGGCTGCAGGGTGCAGACTTCCCGAACCGATACCTTGAAGCAGGGGAATTCTTTGTCCCTGGTGCGGACACCGAGGCTCTCTATGTTCGCCCATCAACCCTGGTGGCAGTGCGGGATGCGGTCATAGAGGCCAAGCCCTTCCTCGAGAGCTATGTGACCGTTGCAGGAGGGGCCGTCCGGAACCCGGGAGTCTTCAAGGTGCGGATCGGAACACCGATCCGCAACTTGATCGCTGAGTGCGGCGGATTCATTGAAATGCCCGAGCGCCTTGTCCTTGGGGGGCCCTTCACCGGGACGGCCGCCAGGGATCTCTCAATGCCTGTTACAAAATCCATGAACGCGATACTGGCCTTGACTCCAACTGAGACACAGCGCAAGAAGGAACGCCCGTGCATCCGCTGTGGCCGCTGCTCCGAGGGTTGCCCGGTCTTGCTTGATCCCCAGTTGCTCTATCGACATCTTGTCCGGGGCCAGACGGCACGTGCGAGAACCCAGGGACTGGGTGAATGCATCTCCTGCGGGATTTGTTCCTATGTCTGTCCTTCCCGGATAGCGCTTTCGCAATTCTTCTCGGCGTACCGAGGCGCAGGCGCATGAAGGAAACCAGGACCCCGCTTGTGGGCAGCGCCCCGTTTTTCCATGCTTCCAGCTCAACTGCGGGCGATATATGGACTGCATTCCTGGCCCTATTGCCCTGCATGGCCTGGGGTACCTATGTCTTCGGTTGGCGCGCGCTTGCCGTAGTGGCATGTTCAGTCACGGCGGCGATGGTCGGAGACCTCATCCAGTCCGGCCTCCGGGGTCGATTCGAGCTTGGAGACGGCTCGGCGGCCTTGACTGGACTCCTTATCGGATACTCGATGACTTCCGGCGTTCCACTCCACATACCTATCCTTTCATCCTTCTTCGCCATCCTCGTAGTCAAGGGTGCCTTTGGAGGACTTGGTAACAATTGGATGAATCCTGCCCTCGCCGGCATCGTGTTCGCGACGCTCAACTGGCCGGGAGCCATGGGCTGGATCGGCTCCGATCCGGGCCCGGGACCTGGCGGCATTCCCGAGTCGCTGGCTTCGATCGCGTCAGCGATCGATGGAGGACTGACCAATCTGTTCAATGCGGGATTCTTCCCCATTTTTGGCGTCGAGCTCTCCGCTGGATATCTGGGCCCCTTTCTTGGCCTGCGGGGCGGGAGGATCGGCGAAACCTCAGGATTCCTCCTCCTTGCTGCCTCTGCCATCCTCATTGGAAAAAGGATCCTTCGCTGGGAGATTCCTGCCTCGATTTTTGCTTCTTTCGGAACATTGACCTGGATCTTTGGAGGGCTTAGAGCTGAAAGCAGCCTTTTTTCAGGCGATCTGCTGGGAACCCTCTCCCATGGGCCCTTCTTGCTTGTAGCCTTTTTCATGGCAACCGATCCAGTAACTTCTCCCTCGCGACGCCATGGGCGATTGTGGTATGGCGCTGCCATAGGCTCGATCGCCTTCATCCTCGGATATTTCGGGACGCGTTTCGAGGCAATGGGAGCTGCGGTCCTCATGATGAACTGCGTCGTTCCAGCTCTTGATGGCATGAGGAAAATGCGCCCGGAAGGGGGAGCGTCGTGAAGATGGATCCCAGTGCCAAGAAAGCCCTGATCGAGAACCTGGTATTTGCTGGGATTCTTGCCTTTTTCGGGCTGGGCGCAGTCTTCGCCCAGGGGCTGGTCTCCTCGCTTGCCCGAGACGGTGACGCGCACCGCTTCGCGCTGGAGGCAAAAGCCCAGACCCTGGCTCCCGTGGAAGCTCGACC
>JBAXTA010000495.1:0-2310 GCA_037130415.1 Spirochaetota bacterium
GCCTAACACCCAGTCCAGGCTCGTCAGTCGCTGCGCTCCTTCCTCGGGGATTCGCCCGGCGCGGCAAGCGCAGCCGGGCTCACCCACATTGCCAAATGGCTTCGAGTACTCAGCCATTTGGCAACGTCCTAGACTGGAAAACGTTAGGTGCAATTTTTTTTCTGACCTATTATTTCGTGTTGGCGTGCCATCCATGGCACGCCAATCATTTGATAATTAGGCTGGATAGCATCGAGTAGGCCGGGGGAATTTCACCCCCAGCCTATCCCGGAACCGTACGAGACAGTCTCCCGTCATACGGCTCTTCACATTCAATCGCTCGCATACCAGCCGCGCTCCCAGTGGACAAACAAATGTGGCGCTCTGAAGGCCATCTTCTTGATGAGCCCCGCAGCTTTTCGCCAACTGCGTTTCAGTCGCCGGTATTTGTTCCTTGCCCATTTAACCAGGATCAATTGAACCATCACGGATATCTCCCGAATTTCCGTCGGCCTGAATCGCCCGTAGTATTCCAGCCATCCCCGTAGCTTCGGATTGTACCTTCGCGCAAGCTCCTCGATGTCGACCTCGCTCCCCAAATGCATCCGCCATTCTCGGATCTTGTCCTTGATCGCCGTTGCCGCCTTTTCTGAGCGCGGGGGTGAAGTTCATAGAGAAACTTCCATCCTTGCAACGCACCATCCGCTGTCGAAAGGTGTGACCCAGGAAGTCAAACTCAGTCTTGTCGTAGGCTTCTTTTCGATTCTTGTCTTCGCAGTACACAATCTTCGTCTTTTCCGGGTGCATGGTCAGTTTGCATGATGACAAGCGCTGATCGATCTCAGAAAGGAGTTTTTCCGCCTCTTCCTTCGTCCGGCAATGAATGACAATGTCATCGGCATACCGTTCAAACGGATTGTCGCCATGATGCCTTGCCATCCACGTGTCGAACGCATAGTGCAGAAATAGATTGGCCAGCAGAGGGCTTATCACCCCACCCTGCGGCGTTCCCCTGTCTCTTTCATAGACCGTTCCAGCTTTGTCCTTTGCCGGTGCCTTGAGCCATCGCTCGATATACAGCCGTACCCACGCCTCTGGCTTGTGGAAGTCCACGGCCTTCAGCATGAGCTCCCAATCGAGGTTGTCAAAGAATCCTTTGATGTCCAAATCAATAACCCAGTTTCTTTTCCAGCACCGCTCCCTCGCTTTCGCGAGCGCTTGATGCGCCGATTTCCTCGGACGATACCCATAGGAATCCTCGTGAAAAATCGGCTCAAGCTTTGGCTCTAAACAAAGCCGTGCCGTCATTTGCGCGATCCGATCCACGACCGTCGGTATTCCCAATGGCCGCGTCCCTCCGCTTTTCTTCGGTATGTCCACCCGCCGCACGGCCTCAGGCATGTAGAGCTTCCCGACGACATCCGGTTCCAGAGCTTGTACAGGTTGTCCGCCAATTTCGCGTCGAACTTGGCCAGCGTCTGTCCGTCTATCCCGGCGGCTCCACCATTCTTCCGCACCAACTTATAGGCTTCCCAAAGCGTTCGCTTCGGAATGTCAAATGGTTTTGCTTTTTCCAACGGATTCCTCCCGCTTCCGGTTGCTCCCCGGAAAAAGCCGAATGAGTCGACCCCTTCGTTCCATCCCCGTTACAGGGACTTCGTAACTACTACGGATCGATCTGCCCCTGTGCCTCGCATCGGTACTTTCCCTCTCGACGGGTTCTCCACTTGAGGTTTTCCCTTGCCATCGAAGCGACAGGTTCCCACGTTCCACACAACAGCCCGATACCAGTTCACGCCGCCTTTATGCCGGAGGCCGCCCGCCCGGTAAACAGGTTTCCGGCGGGCTGATCACAGCGCACTATTGATCACTGCTTTCGACCTCGTGTAGTCCTTCTTTCGACACCTCATCGACGGTTCACTTTCGTTCGTCTCCTGATATCACACCTGACCCTGTCAAGCAGGGCCTTTTCCCAGAACGCTCACTACCGGGACTCTTTATCCAAGCAGCTTCTGGTGGTTTGAGACCCGCTCCTGCAAGCCGATCCCGAGGCCACGCCAATACTCTCCGGCGCTTCCTCATCTGTCGCATAGTTTCCTTATGACACCTCCTGAATCAAATATTCAAAAGTGCCCATCGTTTTACGTGGCACACAATAGCTAGAAGGTAAAGACAGATGATAGAAGTCGCTAATCTATGAGAATAGACAAGAAAGCTAATACTGAATTGAATAATCATTTGTATAGTAATAATGATATTCTTTCTAACTTATATTGTATAATACATGAAACTAGTATTGTACCAGCCGAAACTACCATTTGCGAGTTTATG
>JBAXTA010000496.1:0-2300 GCA_037130415.1 Spirochaetota bacterium
CAGGGCCATTCCGAGCATCGTCCCGAAGGGGAACGCGCGCGGCTCCTTGGATATCTCGCGGCGCGCCCTCGAGGATGTCATCCTCCCGGCCCTCGAAGCCGCCGCCCTCGGGATCGACCCCGCGAAATCAGGCGTCCTTGCCCTCGACTGGCTCAATGGCAGGAGGACTCCAGATGCGGACCAGGGGCTCAAAGGGGCGCTGACCGGTCTCACACTCGGTACCGACGCTCCGGCGATCTATCGTGCCTTGGTCGAGGCTGCCGTCTTCGGTTCCCGCGCCATCGTCGAGCGCATGCGGGAGGAGGGGCTGGTCATCGAGCGCGTTGCGGCTGTCGGGGGAGTCGCGAAAAAAAGTCCCCTCGTCATGCAGATAAGTGCCGATGTGCTTGGCCTCGAGATCGCCGTCCAGGAGGGCGACCAGTCCGTGGCCCTCGGAGCGGCCATGCTCGCCTCGGTAGTGGCCGGCCTCCATGAGAGCATACCCCTGGCCCAGGCAGCCATGGGCGCCCGCGTCGAGAAGGTCTGGAAACCCGACCCAATTAGACACGCTATCTATGACCGGCTCTATGCCGGCTACAAGGCTCTCGGCGCCTTTGTCGAGGACGCAACGAAAAAGGGGAAATCATGATGGATCTCATGCACCACGACATCTGGTTCGTTACGGGGAGCCAGGACCTCTACGGCCCTGAAACCCTGGCGAAGGTTGCCGAGCATTCCCAGGCGATGGTGGCAGGCCTCGGCGCCGCCCTCCCCTGCAATCTCGTCTGGAAGCCGGTGATGAAGGGAAGCGATGCCATCCTCGCCCTCGTGCGGGCGGCCAACTCCGATCCACGCTGCGCCGGAATCGTGACCTGGATGCATACCTTCAGCCCCTCGAAGATGTGGATAGCCGGACTCGTCGAACTCAGGCGTCCCCTCTGCCATCTTCATACCCAGTACAATCGAGACATTCCCTGGGCTTCGATCGACATGGGCTTCATGAACCTGAATCAGTCGGCCCATGGCGACCGCGAGCATGGCTATATTGGAGCACGCCTTCGCCTTCCCCGCAAGGTCATTGTCGGACATTGGCAGGATCCTGCCCTTGTCGAAAGGCTCGGAGGATGGATGCGTTCCGCCGCCGCCTTCGCCGATGGAAAAAACCTCCGTGTTGCGCGCTTCGGAGACAATATGCGCGAGGTGGCCGTCACCGAGGGCGACAAGGTCGAAGCCCAGCTGCGCTTTGGCTGGTCGGTCAACAGCTGGGGCATCGGAGAACTGGCCCGCGCGGTCTCGGCGGTCTCCGAGGCGGAGGTGGATCGGCTAACGCGGACCTACGCCGATGAGTACGAGATTGCAGTTGAGGCAGGCGGGGGCGAGGGCGCAAGACGGGTGCGCGAGCAGGCGCGCATCGAGCTCGGCCTCCGCTCCTTCCTTTCTGGCGCAGGGGGAGCGGCCTTCGGTGCATTTACAACGACCTTCGAGGATCTCCACGGCCTTGCCCAGCTGCCGGGCCTCGCAGTCCAGCGCCTCATGGCCGATGGCTATGGTTTTGGCGCCGAGGGTGACTGGAAGACGGCAGCCCTCGTTCGCGCGATGAAGGTGATGGCCGCGGGACTCCCCGGTGGCACAAGCTTTATGGAAGACTACACCTACCACTTCGGGCCCGCCGGCGAGAGCGGAGCCTCGGTTGTCCTGGGCGCCCACATGCTCGAGGTCTGTCCGAGCGTCGCTGCAGGCAAGCCCCGTCTCGAAGTGCATCCCCTGGGGATCGGCGGCAAGGCCGATCCCGCCCGCCTCGTCTTCGAGGGTGACTCGGGTCCTGCGCTCAATGCGACGCTCATCGACCTCGGCGATCGTTTCCGCATGATCGTCAACGAGGTGGACGCCGTCGCCGCTCCTGCCCCCATGCCCCGCCTCCCTGTGGCGCGCGTCCTGTGGAAGCCCCGCCCCGACCTCGCCCGCGCGGCCGAAGCCTGGATCATCGCCGGTGGCGCCCATCACACGGGCTATTCCCGCGTAGTCAAGACAGAGTGGCTTCGCGACTGGGCCGAGATGGCCGGAATCGAGTTCCTTCTGATAGACGGAAGGA
Organism: Spirochaetota bacterium; assembly: GCA_037130415.1. Lineage (GTDB taxonomy): Bacteria > Spirochaetota > Spirochaetia > Treponematales > Rectinemataceae > CAIJMU01. The sequence continues at coordinate 2,072 of JBAXTA010000496.1, forward strand.
CAGACCCGAATGAGCTAAGGAAGGAAATCCGCTGGAACGAGGCAGCCTGGCGCCTCGAGAGGCGCTAAGCCGCCGCTTCAGGCGTTGGTATGTTCGCGGGCGTAGGCGATCATCGCCCTGAGGTTTTCCGGTGGCGTGAGGGGGGAGACCTCACAGCCGGCTCCGACGATGTAGTTGGCGCCGGCTGCCTCGTGGCAGCTCCGGCAGGCCTCGTAGACGGTTTCGGGAG
>JBAXTA010000497.1:0-2281 GCA_037130415.1 Spirochaetota bacterium
GGAACACGAGCGCTATGGCCTGGTCCTCATGGATTTGCACATGCCCGGGATGGACGGACTGGAAGCCACCCGGCGCATCCGTGACCCCCTCTCGGAGGTTCTTGACCACAGCATCCCGATCGTCGCCATGACCGCCAGTGCCATGAAGGGCGACCGTGAGCGCTGCCTGGACGCGGGCATGAACGACTATGTTTCCAAGCCGATCAGGCCCGAAGCCCTGAAACCGGTTGTGCAGCGCTGGCTGACGAAGCAAGAGGACGGCCAGGAGCCGAAGCCCGCCGAGGAAGAAGGCACCCTGGGTGAAGAATCAATACCGCCAGACCGGGCTGAGAACGAAAGTCCCGCAGTATTTGACCGGAATGATATGGCCCAGCGTTTTCAGCATGATGAGGATTTGATCCGGAATCTGCTGTCCTATTTCCTTGAAGACATCCTGGTCCAGATCACGACCCTTTTCGATTGTATGGAAACAGGCGACCTCCCTGCCGCCGAGCTCCGGGCGCACACCATCAAGGGTGCCGCAGCCAACATCGGAGCCCAGGCACTGCGGGCGGTAGCGGAGAAGCTGGAAACCTGCGCCAAGGAGCGCGACCTGCCCGCCATGCAAACGCACAGGGGGGAGCTTGAGCTGCAATGCGAGCGCCTGCGCGAGCAGCTGAAACAGGAACTGGAGGGGATATCCCCGGGATATTCCCCCGCAAAAGAGAGGAACACATGAAGGCTCGAATGACCCTGCTTGTGCTTGCGGGGCTCTTCCTCGTCGGCTGTGCCGTCGATCGGACTCCACTCCGGATCGGCCTGAACGACTGGCCGCCCTGCGCTGTCTGGGCTGTTGCCCAGAAGGAAGGCTTCCTCAAGGACGCCCCCGTCGAATTCGTCCACTATAGTAATTGGTCGGACAATATGGAGTCCCTCAGCAAGGGAAAGCTGGATCTCACCCATTCAACCTATCTGAACAGCATCTACTACGGACCTAAGGGCGAGCCCTCCAAAATCATCATTTCCCTCGACACTATCGAGGGGAGCGACGGGCTGCTGCTCTCGAACGCGGTCGCGTCTCCGAAGGACCTGGCGGGCAAGCAGATTGCCGTCGAGGTTGAGACCGACGAGCACTTTCTCCTCTACAAGGCACTCGCGAGCTTCGGTGTGGCATCCGACTCGGTGACGATCGTTTCAGAGACATCAAAGCGTGCCGCGGAACTCTTCAAGGAAGGCAAGGTCGATGCCTGCTTTACCTACGACCCCTACCTGGCTGAGGCGGCAGCCTCGGGCCTGGGCCGGATCGTCTGGACCACTAAGGATGCGCCGGGGAACATGATCGACGTGCTGGAGCTTCGCCAGGCTACCCTCGACAAGCGCAGATCCGACGTCGCCAGGCTCGTCAAAGCCTGGTTCAAGGCCCTGGACTTCATCAAAGCCAATTCCGCAAGCGCCTATCCGATCATGGCTGCGTCAATGAACATGAAACTCGAGGACTTTGTGCCCTTCTACGAAGCCTTCCAGTTCTACGGGATCGAGAAGAACCGCCAGATCTTCGCCTCAGCGGGTTTCCGCGCCAAGCTGGAAGAGATGTCGGCCTTCCTGCTTCGGGAAAAGGCTATTCCTGTGCCCGTCAATCCCGCCGGGATCTACGATGCTTCGTTTGTCGAAGGTCTTGGTAGCAAATAATGAAAGGTCCACGACGAGTGGGAGTCCGATTCCTCCTGATTTCCATCGTCTTGGCAACCTGCGTCATAGTGGCGGTTTCGCTTGGCGTTGCGACACGGTTGGTCTTCCGATCTTTGGTCGACGCGCGCATGAAGTCCAATGCAAGCCTTGTGCTTTCGTCGCTCGACTGGGCAGTAGCCCCGCTCTTAAGGAACGATGATCCCGAGGCTATCCACAGGCTTTTCGAGAATTTGGCTGACGACCGGTCGATACGGATGCTCCGCCTGATCGGTCGCGATCGAAACATCCTTGCGGAAGCCCACATTGTCGGTCAGGAGACCCTCCCGACCCCTTTCTCCATAACAGAAGTTTTCGAGCGGGGCAAATTCCTTAAGGAAGTCTTTGCCGGGGACTGCTACTACGCCGCTGTCCCGGTGCGGGGACAGAACTACGACAGGCGTCACAGGAGCGACGTTGAGGCGGTCCTGATCCTCGGGATGGACACGAAACACTTCATCATGGAATTCAGCCCCTACAGCATTGACGTCATGGTCCTCTCCATCCTCGCGATCCTCATACTTGGCGCCATCCTTCTTGGAGCCCTTCAGCATTTTTTCTTTCGACCCCTCGCCTT
>JBAXTA010000498.1:0-2280 GCA_037130415.1 Spirochaetota bacterium
TGCCTTCAAGGAATCCTATTCCATCCGCCAGCCGAAGCCCCGCATCATCGCCGCCTCGCCGTCTATCCCGGTGATGACCCGACCATGCTGCCGACCCGCCACGCCGGCATTCCCATCGGCAACCTGACCAGCCAGTTCTTCGCCAATATCTACCTCGACCAACTGGACCACTTCGTCAAGGAGCGCCTCGGAATCAAGGCCTACCTCCGCTACCCCAAAACCCGGCTTTACTCGACTAAGGAGGGAGTCGAGTTCCTGGGCTACCGAGTGTTAAGGTCTGACCACCTGCCTTGGAGGCCGAACCCGCACGGTCTGACCCGCCTGAGTGCCCTGCCGCCTCGCAATCTCAGTCCCCCACAGCCTCTTCACGCAAGCACAGACCCTCGCATGAACGTGTTTAAAAAAATCTTCGGTTCAACTGGCCACAAGGACCTGCCGCTCCACTTTCTCAACGAGCTTTTGCCGCTGGCAGGAAGGGGCGACTCCTCTGTCGTCCATCGTCCGGCCATCTCCATCTGGATTATCGATGAGGCGCACTTTGGCGATGGCTCCTTTCGAGTCCACGGGACCGGGCCGCAGCCGATCGGCTTCATGATCCCATCGGGCTACCCACTTCCATGATAGGCGACAGGTTCGGGCCTTCGATATACTGGTGACATGGCAGACTTTGTCCACCTCCACAACCATTCGGATTTTTCCCTCCTCGACGGAGCCGCTTCAGTCAATTCCATGGTAGAAAAGGCAAAGCGCCTGGGAATGCCAGGCCTTGCCCTTACCGACCACGGCAATATGTTCGGCGCTGTCAAGTTCTTTGATACCTGCAAGGAGGCGGGCATCAATCCTATCGTGGGATCCGAGTTCTACGTCGCGGGAGGCTCGCGATTCGAGAAATCGGGCACCGAGAACGGCAATAAATATCGACACCTTGTGCTCTTGGCCCAGGACGTCGAGGGCTTCCGCAATCTCCTCAAGCTTTCCTCGGCCTCCTACACCGAGGGTTTCTACTACAAGCCGCGCATAGACGACGAACTCCTGGCCCGGCATTCGAAGGGCCTGATAGCAAGCTCGGCCTGTCTGGCGGGGGAGGTTCCCGGCCTTGTCCGCCACGGCAAGGTTGAAGAAGCTGAACGGAAGGCCCTCTGGTTCAGGGAGCTCTTTGGTCCGGAGCGTTTCTATCTCGAGCTCCAGGACCATGGCATTCCGGATCAGGCCTCGGTCAACAAGGTCCTCGTCGGGATGTCAAGGAAGCTGGGGATCCCCCTCATCGCGACCAATGATATGCATTACCTCGATCGCGGGGACGCAGAGGCCCACGATGTCCTCCTCTGCATCGGCACCAACAAGAAGCTTTCCGAGGCTTCGCGAATGAGGTTTCCCGGCCGCGAATTCTACATGAAGACAGCCGAGGAGATGGCCACGGTCTTCGGCGAGCTTCCCGAGGCACTTTCGAATACGCTCCGGATCAACGAGATGGTGAACCTCGACATTCCCTATCCGGGGCCCCTCCTTCCCGACTATGTCATTCCGCAAGGCTTTTCAAGCCCGGAGGAATACCTCAGGCACCTCACCGCCGAGGGGCTGGGGAAGCGCTACGCATCGATCGGCGACGAGATACACAAGCGCGCGGAGTACGAGCTCGACGTGATCATAGAGATGAAATTCACCGGCTACTTCCTGATTGTGTGGGACTTCATCGACTGGGCAAAGCGCCATGGCATCCCTGTCGGACCGGGCCGCGGCTCGGGTGCCGGTTCCATCGTCGCCTATGCCCTGGCCATCACCGACATCGATCCCCTCCGCTACGGCCTGCTCTTCGAGCGCTTCCTGAATCCCGAACGTATCTCGATGCCTGACTTTGACGTCGATTTCTGCTTCGAGCGGCGCAGCGAGGTCATCGACTACGTCACGGCCAAGTACGGGGCGGACCGGGTCGGGCAGATCATCACCTTCGGTACCCTGAAGGCCAAGGCTGCCCTCAAGGACGTGGCGCGAGTCCTTGAGATAGGTTTCGACGAGTCCAACGCGATCGCCAAGCTTGTGCCCGAGGATATCAAGATGACCCTCGACAAGGCGCTCGCGCTCGAGCCGAAGCTTGCTGAAATGGCAGCTTCCACGCGCCTGTCGGAGCTCTTCACGCTGGCCAGGAAGCTCGAGAACAAGAACCGCAATTCGAGTCTCCACGCCGCCGGCATTGTAATCGCCAAGACGGCCCTCTCCGACTATGTGCCCCTCTACAGGGACGCCAAGTCGGGCATCGTGGCTACCCAGTACACGATGGAA
>JBAXTA010000499.1:0-2266 GCA_037130415.1 Spirochaetota bacterium
GTTCCTCGAGGCCCACCTGGATGGGAAGGCGGCCGATGAATTCGGGGATCAGCCCGAACTTCACGAAGTCGTCGGGATGGAGCTGCGTGAAGAGGGCCTTGAAATTCTTCTCGGACTTGAGTTTCACGTCGGCGCCAAAGCCGAGGGGGTGCTTGGCTACACGGTTCTCGATGATCCGGTCGAGGCCCACGAAGGCGCCGCCGCAGATGAACAATATGTTGGTCGTGTCGATGCGGAGGTATTCCTGGTTGGGATGCTTTCTGCCACCCTGGGGCGGCACGTTGGCCTGGGTCCCCTCGATGATCTTGAGCAGGGCCTGCTGCACGCCCTCGCCCGAAACATCCCTCGTAATTGATACGTTCTCGCCCTTCTTCGATATCTTGTCGATCTCGTCGATGTAGACGATGCCCCGCTCGGCCGCGGCTATGTTCCCGCCCGCGTTCTGGATGAGCTTGAGCAGGATGTTCTCGACGTCTTCGCCCACGTAGCCAGCCTCGGTGAGGGTTGTCGCGTCGGCCATGGCGAAGGGAACTTTCAGTTTTTTCGCCAGGGTGCGTGCGAGGAGGGTCTTGCCCGTGCCGGTGGGTCCGACAAGGAGGACGTTGGACTTTTCAAGCTCGACGCCCGATTCGGCGTTGTTCTTCATGTGGGCGATACGCTTGTAGTGGTTGTACACCGCTACGGAGAGGGCCTTCTTGGCAAAGTCCTGGCCTACGACGTACTGGTCAAGGTATTCCCTGATCTCACGGGGCTTGGGAACCTCGCCGGTGAAGCCGTCGGCGATCTCCTGCTCTTCCTCGTCGATGATCTGGGCGCAGATGTGGATGCATTCGTCGCAGATGTACACGCCGGGTCCCGCGATGAGCCGTCTGGCGAACTGTGCGCTCTTGCCGCAGAACGAACAGGTTTTCTCGTCCTGTCCGTTGCCGTTATTTTGCTTCGACCGCGCCATGTTTCCTCCGCTCGAGAATCCTGTCCACGAGGCCGTAGGCGAGGGCCTCCTCCGCAGACATGAAGAAATCCCGCTCCATGTCCTTGGCGACGAGGTCGGCGGACTTGCCCGCGTGCCGGGTGAAGTAATCAATTGTCATCTTCTTGAGCCGGACGATTTCCTTGGCCTGGAGGCTGATGTCCGAAGCCTGGCCCTGGGCCCCGCCCCAGGGCTGGTGGATGAGTATGCGCGAGGAGGGGAGGGCAAAGCGCTTGCCTGATGTGCCGCAGGCCAGGATGAGGGCGCCCATCGAGGCGGCCTGCCCCAGGCAGATCGTCTGCACATCGGGCTTGATGTACTGGATCGTGTCGTAGATCGCCAGGCCCGCCGTGACTGAACCGCCGGGGCTGTTGACGTAGAGGGAGATGTCCTTCTCGGGGTCCTGCGACTCGAGGAAGAGGAGCTGCGCCACGGTGAGGTCCGCCGTCAGGTCGTTGATCTCGCCGTCAATGAATATGATGCGGTCCTTGAGGAGCCGCGAGTAGATGTCGTAGGAACGTTCACCTATCCCTGTCTGCTCGATGACGATGGGAACGAGGTTGTGCATCCGCTCTTCCATAGGGTTTTCGCCTCTTGTCTTTTCCGTCGATTCGATGCGCCCCAGGGACGCGATCGCGCCAGCGAAACGACTTCCCGCCGCTCCTCCTGGCTGACCCAACTTACTGATTATCGGAGATCAAGTCCACGAAGGCGAGCTTCTTGCCCTTTTTCACCGTCGCCGCAGCCAGGATGTCCGCCATGAGCTTGTCCTCTCGGATGCGATCGCGAAGGTACTCCAGGTTGCCGCGCTTTTCGTATTCGGCCTTGATCTCTTCGACGCTCATGTTGGACTCTGTGGCGATCCGGGAAAGCTCGGCTTCGAGTTCGGCGTCGGAGCAGGTGTAGGTGCCCTCCTCGACAAGCCGTTCCAGGACAAGCCTCGTAGCGATGGACTTTTCGGCGTTCGGACGCCATTCCCCGATCAGGTCGGCGCGGGTCTTGCCCGAGTAGCCCAGGAGGCGGTCGAGCTTGTCGATGCTGTCGAGGCCCATCTGACGCATCATGCCTTCGATGCGCATCGCCAATTCGGCCTCTACCATCGAGACGGGCAGATCGACCTTGGCCCGCGTCATCAGAACCTCGACCAGGGCTTTCTCGCGGGTCTCCCTCATTTTTGACTCAAGGCGCCGTTCCAGCTGGGACTTGATGTCAGCCCTGAGGTCGGCAAGGGTTGCGTATTTTTCGGATACGTCCTGGGCGAATTCATCATCGAGGTCAGGGAGCTTTTTTTCCTTG
>JBAXTA010000005.1:0-45372 GCA_037130415.1 Spirochaetota bacterium
CTATTCAAAAAGCCCCCACTGATGGATAGGCCCCTGAACCAAGATAAGAATCGAAAACACCGATCGGCCGAGAACAGCTCGGTCAAACCAGACCGTTCTGCATGCTTCGGCGACTTGGATATGGCGAGTGTGCAGAATCCGATGACCTGCACAACCCTGTTCATAGGAGTATTGGCCTTCCTTGAAAAAGCTCGCAGACAATCCCATGGATCGGAGGCAGATATTTTGCCAGGGCCCCCTTATTGATCCCTGCTGTTACCATGGCTGGAGGACCCGCAATTGGAATGCCGGCGCTTTCAAGGGTTTCCATGAAATAATGAATGCTGCCGACATTTATGCAAAAATGGATACTTCCGGTCATGTTTGACGATACTGTCGGCATCTTTCCCTGATGTCCATATTTCCACAACTCTATAAAGAAATCACCCTCTGGGAACCGCGCATACGCCGCTTCGAACGGAACCGACCCTCCAGGTGGGATTTCAATAGGCAATTCATCATAAGTTCTGGTTTTTTCAATGAACTCCATGCCTATATCCTTGCAAAGAAAGTTCAAGGCCGAATCCATGTCATCGACAATATAACAGACATGGTGCATTCCCCTTATCCTTCCAGATCCACCTTCCCGCCCGGCTATCTCGATAAATTGGTTGATCAATCCATCCGGATCCTGGAAATAAACCGTTTGTGCACCTTTCCATATCCCATGCGATATTCTCGAGGCTGGCGCCACCAGTGGTATTCCTTTTGCCTTGAGCTTTTCACAGGCTATCGATAGATCATCCACCTCCCAGGAAATATGGGCAGAGCCGGACATGAACATTCCAACCTCGAGCTTTCCTCCTGCGGGACTGAGATATTCAATGATTTCAAACGGTAGTTCTGCGTCCTTGGGAGAAGTAAAGCCTATTTTTAATTTGCATTCCGGGTGTCCGGTAACGTCTGATAGATATGGCTGATCACTCACCTGCACTCTTGAATTCTCAATGCCAAGTTTTCCGCAATAGAAATCGAGCGCATCATTTAGGTTGCCCGTGGTATATCCGACATGTCCGATGCGCATATAGTCCTGACTTAATGTGCCCATCATGGTTTTCCAGAAAGGCGTCTCAAAATGCTACACCTGCACCGGCGCAATGGCATGCTTCCACCAATATGCTCATAGCCTGTAGAAACCGACAGCATTATCATGGAAGACCTCGCGTTTTTCATCCTTGGTTGCCCCTTTCATGCAGCGCTCAACCAGGTCAACGCATTTGTAGAAGTCTACGCCCTTTGCCCGTCCAGATGGAGGCCAGTCCGAACCAAATACCGTGCGGTCATAGCCAAAGCATTCAAAGGCATGCTCTCCATAAGGTAGAATCTCGTCGATGGTCCAGGCTTCCCAGTCTGCTTCAGATGCCAAGCTTGAGACTTTGCAGAAAACATTCGGAAATTCCGACATTGCCCTGATTTCAGAGCGCCAAGGGTCGAGTGCTCGTTCCTTGATGTCAGGCTTGCCAAGATGGTCCAATATCATAGGAACGCCATCTCCTGCTTTTTCCATCAGTTTGATGACGTTCCTGTTATGTTTTTCGGATATGCAGATGTCGAAGGTCATTCCGTACTTACCCAGCAATCTTACCCCAGCGATGAAATCAGGTCGCAAGCAGAATTCCAGATCTTCCTCATATTGGATGATTCTCCGTATGCCCTTTACAAGCTTGTTCTTGCTGAGTTCGGCCAGTTCCGGTTCGACAGCCTCTCCCTTTTCAAGGGGAGCCCAGGCAACGATCCCCCCAATCCCTTGGTCATCCTTGTTGGCAATTTCTGTAATCCACTTGACCTCTTCCCTATACTGCGAGGGATCGCATTCACATTGGACGAAAACCATGTGTTCCACGCTCGCCTTTTCAGTTGCTTTCCGGTATTCTCCAATGGTAAAAGTCCTTTTGAGATAGGTTTGATCTTCGAGCCAGGGATAACGGAATCTATTTATGTCCCAAATATGAAGATGAGTATCGACGATCGGAAAATCAATCATTTCCCTTCCTCCTATTTCTTGGTCCAGCGATTGCTATCGCTCAGGTCGATACCGTCGGGACCCATTCCGAGGTACCCGCCATCGATCTTCAGGTCAGATCCTGTGACGAAGGATGCGTCATCGCTCAAAAGGAACAATATTGGACCGGCAACTTCGAAGGGTTCGGCACAGCGAAGAAGCATATGGAATTTACCCCAGATAGGATCCCATTTCGCTCTTCCTCCTCCTGCGTTCCTCGCCTCCTTTTCGAGCTCCCTTGTCCAGATATAGGCGGGACTTACACAATTGACCCGAATATTATATTGGCCGAGATCCATGGCTTGGCATTTAGTCAATTGTGTTACTGCGCCCTTTGCGGAGTTATACGTCCACCGGTTGAATTGGGCTACATGCGCGGAAATGCTGCTCATGTTTACGATGGAGCCCCCCCCCTCGGCTTTCATGGGCTCTATGCAGCCTTGGACCATCCTCGCGTAGGCGACTGGACCAGAGAAAAGAACCCGCTCCCATTCCTCGCCCGTAGCGTCAGCTCCCTTGCCAATGAAAGAAAAGGCGTTGTTGACCAGATAGTTGATTCTACCAGTCTCGGAAACGGCGCATGCAATGACCGATCGACAAAAGACCTCATCCATCATGTCGCCGCGACAAAACCGGACTGGATAGCCTCTGGAAACGAGGTCTTTTTCCACGGCCGATCCAGTCTCGCTGATCCCGGTGAATACGACGAAAGCAGCCTCCGCAAGCAGTTCCTCAGCCACCGACTTTCCGATGCCGGATGAGCCACCAGTTACAATGGCGGTCTTTCCCAGGAAACGTCCAGGAACTGGAACCCGCTTCTTGATAATTCCTTCATTCATCGGTAGCCTCGCTTCGTTGACTCATAGTTCAGGTTCGTCATCCCATGAACATGCCGCCATTGACATCGATGGTGGCCCCGGTCATAAAGTCCGCCCCGTCGGAGCAAAGGAAAGCAACGGTTTCAGCTACGTTTTCCACCGTGCCGATTCTTCCCATCGGACTGTTTTGCTTCAACATAAGTACCTTTTCCGCGGAAAAGCTTCTGATTATGTCACTCATGACAGGACCGGGGGCAATGGCGTTTACCGTAACTCCGTCCATCGCAAGAAAGCGCGCAAAATTCTTCGTAATACCCAAAATCGCCGCTTTGGATGCACCATAATGGCAACCGGCCACTATGGACCCCATCCTGCCAGCCATTGACGAAATATTGATTATCCTGCCCCATTTTTGTTTTTTCATCGGATCGATAACTGCCTGCGACATGAAGAACACGCTGTTCAAATTAACGTCTAATACCCTTCTCCATTCTTCCTCGGAGATCTTGTCGATGCTCGTCGTCGGAGCAATTCCGGCGTTGTTCACTAGAATCTCGATCTTGCCCATCTCTCTTAATATTTTCCCGACCCCATCCTTGATTTCATCAACCGAGGCGACGTCGAGGGTAAGTTCCATTACCTTCCCTCCAAGGACCCTTATCGCATCGGCTGCGCTATGCATGGCGTCCTTGTCGATATCGGCGATTACGATATCCGCCCCTTCCCTTGCCAGGCGCAATGCGATGGCTTGCCCTATGCCCTTGCTTCCCCCAGTAATGACCGCGACCCGCTTTTCAAGTCCCATCTAGTCCCCCTCCATGAATGACCATAGTAGATTCCAGCAGCCGGACCAGATCGATAAAAGACGCTATTCTCAATGAACATGCACGCAGCGGCCTTCCGAGGCCATCGACGCCTCCATGATGATCTCACTGACTGTGGGGTGTGGATGGATCGTTTCGGAAAGCTCCTTAGTCGTCGCTTCAAGCCTCATCGCAACGCAGAGCTCGCCTATCAATTCGGTAGCTCTTGGTCCCATGATATGCGCACCAAGGATTTCGCCCGTCTTGCTGTCAGTTATGATTTTCGCTAGGCCTTCTTTCTCGCCTAGAATCATGGACTTTCCGTTTGTAGATACAGGAAACCTGCCGATGCCAACATCCTTGTTCGTTTTCCGCGCTTTCTCTTCTGTCAGTCCCACGGTCGCTATCTCGGGATTCGAATAAATGCAGGATGGAATCACGGAATAGTCCATCGCATGATCCATTCCTGCGGCATTCTCCGCAGCGACGATCCCTTGAGCCGAGGCGACATGGGCAAGAGGAAATACCCCGGTTACATCGCCGATGGCATAGATACCCTCTATCGAGGTCTGCATCCTTTCATTTACCTTGATATAACCCCTGTCGAGGGTCACACCCAATGCATCCAGACCCAGGCTTTCCGTGTTTGGCTTTCGCCCAGTTGCTACGATGGCGATTTCTCCCTCAGCACTCTGTCTTTGTCCTTCAATGACAAAGCTGCAGACCGCCGACGCGCCGGACTCTATCCCCGTGACCATTGATCCGGTACATATCCTGACACCTTTTGACTCGAGGGATGCTTTCAATAGCCCCGAAATTTCTCCGTCAAACCCAGGAATGAGGGATTCCATCATTTCGATGATGGCGACTTTCTTGCCAAGGAGATTGAACAATGTAGCGAATTCGATACCTATGACGCCGCCGCCGATGATGACAACTCCTGAGGGACACTCTTTTAACTCCAATACCTGATCGCTGTCCAAAACCCTAGAACCATCCATCCCTGGAATGGACGGCTTTGAAGGGCGCGAACCCGTCGCAATGATCAGCTTCTCTGCTTTGATGATGGTATTCCTGGTTCCAGCAACTTCAACCGTGTGCCTGTCGATAAGGCGAGCCTTTCCGGGAATGATCGTACCGCCGTTCCCCCTGACAAGGGATTCGACGCCAGTCCTGAGCCGCTTTACTATTGAAGCCTTTCTCTGGTTGATCCGGGAATAATCGAATTCGACTGCCGAAGCCGAGATACCGTATTCTGAACACCTTCCGAATTCCTGAAAGACTTCCGCCGACCGCAAGAGGACCTTGGTTGGTATGCATCCCCTGTTCAGGCATGTCCCCCCCATCTCCCTTTCCTCGACGACTACCACCTTCAAGCCAAGTTGTGAGGCCCGGATCGCGGCGACATATCCACCGGGTCCTCCACCAATTACCGCAAGGTCAAAATTCCCTTCCATTTCCGCCTCGCTAGGACAATATATCCATCGGCTGTTCCACCAAGCGCTTGATCCGCTGGAGGAACCTGGCGGCTGGCGCGCCGTCGACGATCCTGTGGTCGAATACCAGGGTAAGCTGCATCCTCGAGATAATATCGATCCTGTCCTGTTCGCGGACGACCGGATCGCGGCGCATGGCTCCGAGGCCCAGGATCGCGCATTCCGGAGAATTGATGATGGGAACGAAATGCTCGATCTCGTACATGCCGAGGTTGGTGATGGTGAAGGTCCCTCCCGAGAGGTCCTCGGTTCCTGCCCTTCCTGCCTTCGCCGCTTCGACCTTGCTTCTCAGTTCCTGACCGATCTGAATTAGTCCCTTTGCGTCCGCGTTCCGGATGACCGGCACGAAGAGGCCCCGGTCTGTATCCACTGCGATTCCGATATTGATATCCCCCAGGAGCCGGATCTCTTCGCCCACCAAGGTTGAATTCATGATCGGGTGCTCCCTGAGCGCCTTGGCTACGATCATGGCCATCATCTCGTTGAAACTGGCAGCCAATCCCTTGTCCTTGAGATCTTCCCTCCAGGCGATCAGCCGTTCCACATCGGCGTGCAGGGTCAGGGCGACGCTTGGTATCGTGTGCGCGCTCTCGGCCATGCGATCGCCGATCACGCGCCTGATGCCGGCGTAGGGAAGGACAGAACCATGGACGGGACTGACCGAATGCTTGATAGGGACCTGGACGCGCGGATGATCGGCAGGAGCCTGGGCTCCACTGGCTGCAGCAAAGGCAAGCACATCTGCCTTGACGATCCTGTCACCCGGCTTCGCCGGTGAGAGGACTTTCCAATCCACGCCGAGTCTGGCAGCGATCACCTTGGCCAGGGGGGAGATTTTTTTTCTCTGGATGATGCTGGGAGTCGGGGCTTCTTCGAGGTCCAGGCGATCTTTCTTCGCAGCTGCCCCTGTGCCTGCATCGCGTGCATCCGCCTTTACCGCAGGCATGCCCGAGGATAGTGCATCCACAGCCGCTATGTCAGATTTTTCCCCGGGCTCGAGCAGAACGGCGATGGGCGTCTGGCAAAGTACAGTGACGCCGACAGGTACCAGAATTTTCGCTATGACACCTGTCATGGAGGAACAGATCTCCTGGATGGCCTTGTCGGTCTCGGCGTCGAGGATGTGGTCACCTACCTTGATCGAGTCGCCTTCCTTGACGAGCCATTCGACAATGAGGGCCTCGGTCATGTTCACGCCGAGCTTGGGCATGTTCAGCATTTTCGGCATTTCAATCCACCCTTATCGATCGCCAAGTGCTTTGAGGACGGCGGCCTTGATCTTCTGGACACTTGGTATGACCTCGTTTTCCAGGGCCATGTTGTAGGGCATTGGTACGTTAAGCGCGGCCACCCGCACCGGAGGCGAATCGAGGAGATCGAAGCCCCTGTCGATGATCTCGGCTACGATATCCGCGGCCATCCCTCCGCGCAGGTTCGCCTCCTGACAGACCACAATGCGGTTGGTCTTCGCGAGCGAGCCCATCACGGTCTCGTAGTCGAGGGGCAGGAGCGAGCGCAGGTCGATCACCTCGCACTTGATTCCCTGCTCCTTTTCCAGCTCCTCGGCTGCCTGCAAGGCCTTGATGGACATCATGGAGTAGGAAATAATTGTGACGTCCGACCCTTCCTTGCGGATTGCCGCCTTGCCGAAGGGTACGGTGTACTCTTCGTCGGGAACCTCGCCCTTGATCTGGTATGCGCGCTTGTGCTCGAAGAAGATGACCGGGTTGTCGTCCCTGATTGCTGTGAGCAGCATGCCCTTGCAATCGTAGGGGCTGATCGGTGCTACCACCTTCAGGCCCGGGACGTGGTTGAACCAGTTCTCGAAGGACTGGGAGTGCTGGGCCGCGTTGCCGCCACCCGAGCCGAAGGGAGCCCTCACGACCAGGGGTACATTGACCTTTCCGCCGAACATGTAGCGCATCTTGGCAGCCATGTTCACGATCTGGTCCATGGCCAGGGTGATCCAGTCAGAATAGAGGATTTCGACGATCGGCCTGAGTCCTGTCGCCGCGGCGCCGACTCCAGCCCCCGTGAAACCCGGTTCGGATATGGGGGTGTCGATGACCCGCTTCGGGCCGAATTCCTGGAGGAGGCCCTTCGTGACGCCGAAGGGGTTGCCCCTGACGGCAACATCGCAGCCCATGAGGATCACGGTGGGATCGCGCCTCATCTCCTCACGCATGCCATCGTTCAAGGCTTCCCTGACGGTCTTGATGCTCATATCTTATGTCCTTTCACACAATCACTTCACCGTGGGCGTAAATGTCCTCATACAAGGTATCGATGCCAGGCTCGCTGCACTCTGTCGAGGCGTAGACGACGGACCTCTCGACGCTGGCCTTCGCCTTCGCCTCGATCTCCATGATTTCCTTCTCCTTGAGCAGCTTGTTCAGGATGAAATACTCGCGCATGCGCTTGACCGGATCGTAGTCCCAATAGGGCTCGACTTTGGTCAGGTCCCGGTACCACTGGTCGTCGGCGACAAAGTGTCCGAGGAGGCGGAGAAATCGCGCTTCGATCAGGGTTGGTCCCTGGCCTGCACGGGCACGCTCCACCGCTTCCTTCACGGAAAGGTAGACCTCGAAGACGTTGAATCCATCGACGAGGACACCGGGGATGCCGTAGCCGAGGGCCCTTCGGAAGAGGTCGGTTTCCTTGGAGACGCAACTGAGCTCGGTGCCGATTGCCATCTGGTTGTTTTCAATTATGAAGACTACCGGAAGGTTCCAGGCGGCAGCCATGTTGATCGTCTCGTGCCAGACGCCCTGGTTGGTGCCTCCGTCGCCGTGGAAGCAGATAGTGATCTTGCCGTTGCCAAGGACATTCGCAGACAGGGCAGACCCGAGGGCGATGGGCATGCCACTGCCGACGATGCCCGTTGCACCGAGCATGCCGTGCTCGACATCGGCGATATGCATGGATCCGCCCTTGCCTCGGTTGTATCCTTCGTACTTGCCGAAGAGCTCCGCCATCATCTTGTTGATGTCTGCACCCTTGGCGATCGTATGGCCATGTCCACGATGCGTGCTTGTGATGTAGTCGTCCGGCCGCAACGCCGCGCAGGCTCCGACCGCGATCGCCTCGGCTCCGACATAGGAATGCGCCAGCCCATAGATCTTGTTGTCCAGCCAGAGTTCCTTGACCTTGGTGTCGAACTCGCGGATGAGACACATCTTCAGGTACATATCCTTCTGGCGGCCGAGATCGAGATCCACGGGGATCTCGAGGTCTTCGAAGCATTTGCCGTCACCGTCGTCTTCCCTAGGCAGCACTTTCGTCATTAGTAAACCCTTCCTTTCCTGCGGCTATCGCCGTCCGCGCACTTCGATGGCGCAGAGACTTTCGTAATATTGAATAAGTCCGGCATGGTCGTTCTGCGCCTTTCCATCAACCTTGAGGGCTTGCATCATTTCCAGGACCCCGGCGGTGAGGGGGAGGGGCACCCCGATCTCATGTGCGGTGTCGAGGGCGTTCATCAGGTCCTTGATGTGCAGCTCGATCCTGAAACCTGGCTTGAAGTCGCCTTTCAGCACCTTGGGCATCTTGGCTTCGAGGACCGTGCTTCCGGCCAGGCCTCCCCTTATGGCCTGGAACACTTTCTCGGGGTCGACGCCAGCCTTGGTGGCAAGCGTCATGGCCTCGGACATCGCGGCGATGTTCAGTGCTACGATGATCTGGTTGGCGAGTTTAGCTACATTGCCGCTGCCGATCCCGCCGACAAGGACTGCTGAGGATCCCATCTTGAGGAGAATCTCCCTGACAGCTTCGAAGGTTTTTCCTTCGCCACCCACCATGATGGCGAGCGTTCCCTCGACAGCCTTCGGTTCGCCTCCGCTGACAGGGGCGTCCAGCATTTCGACGCCCTTGGCCCGCGCCTTCGCGGCGACGTCCTTGGAAACGAGGGGCGCGATCGAGCTCATGTCGACCAGGATGGATCCGGGACCGGCGCCGGCCAGCGCGCCGTCCTTGCCCAGGATAGCCTCGACGACATGGGGAGAATTAGGCAGCATTGTGATCACTACGGGAGCCCGTTCCGCCACGTTTCTGGCCGACAGGCCCTCTTCGGCACCGGCGGAGCACAGGTCCCGGATCGCTTCCGCATTGACGTCGAAGACCACGAGCGTGTATCCGGCCTTGATCAGGTTCCTGGCCATCGGCCTTCCCATGATTCCGAGGCCTATGAAGCCGATCTTTCGATTCATCTGCATACCACCCTTTCCTTCAATGGACCCTGTCATAGAAGAATTCCTCCCCGGGGTTCATGGCCACCGGCACTACGGAGGGCTTGCCGCCATTGCCCATTTCCTTGAGGAGGGTTACAAACTGGTCGACATCGGGGCAATTCCGCTTTGTATAGTGACAGGCTATTGCGTATTCAAGTCCGAGCCATTGGGAAGCGAGGGCTGCTTCGTAGGGCGTCATCTCCCCGGTGAGGAATTCCGGCAGGAAATCAAAGCAGTTTTCGATGGTGACGTTCATCAGGCCGACATGGGGCTTTTCCAGCTCGCCTATCAACTTCATGTCGCTGAAAAGGGCAGTGTCACTTGCGTTGTATATCCTGGTCCCGTCAGCGAGATGGACAATGAAGCCCAGGGGGAGGGCGACGACGATGCGACCGTCCTGGAGCTTTGCTGCTGATCGATGCATGCTCACAACTGGTCTGACCTTGATGCCAGCCGTTTTGACTGTCAGGCCCCAGACGGTTTCGGTCAACTGTGCTGCAGGGACACCCTGCTCGAGCAGGAATAGCTTGGAATCTCCCCCGCAGATGACGGGGCAGCCCTGCTTTATGGCTATTTCGGCAGTATCGCCGATATGGTCGAAGGCAGCATGGCTGACGAGGATAAGATCCACCCGGTCCAGGTCAGCTGCCTTGCATGGGCTTGCTGGATTGGCGTTCAGGTAGGGGTCGATCAGTATCCGCTTGTCGTCGGAGGCAGTGATGTAGAAGGATGAAAATCCAAGAAACTTGAACGTGGTACCCATATCAGGATTCCCCCTTGTGTGCGTGATCGGCCTTTGAAACCAGGTCCCGAAGCAGGATGGTCTCGGAGACATTGTCCGTCCTGTTGCAATTCTCCCATTCGGTCCAGGTATATTCTATTCCTATATAACCCTTGTAATTTTCTTTCTTCATGACCGAGACGACCCTGGCATAATCGATGGAACTTTCCTTCACAGAGGTCTGGAGCCTGTCCTTCGCTGCGCCACGTGCGTGGAAGTGGGAGGCGTGGGGTATCAAGACTTCGATTTCGGCATCCGTGAAGCCCAGCTTCGTGAAATGAGTGTAGTCGAGGGTGAGGGTCAGTCCGGTTGTGTTCCTGACCAGTTCCAGTGCCGCCGCAGGAGTGGGTGCAATTGAGCCTAAGTGGGCCTCGACCGAAAACACGAGCCCTGCCTTCTGCGCCTGCTCCCATCTCCATCCAAGCTCCTCAAAGCATCGGGCGAGGGAGGCCTCCTTGCTCTCGCCCTCGAAAAGGACTCCAGGAAGGGCTGATACATGTTTGCCCCCGCATTCAAGAGTGAACTCAAGGGTTTTGAGGAAATACTCGCGGGCCCTTGTCCTGACGGACACATCCGGATGATTGGGCGCGACGGAAGTGAAATCCAGGGCGGTCTGCAGGAAGATATCAGCCGCTTCGAGACCCCTGCTACGAAGCTTGTCGCCGAGCTCGCGGGCGTTCTTCTTGAGGTTCGCAAAGGCCCAGGAAGGCCAGAGATGGGATCGGTCTTCAAACAATCCGATGTCGACCCCATCGAAGCCGAGCATCGCGATAAGGTCCAGCACCTTGTCGTGAGGCAGGAGGGGAAAGGTGAAATCTGCGCAGGCCAGCTTGAATGCCATGGGATCAACTCCTTCTTTGAGGATTCTCCGCCGTTTCGTACGTTTCGACAGGAAGGCGCAGCTGCGTCCCCCCAGCCGATCACCCCCAGCCCAGTCTCTTGGTGAGGTAAGCCAGGTATTCCTGGAAGGTCGCCCAATTGATATCCGGATGTACGCTGTGGTCCAATTCGGGGATGTAGCCGCCGCCCTCGACGAGGGGCATTACGCGATCCACTTCCTTGCGCAGGGCTTCTCCACCCTTGGCGATCTCCTTCTTGTCGATACCACCAAATATGACAAAGGCTTTGCCGAACTCCTTCCTGACCCGGACCACGTCCATTCCGGCCTGGACCTCGAAGGGCCAGAGGATGTCGATGCCCGCGTCGATCCACACGGGGATGAGCTTCCAGACACTACCGTCGCTGTCGAGGCCGATGTGCTTTATCCCCTTGCTCCGAAGCCATTCGTTCACCCTCTTGTAATGCGGCAGGGCGAACTCGCGGAACATGTCGGGATCGACAAGGGGACCGTTCTTGAAAGCCATGTCCTCCCAGTACCAGAAGGTTTCGAAGGAGGTGTACTTGAGGGCTTCCCCGGTTATCTCGATTATGGCGTCGGCGCGGTCGCTCATGATCCTGTGCACGAGTTCCGGCTGATCATAGAAGGCCATGCACAGACCCTCAACGCCGAAGAGATTTCGCAGCGGGCCGAAGAATCCACCCCAGCGGTCGGCCCAACAGAGGCGAGCCCATTCCTCTCCCCCAGGAGCAGCCTTTTCGGACTTCGGCGTGGTGGAATCCGCTTCGCTTTGGGCGATGGAAACCCCCATGGTGATCTGGCTGCGGCCGCCCTTGGCCACCTGGTTTTTCCATGAATCGGAAAAACGGAGTTCCGGGGCCAGGACGAGGCGCTCCCGCCGGAATTTCTCGTAGTCGGCGGCGTTTTCGACGGGGAACTTGAGGAACTGGGGCATGCTCGTATCACGGTGCTGCTTGAGCTCCCGCATGAGGATCCCCTCTTCGTTGATGTAGGTGACGGTGCGATCGTCTTCTTCGACCACTTCGTGCTTGAACTCGGGGAGGGGGCCGTAATAGGGATCGACCCGCTCGAGCCTGTCGAGGCCGAAGTACTCGTCGAAGGGTCTGCCGTCGTAGCCTTCCTTGAGCCAATTGCTTTCTGTCTCCGGCCAGACAAAGCTGCCCCATCGCACCCAGGGCTTGCCCGAGTTGCTGAACTCGCAGGTATCCAGAAATCGCTGGCGGGAGGTCCTCCCCCCGGTGCCCGAAGTGTTGTCGCCCTTGCCACTCAATCAGTGCCTCCTCGTTGCTCGAGATCTGCCAAGCTACCTGCTCTTCCACGGCGAGCGGATTATCTGTCCTCGTAGGTTTAACGTTAAACCAAGGTTGAAGCTAGAGTAAACCCTACTTTCTGAGTTGTCAATAAAAAAAGCTCTTTGCGCATTGCCGACCCAGTCCTTCCCGATCCGGCCCCTGCCTCCATCTGAAAAGCGCATCACTTCTGCGCTTTCCCGCATCCCCACTTCCCGATTCATGGGCTATCCTGTTGCCATGAACACCGACGCAGCAGCCGATCGCGAGATTTTGAGAAGCCTGGCCCGACGATGGATGGAACATGCCAGGGATCCGGTCATGGGGAGCCGCAAGCGGATGTGGCAGGCGGTCCACGACCTGGCGCCCGAGCGCCCTATGATCCTTGTCGAGACAGGATCGGTGGACTGCTTTGTCGAGGCGAAGGAACTCCGCTGCGTCGATCCCTTCCTGCGGGCTGTGGAGCGGAACATGCTCGAGACGGTCAGGCATGCAGACGAGGTGGGCGACGACATCGTGGTTGAACCCTGGTTCCGTCTGGGCTGGCAGATGGTCATGCCGAGCTTTGGCGTCGACGTCGAGACCAAGCCCGGACTCAAGGGTGACAACACTGCCTCGCTGGGCTACACCTTCAACTTTCCGATCAAGACACCCAAGGATATTTCCATCCTCAAGCGACGACAGGTTGGTGTCGACCGCCCGAAGACCGAGGCCTATCGGAAGATCCTGGAGGATTGCTTCGGTGACATCCTGCCCGTCCGTGTGGGCAACTACGATCCCTTCCTGGCCGATTCCGGGGATGAGGGCTTTTGCGGCAATTTCTTTTTCGGTCTGACCTGGCAGATCTACCGCTTCATCGGAAACGACGGTCTTCTGTATTGGCTCTATGATTCTCCCGAAACGATCCACGAGCTCATGCGCTACATGCGGGATGACCGGCTGGCGCTCTTCGATTTCCTGGAGCGCGAGGGGCTCATCGTTCCCAACAGTGACACGCAGATGGCTGGACCGCGCGCTTATGGCTACGTCTCCTCCCTGCCCGGACCTGAGCAGCAGGGGCCGGTCTCCCTCAAACAAGTATGGGGCTGGGCCGAATCGCAGGAGACCATCAGTATCTCGCCGGAAATGTACAAGGAATTCGTCCTCCCCTACCTGGCGGAGCTCAGCGCAAAATTTGGTCTTATCTATTACGGTTGCTGCGAACCGGTGCATGATCGCCTCGATCTCATCATGGATGCCATCCCCAACCTGCGTTCCGTCTCGGTCTCGGGCTGGTCGGATCTCGGCAAGGTGGCCGAAATGCTCGGAAATCGCTACGTGTATTCCCGCAAGCCGACGCCGGCCCTCATAAGTGGGTCAAACCCGCTCTGGGAACTGGCCAGGGAGGACATGGCAAAGACCCAGCGCGTCACAAAGGATGGCTGTCTGGAGATCCTTTTGCGCGATCTCTACACGGTCGGGGGGGACAGGGGACGCCTCGCCGAATGGGTGAAGATGACCAAAGCAGTGTTCGGCATATAAGCCGGCAAAAAAGCCAGGCTGTCATGATGGACGAGGAACCGGAGCATTTTGCCAAGTATCTTTCCGTAACGTTGCGCGACACCCGGTGGGGGATCTACGCCACTACCGTTGGCTTCTCGATGCTTCGATCGGCCCTCCACTATCCGGTAGAGCCAAGCGCGCATCCTCCTAAATACCTGTTTCGCTGGGAGATGGGAAGGATCTTCGACGAGTACGCCCTTGTCTACATCACCAGGGGAGAAGGTTCCTTCAAGACAGAGGGCGACCGCAGCTACCGCATCGGCCCGGGTTCCCTCATCATCCTGTTTCCCGAGGTCTGGCACTGGTATGCGCCGGATCGTGACTCCGGGTGGGACGAATACTGGGTGGGCTTCAAGGGAGACTATCCCGATCGGCTGGTAGAAGAGGGTTTTTTCAGCCCTGACAGACCCGTGCTCGATATCGGCTTGCATGATTCCGTCCTCGGACTCTACAAGGACATCATCGATTGCGCGAGATATGAGCATCCTGGTTTCCAGCAGATCCTGGGTTCGCACATTACGCATCTCATGGCCAGGCTTTCATCCATAAGCCTCCGTCAGGATGCAGTCACCCTCGAAGAGCGAATCGTGGGGCGGGCAAAATTCCTTCTTGCCGACAATGTTGCAGAGGAACTGGACATAGGGTGGCTCTCGCGGAGCCTCGGCCTGGGCTATTCGCGTTTCCGGACTATGTTCAAGAAGCACACCGGTCTTTCACCCTATCAATACTTCCTGGACCTCAAGATCGGCCGGGCAAAGGAATTGCTGGAATTGGGGCAATATTCGGTCAAGGAAGTCTCCCATATGCTTTCCTTCGACGACCCCTACTATTTTTCGCATCTCTTCAAGAAAAGGACCGGAACCCCGCCATCGAAGTGGAATTGACGCTGCCGCGGTTTGCGAAACCCAGTGTTCAGGCCCTTCCTCGCGCTGCATCTACGAGTACCTTCACCGTTTCAGCACTCACGTCCGCCTGGATGATGTGTGCCGGTGCCATGAGATAGCCTCCCTTTGTCCCCATGATGGCTGCCCGTCGGGCGACCTCGGCCCGAATGGCGGCGACATTTCCCTTGGGAAGCAAATCTTGCTGGTCGATGCCGCCAAAGAAGGCCATCCGGCCGCCGTATTTGTCCTGGAGTTCCTGGGGATCCGAGCCCGGAACGTTGGGCTGGACAGGGTTGTAGATGTCCACGCCTAGCTCGATGAAATCCTCGATGAGGGGAGCAACCGCGCCGTCGGAATGGAAGGCAACCAGGAGATCGGGATTGGCCCGCTTCAGTCGCCGTATGAGCCGGGCATAGCGGGGCTTGAAGCGCTCGCGCCACATGTCGGGAGAGATGAGCATGGAGGTCTGGGTGCCGAGGTCCTCGCCGAGCCAGATTGAATCGACGCCGAGGGCCACCAGCTGGAGGGCGAGGCCAGTGGTCCATTCCTCCACCAGGTCGTTGAGCCTCTCGATCCAGGGCTCTTCCATGGCGAAATCCATGAGGTACTTTTCCATGCCGACGAGGTGCCAGGCCAGTTCGAAGAGGGAAAGCTCCACGTCGCCGATGACAAAGAAATCCTGGCCGAATCGGGTGATATCGTTTCGCGCAGCGTCAAAGCGGCCGGGAGCGTAGGCGTCGGGGAAGCTCCAGGCCTCGAGTCCCTCGAGGGAGGAAACCTCCGCGAGGGGACACTTGATGACATCCACATAAAGCGTCGAGGGCTTCATCCACATGCCGAACTCATTGAGGCTCGCGCCATCCCCTACCGGTGTCGGGACGAAGTTCCGGGACACCGTGCCCCCGACGACGATGCAATCGGAGCCAAGGGCAGTGCGTATCGCGTTGGCCGAGATCCTGTAGGTCAGGTCCTCATAATAGGAAAGGGCATATTCAGGCTTGATGGAAAGGCGTTGGCCGAACTCCTCGATGAGGGAGCGGCAAAGATCGAACTGGAGGGGAACCCTGTCGGGCAAGCCCTTCCCCTTTCCGAAGGCCCTGAGCACACGCTCGCGACTGTTCATACTGGTTTTACTCCCGATGTAGCGTTGATCAGTTAGTAATTGTGGATGGATTCCCGTGCTTGTGAATGGAGTATTCATGCGAGCTGATGGAAAATACTCGTCGGCCAGGAACCTTCGATCCTCGCCTCTCATCCGGAACTATCACCTTCTGTGCCGAAACGGTACAATGACGCCCTATGGCTAAGCGTGGGTTGAGGCTATCGCTGGGCGAGGGGTCACGAATGAGTTTCGCTTTGAGGATTCTGGGTCTGTCGCTCTGTGTCTCGATGACACTCGGAGCTTTTCCCCAAGCGACAAAAGCCACCGACACAATCGTCTCCCAGGAAATGCTTCCCCTCACATCCGCGGTGTATGCCGATCTGGATGCCCTCTGCCTGATCACTGGCAATGGGACTCCTTCCAGCGCGAGGCCCTGGAGCAAGACGGAGGCCAACCTTATTCTCGCCCGGGTGGATCAGGATTCCCTCAGTGGCGCTGCGGCTGCACTCTACGATTCCGCGGCAAAGACAGTGGAACCAGGCCTGCGCATCCGCCTGAGGGATGGGTTTCAGTTCGCCGCCGCTTTTGACGCGGCCTTCGAGTCCTATCTACACAGCAATAGGACCTTCGACCAGGAGAAGGACTGGGTCTACGATTTCGAGAAGCGCAGGCCCCTTGTGAAGGTCTCCCTGGTCTTTTCCCTCGATGATTTTTTCTATACCTACTGCGACATGCAATACGGAAGGAATATCTACAACACCAAGGACGGGCTCTACTTCGCCACCACGGTCTATCCGGGCGGGATAGGCGCCATCGTGTCACCTGCCGACACCACGGCTATCCTCACTTCCCATTCGGTCATCTACGGAGCACCCTTTCTCACCAATGTCCTCACAATGCCCAAGGATTTCGACTACCAGTGGCCCAAGCGTGCCATCGCCTCGGTGGGCGGCGCCCGCTGGAACCTATCGCTGTCCCGCGACAAGATCAGCTGGGGCAACGGCCATTCGGGCAACTTTGTCCTGGACAACCATGTCGACTACCAGAATTTCGCCCGGCTCGATTTTTTCTCGGATGCGTTCAAGTATGAATGGCTCAATGTCTTCTTCGAGACCAACCCCTCCCCCGGCGAGCCCAAGGACAACAAATTCAAGATCCTCATGGCCCACCGGCTGGAGTTCCGGATACTAAAAGGCCTAAGCTTCGCGGTATCCGAAAACGTGATGTACGAGAATGATGTCTATGACTTCGGTTACCTCAACCCCGGTTTCATCTTCCACAACCTCAACAACATGTCCTTGTTCAACGCCCTCGCCTATGCCGAGCTTGACTTCTCCCCGATCGCGGGCATCAATTTCTATGCCCAGGTTGCGATGGACCAGGGAAAGGTGCCTACGGAGGGCGACAGCCAGGCCGACGCCATGGGCTACCTCGGGGGGGTCGAGTATGCAGTAGCCGCAGGACCTGGCATCCTCAGTTCCTCCCTCGAGTGCGCCTACACCAGTCCCACACTCTACAGGAGGCAGGCCATCGATTTCCTCATGTTCAGGAAGTACTATATGAACGGATATCCCACCGGCCCGGGATACGTACTCAGCCTGAACTATATCGGTTTTCCCTACGGAGGCGATGCAGAAGTCCTCCAGTGGGATTGCGCCTACCGATTTCCCGGCCTCGGGAACCTTTCTTTCAGGCTCTTCGGAATGCGCCATGGCGTGATGGATTTTTTCCTGTCCCACAGTCAGGACGGCAACAACAGCAACTTTGCCAATTACGCAGGTGTCACTCCCTCGGGCGACAGGGTGCAGGAAAGCCTCGTGGCGAGCCTCAGCGGCGACTTCGAACTCCCGAGGATCGTGTCATGGGCGGGTCTCAGGCTCTGGGCCGAACTGGACTGGATCAAGGCCCGGACCTTCCAGGTATCGACGAGCCAGTACCTGGAAGCGCGGAGTGACCTCCAGTTCACCAGCGGCTGCTCGCTCTCCCTTTAGTTCGGCCTCAATACTTCCAAAGCACTCCAGTGGAAAAGAGGACGAACTGCCGGGAGTCGCCCTTGAGATTCAGGTAATTGCTATGATTCCAGTACTGCAGCCTGCCATAGGTCTGGAAGCCCAGGGGCAGGGGCCAGGTGACGTTCAGCGAAAGTCCGTGGCTCAGCTGGTCGGGTTTGGCCTCGATGGCCGCGAGGGTCGTGGTCCTGGGGGTGTTGGGCAGGGTGATGAAGCTGGGCATGTCATAGTTGTAATATATCGGGTTGCCGTTCGAGTCCATCATGCCCATGTAGATCGGTCCCTTGACGAGGTACTCGTAGGCAAGTTCGGCCGTGGCGCCCGAGGGCAGGCTCGCATTGGCGAAGAAGCCGAGGTGCCTGGCGTCCGGGCCGTAGGTAAAGCCCAGGGGCCAGTCGGTACCCTGGCTAGGATTGATGAGGTGGCGCTGGTACATGGTGAGGTAGGGCTGCCAGCGGCAGTAGGCCCATTCACTTACGAAACTGTATTCTCCTCCCGTAGTGACGATGAGATCGGAGGTAGGCTTGAAGGAGTAGCGCCCGCCCGTCTGCCAGGCAAAGGCCGAAGGCTTGCTGGTGGCCGGCTCGTCGGCGCCGCGCGTGTCGTCGAGCGTATACTCGCCGAAAAGCTCAAGGCCATCGATGGGCAGGACTGCTGCGCTGAGACCAAGCATCACGTTCGTATAACCCGATGAGTAGTTGTTATGCCAGAAAACCATCGGCAGGATGTCGGTGAGGCTCGGGGGCTTGCCGCCGATCATGTTCATCTGCGCGATTCCGAAGCGGAACCTGTCCCAGAAACGGGCTTCCACCTGGCTATAGGCGAACATCTTGACTGCTTCGGTCTGCGTCGTGAAGTCGTGGTCGTTCATCGCGTCCCAGGAGTTGATGCTGATATCGGTAGCATAGTAGGTATCCCGGGGCAGATACTGGATAGCACCTTCAGTCTTGCTGAGATGGGTCGCCGAATTGCCTATGAGGGAGGTGAAGCGGAAGTTCTTGTCGCCGACGACGCCCTGGACCTGGTCGTAGTACTCAGCCCGGGAATTGAGGAAGGTGTTGCCGAAATGGCCATCTCCGAGTCCGGATTTGAATCGTCCCGCGGCTATCCAGGCATTTTTGTCGCCTGCGGAGAGCCAACCTTCCTGGGGAAACTTCCAGCTCAGGAGGTCACGAAGGAGGGTATCGACCATCCAAGGTGCGAAGAGTGGCATGTCGTTGGCGCCCATCTGGGTCGGTCGCAGGGCGAGGTCGATCTTGACCTTGCCCGCCACCGTGTCGCCAGAGGAAAAGTCGGCGCCGAGATCAAGGAAGACAGGTATGCCATCGACGAAATACAACAGGGTCGGGTCCGAGGTGGTCGCGGGGACATAGGCCGGGATGCCCGAAACTCCCTTGATGCCCGGATCAAACTCGAATATGAGGCGGCTCTTGAAATCAGGGCCGCTTTGGACACGGCCCGAATAATCGGCAATCTCGGCGAGATCGTTGCCGGTGAAGGTGAAGCTGTCCGTCACGAGGAGTTTCCCGGACATGGCGTATTCGGCCAAGGCCCGACCTACATCATTGTCACTCCTGAAGGCCAGGCCTGCGCCCTGGGCGCCGAGCCAGGCAAGACTAAAGCAGAGAGAAAAAACGGTGACTAGCATCCTCTTCATGCGTTCCTCCATGGGCCAGAATTTCTTCCCTCGAGTCGTGTGGGCAAGGTTTGCCTTGTCAGCTGAAGCCAATCTATCAGGAAAACAACAAAGAGAATGTGTCTGTGAGATCCTTCAGCACTATAAAGGCCCCAGACTCGAGAAGTTCCTCTTCATGGAAAGTTGTGGAGATGCCAAGGCAACTGGATCCGGCAGCTGCGCCAGCGCGGATCCCTTCGGGGGCATCTTCGACCACGAGGCACTCGGCTGGAGTGACTCCGATACGCCGGGCAGCCTCCAGGTAGATGTCGGGGAAGGGTTTCTTCCGCTCGACGTCGAGTCCCGTGAGGACCGCGTCGAAGTCCTCCTCGACAAGGCCGATCTCCCGCAGGTTGGCGTCGAGCTTGATCTTGTCGGCGCTGGTCGCAATTGCGGTCTTGATGCCTGCCGCGCGGAGGGCTCGCACGAATTCGATCGCCCCTGGCACTGCCTTTAGGCGGCCCTGGATCACCTTGAAATAAAGCTCATAGGTACGCCTTTTTGCGCGGGCCAGGTCCAGCGTCACACCATGGGCCCCGGCGACCCCTCCGAGGTAGCTGGCTTCGCCGGTGCCGATGAAGGGAGCGAATTCCTTGGCGGTTGCCGCCACCCCGTAAAGCTCCGCAAACATGAGTACCGCAGCCTCGGCGATAAAAGGTTCAGAATCCACAAGGACTCCATCGACGTCGAAGAGTACTCCCTTGAAGCCCCCGGAAGGAACGCTGGCGCGTCCGCGACCTGTGCGTTCAGATTGCTGGTGCGTTTGCAAGCAGGTAGTCCTCGGCTTCCTTGGACCAGAGCATATCGTGTTTGGCGGCGATCTGGCCGAGTTGGGCATAGAAGGGATCAGTCTTTCCACGCTCCGCAAAATCGGAAATCGCCACAAGTGGAAGCTTTTTATGCGTATATATGAGCTTCTTGCCGCCGGGGATCCTGTCGAGGCGGAGGGTCGTGTCGGCCACCGAATCGAGGCCGCCTACGTGGGTGATCATCGCCACGGGATTCAGCCGGCCGTCGGCCATCATCGCCAGTGATTCCTTGATGTCGTCGGTGTTGCCGCCCGAGGTGCCGACGAGGTGGTGGGATCCGTAGTGCACTTCGTAGAAATTAAGGAGGGCGGAGAAGGATGTGTCAGTCGGACCGGCGAAGAAATTCAGGCAGCCATCGGGTCCGAGGAGGCGGTCTCCCATCTCGACGACGGGCTTGACCGGAGCGAAGACAAAGACATCGTCGAAGAGCTTGCCGCCATTGAGCTCCTTGAGCTTTGCTACGGGGTCGGCGATATCCTTTGTATTGACATAGATGAGCTCTACGCCATTTCTTTTTGCCTCTTCTACCGTGAAGATCGAGGCGGCTCGGGCGAGCCGCCCCTCGTCGATGTCGGTGACGACGATACGGGCGGGCTTCCTGTCGCAGTGCATGGCATAGTCGATGGCTCCGATACCCATGGGGCCTACGGAAGCGAGGAGGGCGAGGGAGCCGCCCTTCACAATTCCCATCTCATGGACGTAGGAGCCGCCCTTTGTGTGATACTGGGCATGGTAGGCGCCGATGATGCAGGAAACCGGCTCAGAGAGCGAGCCCATGAAGTAGGCCTCGGCCTCGTAGGACAGAAGGCAGTCCATCTCCATGACTTCCCTGGGTATTATGACAAAGGTGGCCGCCCCTCCTATGTATTCATAGGAATAACCGGGGGCAAAGAGGGTTCCCTCGTAGTTGAGGGCGGGCTGGATTGCAAAGCGGTCTCCTGCCTTGAACTTGTCCGACCACTTCTTGCCGACTTCGACTAACCTGCCGCAGAATTCGTGCCCGATGATCACTGGCCGCTTCGCAAGGTCCGACTTGACGCGCTTGTGGGCGTTGCCCTGGCCGGCGAGCTTGTGGCTCGACATGCAGATGGAGTCCGACACGATCTCGGCGAGGATCTCGTCATCCTTGATCTTGGGAAGTTCGAACTCATCGAGCCTGAGGTCGTCCACCCCGTGAATCCTGATTGCTTTCGTCTTCATTCCCTGTCTCCTTTTGTGCCTATGCCCGAGTCGACCTGGCTTTGCCAGGCACCTCGGTAGGCTTCGAAACCGGCTATACCCTCCATGGGCTGGACCGGCCTGTATTCCACCTCGAAACGGCCTGCGAGGGCGGAGGGATCCTTCCCCTCCAGTGCCGCCATGCCGCACATCGCCGCTCCGAAGGAGGTGGCTTCGGCGATGTCAGTTAGATAGCAGGAATTGCGGGGAAGTGCGGCAGCGAGGAGGGCATTGTATTCGCCGTTCTTCCTGAAGCCGCCTTCCGTGATGACGTCCATTCCGTCCTCGAGGCCGGCGCGGCGGAGGGCTACGATGGTCTGGATGACGAGGGATGCGTCGAGCGCGGCCGTGGCAATCGCGCGATCCGAGAGGAAGGCGGGTTTCGCCTTCCCTTCGCTTATCTCTGCAAGGCTGTAGGAGCGCCTGGCCTCGATGGCGCGTGGCTTTGAACCCGGGAACTGCCCCGAGCCTGGAACGACTTCAGGCAGGATGAAATTGTCCTTGGCAGCAAAGAGCCTCGCAAAGCCCTCATGCGCCGCAGCGGAATCGGAGGCTGGAGCCGGGCTGGCGGCTCCTGAAGAGCCAGGGACTCCCATCGATCCAGCTGCCATTGCGATCGGTGCCGTCCAGGCTTCGTATTCCATGCCACCGAGGAATATCGCTGTCTTGATGGGTTCGAGGTAGGCCGAGCGGTTGAAGAACACGACCTTTCCGAGTTCGCCCTCCGCGAACTGGTAACGCTTCTGTGGATGCATGAGGACGCACCAGGTGCCCGTCGAGTTGAGCACGAAGGCCCTGTCGCCGCGCTTGGCGAGATGGGGCAGAAGGCTCGCGTTCGAGTCGTGGATGCCCATCGTTACAATTGTGTCTTTTGAGAGGCCGGTGCGCTTCGCAACCTCGGGGGAGATGGGCCCGAGGCTGTCCCAGGATTTCCGGAGCGGGGTCGGGAACCAGGACCGTGCGCCCAGGGCGTCCGTAACCGAGGAATAGTCATCCTTTTCCCAGTCCCAGAGGTAGCTGTGGTTGGCAACATAGGTCCCTTCAGCGCCGGCCTTTCCGGTGAAGCGATAGCCCCAATACGAAGGAAGGGCAAGTATGAGACCCGTGCCCTTCCATTGACCGGGGAAGCGCCTCGAAACGAAATAGAGGCCCTTCGCGGGATTGATGAGGGCGCTGAGGACTGGAGTTCCGGTCACCGCCTGGAGTTCCATGGGATCGCCCGCAAGTCTGTAGAAATCCTTCTGGAAGGCCCCACCAGGCTCATAGGTGTACTGAACGCAGGGGGCGCTCGGAAGACCGTCGGCACCGACACAGACCATCGTGGCACCGTGCGTCGTCACGGTGATCGACTTGATGGGATATTTCTTTCCGAACTCCGCGAGGCGGCCGAGGAACCAGTCCTCCATGCCGGCAAGGTCATGGGTGGGGATTTCATCCACCATGTGAGGAGCGAAGACCCGCGATTCCGAAGCGAGCGGCTTGAGGTCAGGTCCGTAGACCGCAACCTTCTTGTTGGTCATCCCGATGTCGATGACGGCGACAGCCCTGTCCATCCGACCCTCCTAGTTAAGCATGACCTGGCCGCCCGTTACGGGGAGGGCCTGGCCGGTCTCGTACTCCTGCTCCACAAGGTAGTAGATTGCACGCATCACGTCAGGGCCCTCGCAGCCCCGTCCCATGGGTACCTTGGCCTCGTAGAAGACCTTGACATCGGCGACACTCCTTGCTCCGGGTACCTTGCCGGTCCGGAGGTACTGGACGAAAAGGCCTTTTTCCGGATCGGACCAGAGGGGGCCGTCGAAGAAATTTCCGGGACAGATGGCGTTCACCTTGATCCCGTATTCCACAAGCTCGAGGGCGAAACTCTGTACCAGGCCTATCGAACCGAACTTGGATCCGGCGTAGGAGCCGTTCTTGTTGGAGCCTTCCAGGCCGGATTTCGAATTGATCTGTACTATGTCGGTCCTGTGCGAAGGGGCTCCCAGGCGCTGGAGCCGCATGAGGGTGGCAGCGTGTTTGGTCACGAGGAAGAAGCCCGTGTAATTGACCCTGGTTACGAAGTCGAAGGCTGAGAGGTCCTGCTCGAGGACTGAGGAAGCCTTGAGGACTCCGGCGTTGCTCACCACGAGGTCGAGGCCGCCGGTAGTGTGGGCAATCTGGGCGAAGGCTGCTGACACCGAGTCTTCATTCGAGACGTCCATGGGGAGGGCGATGGCTGCCAGGCGACCGAGCCTGGCGCAAAGCTCGGCTGCAAGGTGCGTGGCGCCATCCATGTTGAGGTCGGCGATCCAGACAAGGGCTCCTGAAGCGGCGAGCCCCCGGCTGATCTCCTCGCCAAAGCCCTGGGCTCCGCCAGTGACAAGGGCGACCTTGCCCAGCACGACCCGGTTGCGGCCCTCCGCGCTTCCCCTGCCCGGCTTCGGAGGGGATTTCGCCTGCACCGGGTGCGGGTCTCCAAGGAGCATCGTCCGCGCACCTTCAAGGTCAGGAGCAGCGGCGAGAAGGATGCTGTCCTGGCCGGCAACCTGTACCGCGATGAGAGAGGAATAGCCCAGGGGGCAATCGGCGACGGCTTTTCGCAGGGCGGCAAGGACTGTCGCCTCGTCGGCATCGGCTTCGATGTCGATGGAGATGTCGCGGTGCGGTGCTGAAAGCAGGCCTGAGGGTGAGACAGGAGCGGTGGCCACGACGGCGCGGCCGGCGGGACCCGCTGCCTCGAGGGCCAGGCCCCGAAACAGGGCCGCAATCTGGTAGGTTTTCATGTCTAACTCCAGTTTGCCGCAAGTCTGGCAAGGAGGGTGGGATCCTCGGGCCTGCAGGGGTCGATTGACCTGCCTGCCTGCGCATAGAGGTCGATACGCTCAGTTAGTTGCTTATTGGCCAAGGGATTCAGCGGAGAGAAGATACCATACTTCGGGTCGAGACCGGAGAGTTTCTCGTGGGCTATGAGGGCCCAGGTGGCGTCGAGGAGCCGGGACATCGCAGGATCAAGGACCTCGGGGCAGTTGAAGGACTGACGCGGGGAGTTGATATCGACGCCCGAGATCTCCATGAGGCCGTTCCTCGCCATCAAGGCGCGGAGGCCTTCGATCTGGGCGCGGGTGTTCCGGGGTGGCATGTAGGCGATGGCCTGGAATCCAAGCTCCCCAAGGTAGGGGATCAGTTCATCGAGAAAAGCGTCCTCGAAGCGTTCGGCCTTTTTATCGCCCGTAGGTGAGTCGGCGATATCGCCGAGATAGGCGTAGGCAGGAATGGCACCGACCCGGCGGGCGAAGTCAATGGCCTTCCGGGCCGGAATGCACTCATCGGCTCCGGGCTGTATGAAGACGCGGTCCAGGAAACCTGACTTGAGGAGTCCCAGGAGGTCGTAGAGATAGTGGGGATTAGTGGGATCAGCCAACCAGCTGGCGACCTTGGACGGGGCGGCGATGCCAAAATTCTTCGCAATTCCTTCTATCAGGGCGGGGCCTCTGCCATGGGCCGCGATGAAGGCTGCCGCGGCCGCTGTCAGGATGTGGCGCTCGGTGACCGAACCGCCCTCTGCAGCCTTTGACAGCGGAAGCACGTCCCGCTGATATTCCAGCGTGCCGTATCCGGCCGAGGAGAGCATGGAGGAGACCGCCGCTGTCATCTTCCTGTTGCGTTCTCCCCTTGCCTCGGAGATGGGCTTGAGGAATGCCATCGCCTCGGGAATGGCCCGGCGTGGGAGGCCCTGGATGGTCATGTAGGCTATGCCTGCCGAGTCGGGGTTGTTGATCTTGCGGGTGGCGAAGGGGGAGTCGAGGAGGGAGACCCTGAGTTCGAAGCCCACGGTGCTTCCAATTCCCAGGATAGCGGAAGCCTCGAGCATCTCTTCGGCGGCTCCGATTGAATCATGGTCCACCGAGCCTGCTGCAGCGAGACCGGCCTCCCGGGCCCGCCAGGCGGCCATGGCGGGAGTGTGGGGACTGAAGGAATAAATAGTATGAACGTGGTTGTTGACCTCCCCGGTAGGCGGGGGGACGGCCGATCCGCCCCTCCGCTGTGAAGGAAGTACACTGACGAGTTCGCGCAACGCGCCAAGCCGGGCTGGCCGGGAAGCTCCGGGGTCGGCAGCCAGGTCCAGGAAGGGACTGGCCGCCGGGTCGAGGCCCGGGGGGAGGGTGGCGCCGGAAGCGGCGCCGGGCGTGCTTCCCATGGCGGACTATACTCCGAGCCGCGCCCTGCGGGCAAGCTCGAGGGCGGTCTGGTTGGTCGCGGGCGTCCTGCCGGGAAGCGGAAGGATGCGCTCGTGGACTGCGTCGATAAGCCAGTCGTTCTGGGGGAAGTAGAGTTCCTCCATTTCCGCGGCCGGCGTGATCCAGTTGCGGCTGCCGATCACTGCCACGGGGGCATCGAGGTGGTCGAAGGCAAGGGTCTGCACGTTCGAGGCGACCGTGTGGAGGAAGGATCCGCGCTCGGCCGCATCGCTGGCCAGGAGGAGGCGGCCGGTCTTCTTCACCGATTCAACCAATACTGAATAATCGAGGGGGGCGATGAAACGGAGGTCGATGACCTCGGTGGAGACGCCGTACTTCGCCTCGAGCTCCTTGGCTACGTCCATGGCGCGGTAGAGGGTGGCGCCCAGGGTCGCGATCGTGAGGTCCTTGCCGGACTTACGGACGGCAGGCTGGCCCTCGGGGGTCTCGAAGTAGCCAGCGGGAACCCCGCCCTTCTCGAACTGCTCGCCGAGGTCGTAGAGGAGCTGGCTCTCGAAGAACACCACCGGATCGGTTCCGCGCAGCGCGAGGTTGAGCATGCCCTTGGCGTCGTTGGGGGTCGCGGGGAAGTAGGCCTTGAGGCCGGGGATGTGGGCGACAAGGGCAGCCCAGTCCTGCGAATGCTGGGCTCCGTACTTGTTCCCGACAGAAACCCTCAGTACTAAAGGCATTTTGAGGAGTCCGGCCGACATGGACTGCCACTTGGACATCTGGTTGAAGATCTCGTCGCCGGCCCTGCCCATGAAATCACAATACATGAGTTCTACGACGGCACGCCCGCCTGACAAGGCATATCCCACGCCAGAGCCGACGATGGCGCCTTCGGAGATCGGGCTGTTGAAGAGGCGGTTGTAGGGGAGGAGTTCGGTGAGGCCACGATAGACGGCAAAGGCGCCACCCCAGTCGCGGTTTTCCTCTCCCCAGGCTGCCATGGTCGGGTCGATGGCAAAGCGGTGGGCCATGGCCTCGAAAAGTCCATCACGGTACTGATAAAGTTTGTTCTTCGAGACGGGCTTGCCCTCGGCGTCGAAGGCGTAGCGTGTCTTGCCGGCCAGGGCCTTCACCCGGGCATTTTCCGCCATGGGCTGCGAGAGTTCCGGCACGCGGGCCTGCCCTGCGGGGGTGTCAGTGTCGAATCGTTCGACCCTGCCGTTGGAGAGCATCACGGACTCGATGAAGGCTCCCGTGGCTCGGGGGCTTACCGTGTCATCGACGGAGAGCTTTGCTACAGCCGTGAGTTTCTCGATAAGGGATGCACGCCGGGTGGCGAGGGCATCCTTGGTTGTGACACCGTTCTCGACGAGCCAGGAGCCGTAGCTTTCGATGGGATCGACATCCTGCCAGAGCTTGACCTCTTCGGGCGTGCGGTAGCTCGATGCGTCGGAGGGCGAGTGCCCCGAGACGCGGTAGGTGATCACGTCGAGGAGGACGGGACCCTTGCCCGCCGTGAGGATCTCCTTCTTGCGAAGGACGGCGTCCGCTACCGCGAGGGGATCATAGCCATCGACGCGCTCGGCATGCATGTTCTCTGGATTGACCCCGGCGCCGATGCGGGCGACCATCTCGTAGCCCATGGTCTCGCCGTTGGTCTGTCCGCCCATGCCGTAGAAATTGTTGAAGATGTTGAAGAGGATGGGTGGGGCGCCGCCGACCGACTCGGGCCAGATCTTCCGGTACTGGTCCATCGCGGCCATGGACATGGCCTCCCAGACGGGGCCGCAGCCCATGGATGCGTCCCCGATGTTGGCGACAACTATGCCGGGTTTCTTGTTGAGTCGCTTGAACAGGGCAGAGCCGACGGCAATGTCGCCGGAACCACCAACTATGGCATTGTTGGGCATCGAGCCGAAGGGGGTGAAGAAGGCGTGCATCGAGCCGCCGAGGCCGCGGTTGAAGCCGGCCTTCCGGGCGAAGATCTCGGCGAGGGTGCCGTAGAGGACAAAGTTCTCCGCGAGGTCCTTGAGACCCTGGTACTTCACGCGCTCGGCGATGGCGAGGGTCTCGCCGCCGAGGAAGCCCTTCATGATGGCCTCGAGCTGCTTCTCGTCGAGGGTCGAGATGGCGGAATAGCATTTGGCGAGGATCTCGCCGTGGCTCCGGTGCGAGCCGAAGATGTGGTCCTCGACGAGGAGGGCCGCGCTCTGCCCGACCGCCGCCGACTCCTGGCCAATGGAGAGGTGGGCTGGTCCCTTGTGGTTGTACTCGATGCCGTTCCACGAACCCTGGGTCTTGAAGGAATTCAGCATCAACTCGAATTCACGGATGGTGACCATGTCATACCACATGCGCTCGAGCCGCTCGGAGCCCCAGCGTTTTTTTTCCTTCTGGAAATCGCGCTTGTAGGCGTTGACCGGTATTTCCTTGAACTTGATCGAACCGGGGACCCGGACCGCTTTGGGGTCGACGAGGATTGATTTGGGCATTTCACACTCTCCTTAGCTCTTGCTTGCTATCTGCCGGGCCGCGTCGCGGACGAGTTCCCAGACTGTCGGATGGGGGAGCACAAGCTCCACGAGGTCCTTGATTCGCATTTCCTGTTCGATGAGGGCGGCGCCGCCCCAGATGGCTTCGGAAGCGTAGCTGCCGACGCCATGGAGGCCGAGGATCCTTCCCGTGGCCGCGTCGGAGACCAGTTTTACTGCGCCCTGGGCCTGGAAGCCGTTTTCGGCCGCGAAGCGGCCCGAGGCCCGAAGGGGTATGCGTGCGCACGTGACGGCAAAACCACGACTAGTTGCTTCTTTCTCTGTCAGGCCGACGCCGGCGGCCTCGGGGAGGGAATAGACAGCCCAGGGGATGGCGTCCCAGCGCATCAGCTGCGCGCCACCGGCCTGGCCGTGGCTGTGGCCAGCGCCGTCCCCGGCACCGAGGACCGCGTCGATGTCGGCTGCCGCGACCTCGGCCATGCGATAGGCGGAATGCGCAAGCTGGCTCTTGCCGACGAGGTCGCCCGCGGCCCAGACGCCGGGGACGTTCGTGCGCATGCGCGCATCGGCAGCGACGCCCTTGGGCGAGCGGTCGAGGCCGATTGTATCTGCACCCCATCCTTCAGTGTTGGGTCTTCTGCCGATGGCTGCAAGAATCAGATCAGCCTCGACGGACTCAGAGCTGCCTTCCTTGGTTGCGTAGCGCAGGGTCGCTGCCTCACCGGGACCCTTGTCGACAGAGGTGACTTTGCATCCGAGCTTCCATTTGATGGCGGGCATCGCGCGCCTGAGCACGGGTGCGAGCTCGGCGTCCATGAAGGGCACGATCTCGTCCATCATCTCGACGACGGTCACCTGGGATCCGAGGCTCGAGAAGAGACTGGCGAACTCCACACCGATGACGCCTCCGCCTATGACGCAGAGCCGCTTCGGGATGGCCGTAACCTCGAGGATGCCCGTGGAGTCGAGGACGAGGGGATTGTCGCGGAGTCCTGGAATGGGAGGAATGAGGGGTGAAGAACCTGTGCAGGCAAGGATGGCCCTGCACTCGATGGTCTGCGCAGCTGCGCCTGAGGGGCTTCCCACCAGGGCGATTGAGACCCGGCCAGGCGCTTCGATCGTCGCGACACCTGCTACCACCTCGACCTTGGCGTGCTTCATTTCGGCTGCGATACCCGCCCTGAGCTTGTCCACGACCTCGCGCTTCCAGGCCATCATCTTTCCGAGGTCGAAGGTGACCGACTCGGCCTTGACGCCGAAGCGCTCGCCCTCGAGGGCGTGCACGTAGTGCTTGGCCGAGTTGAGGAGGGTCTTCGTCGGCACGCAGCCGACATTCAGGCAGGTGCCTCCGAGGAGGCCACCTTCGGCGAGAAGGACCTTCCTTCCGAGGTTGCCGAGGGTCTCGGCCGCGCGGTAGCCGGCGGGTCCTCCACCAATTATGACGATATCGTAGGTACTATCCATTTCACTCACCTCGCCAGCCAGAGGTCGATGTCGGCCAGGGCAGCCACCAGGTCGCGGAGGAGCCTGGCTCCCGGCGCCCCGTCCACCACCTGGTGGTCGAGGGTCAGGGAGAGTCCGATGGCTGGGGCGAAGGCCGTGGAACCATCGGCAGCGGCGAAGGGCTTGGGCAGGATGGTCCCGACTCCAAGAACGCAGACCTCAGGCGTGTTGATGACGGGAGTGAAGTACTCCACGCCGAAGGAGCCGAGGTTGGAAACGGTGAAGGTCGAGCCGGACAATTCGTCGGGACTGGCTTTTCCCTCGATGCAGGCTGCCGCGAGGCGCTTGGCCTCGAAGGAGATCTGAGCGAGGCTGAGGAGGTCGGCATTTTTTATAACTGGTACCATCAGGCCGCGCGGGGTATCGACTGCCAGGCCGAGATGGACGCGCACGAAGGTCTTCACACTGTCGCCGACCTTCAAGGAGTTGCAGTTGGGATGGTCGGCCAGGACGCGCGAGACGGTGAACAGCACCAGGTCGCCGACGGTGACGCCGGAGAGGCCGAGGGTGGCTGGCGAGGACTTGAGTCGGGCGCGGAGGGCCTGGAGCCGCGTCGCATTGGCTGATGCCTGGAGGGTGTACTGAGCCGTCGTGCCCAGCGATTCCCTCATGCGTTCAGCTATGATCTTTCTGATGCTCTTGATCGGGGTTTCGGTGAAGGGGCCAGGGAAGGAAGCGTTGCCGGCTGCCGCTGCCTTGGCTACAGCAGTGTCGCCTGCGGCCGACGAGCCAGGAACTGATGCAGCGATATCTGCGAGCAGGGCGCGGCCCCCGGTGCCGGTACCTGCTGCCGGAGCCAGGGCTCCGGCGCGGACAGCAGCCTGGGCCGCAGCCGAGAGTGGAGGCCTTCCTTCGAGGGCGCTGCGCACGTCACGCTCGATGACGCGCCCCCCTGGGCCGCTGCCTGCCAGCAGGGCTGCGTTGACGGCTTCCCTGTCGGCGAGGGCCCGTGCCCGCGGGGAGATACCGATGGCAGTTCCTGCGGCCTGTGTTGAGGGACTTGGGGCGGTGGGTGCCTGAGCTGCAGGCTGGGCCTCCGGCGCCGCAGGGGGCAGCGAGGACGAGGCGGCCGGAGATACGGCTGCTGCTGCCGTATTCGTAACAATTGCATCAAGTCCGGGAACCTTCGTCCAGTCCTCTCCCGCCTCGCCTATCACAGCGATGGGTTTGAGTACCGGGATGTCGTCTCCCTCGCCTGCAAGGAGCTTGAGGATGGTTCCATCGAAGCCGGCTGGCACTTCGAAGACTGCCTTGTCGGTCTCGACTTCGCAGAGCACGGTCGCTGCCGAGATGCGGTCACCTTCCTTCGCATGCCAGCTGACGAGGATGCAGGATTCGACCGTGTTGCCCTGCCGGGGCATCGTTACGATTTTCGCCACTGGGGTCTCCTTTATATTAGCGCATTCACACGAGGCAAAGATCGATGCCAGAGCCGCGCAGTTCTGTCGCGATGTCGGGGCTTAGTGCATCGTCCATTATGACATGGTCCATTTCCGAGAGGGGAAGGACGGATACAAAACCGGTACGTCCATATTTTGATGAATCGGAGAGGAGGACCGAGGTCTCGGCACGGGAGACCATGGCCTTCACGATGGCTGCTCCCTCGGCGAGCCGGGCAGTCATGCCCCGCTCGAGGCTGAATCCATCGGTGCCGACAAAGGCGAGGCGCACATTGTGCCGCGAGATGGCCTCGAGGGCGAGGGGGCCGACCAGGGATTCGGTGAGCCTGATGTACTCGCCACCGGTAATGGTGACGGAGAGGGAGGGATTGGCCCTTGCCCAGGTCATGGCCAGGGTTGAGTTGGTGACGATATGGACGTCGCGCTTTCCCGCGAGCTGTCGCACGACCATGGCTGCGGTTGTTCCCGCTTCCACCATTATATGGTCTCCATCCCGTACGAGGGCGGCGGCTGCCTTGGCGATGCGGCCTTTTTCGATGCTCCTGGCACGGAGGCGTTCCAGAATGCTCGCATGGAAGGCGGGCGCTGCTCCTCCGTGGGTACGCTCGAGGTAGCCTAGCTCCTCGAGGCTCTTGAGGTCAGAGCGGATTGTAACTACCGAGACAGCCAATTGCTCGGAAAGCCGCGTGACGGAAACACTCCCTTCGTGGGCGAGAAGGTCGAGGATGGCGCGAGCCCGGTCTGATAAGACTTCCTTCATCTGTCGATTGTCTTTCTCTTTTCTTTCCAAAAGCTTTCCAAACGCCTTCGATACTAGCTCCGGTCAAAAAAAATGTGCAAGGGGGGAGGGCAGGGTGAAGGAGGAAGGATTTTTTCTTTTTTGCTTTGACAAATCCAGAAAACCGGGAAATGATGCATCGAAACGTTTACGCAAACGTTTCGATGGAGGATTTGTGGGAGCCAAGAAGGCATCCAACAAGAATGCGACGATCCAGGACGTTGCCGACAAGGCAGAAGTGTCCATCTCGACCGTCTCCCATGTCCTCAACAATACCCGCCATGTGGAATTGGACCGACGGGAACGCGTGCTGGCAGCCATCGAGGAACTGGGCTACAAGCCGAACCTCCTTGCCAGGGGCTTGCGCGGTGCCGGATCGAAGACCATCGGCCTCATCATCTCCGATATTCGGGAAGAATTTTTCGCTCACCTCACCAAATCCATTGAATCCGTCGCCAGCACGCGTGGCTTCCTGGTCATCCTCTGCGATGCCGAGGAGGATCCACAGAAAGAAGCACGCTACATCGAGGTCCTCATCAACAGGGGTGTGGACGGTATCATCCTGGCTCCCGTGGACAGGGGGCAGCCAGGCTTCCTGCCAGGGAAAGTAGGGGTTCCCATTGTCCTTGTTGACCGCAGGATCGATGGCAGTTCCCTTGACTGTGTCGGCATCGAGAATGCCCTCATCGCCGCCGAAGCCACGAGGCACCTCGCCGGGGTGGGCAGGCGAAGGATCGGTTTCCTCTGCCATGAGGCCAGCATCTCGACCATGGCCGACAGGGTGGCGGGCTTCAGGTCGGCCACGGCCGAGTTGGGGCTGGGCGTTGACCCAGAGGTCCTCGTCCTCGATTCCCGGGGTTCGGGCGAAGCGGCGAAGGTCAGGGACTGGCTCGGGAAGCTGCCGGGAGTCGATGCGGTCATCTGCGGCAACGCCAATCTCTGCTTCACGCTCCTTTCGGCCCTTGAGGAGCTTGGCCTTTCCGTACCCAAAGATGTCGCAATTGTGTCATTCGACGACCATGAGTGCTTCCGTTTCCTCCGGGTTCCGATAACGGCGGTCATCCAGCCCACGGAACTCATGGGGCAGACGGCGCTGGAGGTACTGCTATCCCGCATCGAGGGGCAGGGGACCGAGGCCGGTTCCGCGATCGCCCTTCCCGCGCGCCTTATCGTGCGCGAGTCCTGCGGATCAGCTCGCAAGGAGGTGGCCATGACCGGAACCAGTGGTTCCTGGTCGCCGCAACGGTTGGGGCTGCCATGAGCCGGCAGATCCTATCGATGCGGCGGATCGACAAGCGCTTCACCGGGGTGCATGCCCTGCGCCAGGTGGATTTCGACCTCGAGGAGTCGGAGATCCATGCCCTCGTCGGCGAGAATGGTGCCGGGAAGTCGACGCTTATGAAGATCCTGATCGGGATCAATGCCCGGGACTCAGGCGAGATCCACTATCTCGACCACCTGTTCAACCCGAGGAATCCCAAGCACGCGCTTGAGATGGGCATCGGCATCGTCCACCAGGAACTCAACATGATGGATCACCTCACGGTAGCCGAGAACATCTTCATCGGCCGCGAGTCCACGGGTTTCGGAGGTCTCCTCCTCGACAAAAAGGAGCAGGTCCGGCGTACCGAGGAATTGTTCACCCGGCTCAAGATGGACATCGATCCCACCCTGCCCCTGTCCCGCCTGACCGTTGGCAAGCAGCAGATGGTGGAGATCGCGAAGGCTGTCTCCCACCGCCTCAGGATCCTCATCCTCGACGAGCCCACCGCCGCCCTCACCGACAACGAGATCGCCGAGCTCTTCGCCATCATGCGCGACCTCGCGTCGAAGGGCGTCGCCATGGTCCACATCTCCCACCGCCTCGACGAGATCCACCAGATCGCCAACCGGGTGACGGTTTTCCGAGATGGCGAGCGCGTCGACACCAAGCGCACCTCAGAGGTGAGCAAGCAGCAGATCATAAATATGATGGTCGGGCGCGTCATCTACGAGCAGCCCAAGAGCCACAGCGCAGTCCCGCCTGATGCGCCGGTAGTGCTCCGAGTGGACAAGCTCAATGCGGGCAGGCTCGTGCGGAACGTGACTTTCGAGCTCCATCAGGGAGAGATCCTTGGTGTGGCGGGACTCATGGGCTCGGGACGCACCGAGACGGCACGGGCCATCTTCGGCGCGGACGAAATCCAGAGCGGGACCATAGAGGTACGAGGCCGCAGGGCCCATATCGAATCGCCCGAGGACGCCGTCAGGCATGGCATCGGCTATCTCTCGGAGGACCGCAAGCGCTACGGACTCGCAGTCAACCTGAGCGTCAAGGACAATATGGCGATGGCCACCTACGGGCGCTTTGAAAGCGGTCCCTTCGTCAATGCCAGGCGCCTCCGGGAGGTCAGCCAGGACTACGTGGACAAGCTCAGCATCCGCACGCCCTCCATCGAGCAGATCATCCGGAACCTTTCGGGCGGGAACCAGCAGAAGGTGGTCATCGCCAAGTGGCTCATTCGCAATTGCGACATCCTGATCTTCGACGAGCCGACCAGGGGAATAGACGTAGGCGCGAAAAGCGAGATCTACACCCTCATGAACGAACTGACCCGTGAGGGCAAGTCCATAATCATGATCTCCTCGGAGCTGCCCGAGATCCTGCGCATGAGCGACCGCATCGTCGTCATGTGCGAGGGCAGGCTCACCGGAGAGATCCCAATCGAGAAGGCCAGCCAGGAAAGCATCATGGAACTAGCAACCATGGGGCGCCAGGCAGTCTTGAGCAGGAGTTGACCAGAATGGCGAACAACAGCATTGATCCAACCGCCTCGCGGCGCCGCACCGAGAACATCCTGAAATGGGCCCTCGCGCCAGCCGCCCTGGTCATCCTCTACGTCTTCTTCGGGATCTTCGGGCGCAACTATTTCTCCTATCCAACCCTCGTCAACATCATCGACTCGGCCTTTTACATCGGCTTCATCTCGATGGGCGTCACCTTTGTCATCATCTCGGGAGGGATCGACCTCTCGATAGGCACCGTGATGATGGCCGCCGCGATCACGGGGGGGACTGCCCTCAAGCATGGCTTCCCGATGGTGCCTTCCCTCCTCCTTATCATCGTGGTCGGCACCCTTTTCGGCCTGTTCAACGGGCTCATGGTGTCGCGGCTCAAGATGCCCCCCTTCATCGTAACCCTGGGTACTATGATGATATCGATGGGACTCGGTTCCATCATCTCGAATGTGTCGAGCGCGACCTTCCCCATCCGCAACTCTCCGGGCGGCTGGTTCAAGAGCATCTTCCTCTATCTCACCCCCGATGGTGTGGGCATCCCAACCGGAGCGTTGTTGCTCGGACTCGTTGCAGTGATCGGCCATATCATGCTGTCCAACACCAAGCTCGGGCGCTACACCTACGCGATCGGCAGCAACATGGAGGCAGCCCGACTTTCCGGCGTTGACGTGAAGAAGTGGCAGATGCTCGTGTACGTCATCGCGGGTGCTACCGCTGGAATCGGCGGCATTTCCTACGCGGCGATATATACGACCGTCCTACCCGCCCAGGGCCAGGGCTTCGAGCTCTACGCGATAGCTGCTGCAGTCATTGGGGGTACATCCCTTTCAGGTGGCGTCGGAACGATATGGGGCACCATCATCGGGGTCTTCATCATGTCGGTCCTCGCCACGGGACTTCCGGCCATGAACCTCGAGGCTCATTACCAGACCCTGTTTACTGGCCTCATCGTTATCGGGGCAGTTCTCCTTGATATGTACCGGAACCGGAAGGCCGCGGAGGTCAGGATCGATACGCCGGCCGACCTCTACAAGGCTACAATGCTGAAGAAGATCGCAGCGCTCCGGGCCGATGCGGCTGCAGGGAAGCCGGTGGAAAAGGATCTGGCTGCCGCCCGCGGCGAACTCTCCTCGACATTCACAAAGATGAAAAGGGATGAAAAGGCGGAACTTGACCATATCAGGGCCGAGGAGCGGAAGGCCGATCGCGAGTTTGCGGAGATGATCCGCCACAAGGAGCTTCCACGACAGAAGGAATAGCCGGGACTGCCGGTCGGCAAAGCCAGCTCCAACACTGGAATTCGGCAGGCACCCCGATTATGCTGGTAGGAAAGCCTTGGACGTATGTCTGTGGCAGAAAGAAAAAGAGGAGGAGTCCATGAGAACGAATGGACGGAAAGGCTGGCTGGTACTTGCAGCCACAATCATCATGAGTCTGGTGATTTCATCTTTGGTAACAGCCCAGACAAAAGCGCAATTGTACATTCCTGTAATCTCGAAGGGCTTCCAGCACCAGTTCTGGCAGGCGGTCAAGCAGGGAGCAGAAGCTGCGGCCAAGCAGTATGGCGTGCAGATCACCTTTGAGGGTCCGCCCACCGAGGCTGACATCCAGCCCCAGGTGCAGATGCTGGTCAACGCGATGGCGAAGAGCCCCTCAGCGATCTGCCTTGCAGCACTCGATACCAACTCTGTCATGGACCAGCTGAACCAGGCTGTCCAGCAGAAGATTCCAATTATTGGCTTTGACTCCGGAGTCCAGAACGCTCCTGCCGGAGCGATTTACGCCACTGCGGCCACGAACAGCTACAACGCTGCCGGTGTCGCCGCCGACGAGATGTACAAGGTCATCAAGGCCAAGCTCCAGGCAGCGACTGCGGCCAAGCCCGTCACGATCGTCGACTTCAACCAGGATGCCACCAGCCAGTCGGTCACCGACCGCGGCAAGGGCTTCCGTGACCAGATGATCAAGCTCATCACGACGGATCTCAAGCGCCCGGCCAGTGACATCCGCGTCAAGGGCAACGCTGCCTACATCAGTTCCGACACCCCGACCAGCGGCAAGGCGATCATCATTGATGTCGTCGTTCCGCCCTCGCCAAAGGACACTGACATGACCAACGCGGCCCAGGCCATGCTGAACCGTTTCAAGTCAGACAACATCGTCGGCATCTTCTGCTCGAACGAGGGAGCCTCCCGCGGCATCCTCTCCGCCACCAATGACGGCAGCGCCCTTCCGAAGCAGTACCCCGGCCTCGCGGTCATCGGTTTTGACGCTGGCAAGGCCCAGAAAGCTGCCGTCAAGGCGAAGTACTTCCTCGGCGCCATCACCCAGGACCCGGTGCAGATCGGCTTCAAGGCTGTCGAGCTTGCGGTCTTCGCGATCCAGGGCAAGCCTGTCCAGGACATCGATACCGGCGCCAAGTTCTACAACGCTGCCAACATGGACCAGGACGTTTTCAAGCCCCTCCTCTACGATTGAGATAAGGCTGGAAGCGCCGATGCGCGCGCGCCTATCTGTCCGGCAATCCTGATTGGGCAGGTGGCGCGCTACGCGGACATGGAACGCAGGGGCCAGCCGAAAGGTTGGCCCTTTTTTCACAGTGTCTGCAGGAAGCACCCAATTGCGCGTTATAGTTCTTTCGTAATAGTCCCCTTGTTCGATTTCCGGCCCACTGGAGGTTTTCTTTGATCGCATGCCTGGGCGAAGCCCTTTTCGACATGGTTCCAATCGGAAACCCAGATGGCGCAGCGGCCCCCGGCCCCGTATCCCCAGGCCTGGCGGCCACTCGCCCTCTGGCTCCTAGCCTCTCCTTCGCGGCGCGACCCGGAGGCTGCCCCTATACCTCGGCGATAGCCGCCGCACGTCTGGGCGCGCCGACCAGCTTTCTCGGCCGGGTAGGGACGGACTTCCTCGGGGAGATCCTCGTGAAGCGGCTCTCGGACAATGGCGTAGACAGCTCTTTGGTGGCTCGGAGGGAGGGACACAGCACCCTGGCCTTCGTGAAACGCGAAGCCGACGGGAGTGCACGCTATGCCTTTTATTCAAAAGGAGCAGCTGACACCTCCCTGGACGCCGGCGACCTTCCATCCAGACTGGGGCCTGGGGTGGTCTTTCTCCTCGTTGGCTCCATTTCCCTCGCCCAGGAACCCTCGGGCTCGACCATCGAGGCCTTTGCTTCCCGCGAAGCCTCC
Source organism: Spirochaetota bacterium (assembly GCA_037130415.1). GTDB lineage: Bacteria > Spirochaetota > Spirochaetia > Treponematales > Rectinemataceae > CAIJMU01. The sequence continues at coordinate 37,864 of JBAXTA010000005.1, forward strand.
AGAGTCCTTTTGTCCATCGACCCGAATGCGAGGCCGGGTCTTTTTGGCAACGACGATGCCTGGCGGGCTCGCCTCCTCCGGATGATTCCCTACGCCGCCATCCTCCGACTCTCGGACGAGGACTTGGCCTGGCTCTGCCCCAAGCAAGAGCCGGAAGCTGTAATTGCGGACTTCCTGTCCATGGGGCCAGAGCTCGTCGTGCTGACCCGGGGTGCCTCCGGCTCGGAGATTCATAAAAAGGGCGGAGTGCTCCGGGCCAAGGCAGTCCCGGTGGAAGTTGTGGACACGATCGCCGCTGGCGATACCTTCCACGCCGCCTTCCTCGCCTCCCTCCTTGAATCTGGTGTCCGCGATCGGGCCAGTCTTCACGCCCTCGATGAGGGCCAGCTCTGGAGGGCCCTTGATAGGGCTGGAGCTGCCGCAGCCATGGACTGTCTCCGCGCAGGGGCTGAGCCGCCTACAGCGGGCGAGCTCGCAGCCTTTATGGAAAGCCGGAAGTAAGGGTCGCTGACCAGCCTGCGGGGCGCCTGGGCGGCTACCGACCCAGGCGCCGACCATCCTCCGCAGCTACAGGGCGGACCGCTCAGGTAGCCTGCAACAATTCCACATGCTTTTTCCGCTTGTCGAGGACAGTTGCCTCGGCACATTCAGCCATTTCGAGGATGCAGGGAGCGACGAGCCGGTACTCGACCAGGGTTCCCCGCTTTTCGTCCTCGATGAGGCCGACATTCTTGAGCTGGCTCAGATGCTTGGACGCAATCGACTTCTCAATGCCGACCTCGACCGCCAGCTCGCAGACACACCAGGGCTTTTCCCTAAGCTTTTCGAGCATGAAGATGCGCATGGGGTGGGAGAGGGCCTTGAACATCTCAGCCCTGAGCTTGTACCTCGCCTTGTCTCGAGCATTCATGGACTAAAGTTGCAATGTTGCGAAACAAATGTCAACAGCTACTTGACAGTTTGGTGCAATGTTGCAAAATAGAGAAACAAGGAGATGCCATGAAAGTCCAGATTCTCGGTTCGGGTTGTGCCAAATGCAAGCTTCTCGAAAAAAATGCCAGGGAGGCTGTCGCCGAACTCGCCCTCGAAGCCGAGGTTGTCAAGGTGAGTGACATCGAGAGCATCATGGCCATGGGAGTGATGTCGACACCGGCCCTCGCCATCGACGGAGTGGTGAAGAGCTCGGGACGGGTCCTGAGCAAGGACCAGGTCGCGGCCTTCCTTTCCCCGTAATATGTGGCAAGAAACTGTCGACCGGCTGGTCGGCTGGGTTTTCAGCTCGCAAGACGGCCAGGTCCCCGACTCGGCCCTTGCCCTGGCGCTGAATTTCTTCATCTATGACACAGTGAAGATATTTTTACTGCTAATTGTGATTATATTTGCGATCTCGCTTCTCAGAAGTTTCTTCCCGCCGGAGAAGACCAAGGGTTTCCTCGAGAAGGTCCCGGAGTTTGTCGGCAACATCCTCGCCTCCCTCCTTGGAATCGTGACGCCTTTCTGCTCTTGTTCGGCGGTACCCCTCTTCATCGGCTTCATCGAAGCCGGGGTGCCCCTCGGTGTCACTTTTTCCTTCCTGGTCTCGGCGCCCATGGTCAACGAGGTGGCCCTCGTCATGCTCTGGGGGCTCTTCGGCTGGAAGATAGCCCTCCTGTACATCGGGAGCGGCCTGGTCGTCGCAATTGTGAGCGGTGCCATCATCGGGAGGCTCCACCTCGAGAAGTGGGTCGAGGAGTACGTCTACAGGATCCATTCGGGCAAGGCGGTTGTCGAGACGATGACCTGGAGGGATCGCGTCCAGTATGCTGCCGGCGCTGTCGGCGAGATCGTGGGGAAGGTCTGGCTCTACGTCATCGTCGGGATCGCGATAGGCGGGTTCATGCACGGCTATGCGCCGGCCGATCTTCTGGCCAGGTACGCCGGACCCGGCGCCTGGTATGCCGTGCCCCTGGCTGTCCTCATCGGGGTGCCCCTCTATTCCAACGCGGCCGGTGTAATACCAATTGTGAAGGTGCTGATGGAAAAGGGCATGGCCCTGGGCACTTCCCTCGCCTTCATGATGGCAGTCACCGCGCTCTCCCTCCCCGAGGCAGTCATCCTCAGGAAGGTGCTGAAGCCCAGGCTCCTGGCCCTCTATTTCGGCATAGTGGCCATCGGCATCATGCTGACCGGCTACCTGTTCAACGCGGTCCTCTGACAGGCTTGGGAACGGGAGCAAGGAATCCCCATTCCCGTGCCGATCTCCTTGCAGTCGGCGAATTGTTGGCTTGCCGGGTATCGTCCTCGACATGATTTCCGGGTATGCTGCTGCCGCTCCTACGGGGGCGGACGTCAAGGCGGACTAAGAGGAGTAAGGTATGGCTACAGCTGTCGTTGAAGTTGATCCAGGGATTTGTGGTTTTCCAGCGCGGATCAGCGCAAGTTCAGAGGATGGCATGGCGTGTTCCCTCGTCATTGCCAGCGGATGCGAGGCCATTACAGCCATGGCGGCGGAGCTGTCGCAGGTGGATGCCTACGAAGTGGCCTTCACTAATTTCGCCGAGAATCCTGTGTATCTCGCGGCCTCCCGGCACTACAAGCATGCTGCCTGCCCCGTCCCCTCAGCCATCGTGAAAGCCGTGGAAATCGCCTGCCGCCTTGCCCTCCCGAAGGATGTCCATTTCGTTCCGAAGGTGGAGTGAAGTCGCGCCGTGGGCCTGAAAGACCTCTTTTCGTACTATCCCCTCCGTCGTGTCCTCCACGGCCTGGCGATGTACGTCCTCCTGGTGCTTGCCCTCTCGGCTGTCTTCAACCAGGTGGCCGAGAGGAGCCTGCGCTCCCAGATGGACGAGGAGGTCGTCAGGGTACTGCGCCTGTCCGGAAACCTCGAGCCCGCGGCCTTTGACGCGCTCAAGGCCTCCACCTACGGGGAACTCAGGCTGCGTTATCACCTCGATGAAGGCTGGATTTCGCGGGTGCTCTTGCGTGCTGCCGATGTCCTGAGTTTCCGTTTCGGCCAATCGGACTCTCTGAAATCCGCGAGCGGAGAGCGCTCGGTCCTCGGCCTGGTGCTCGAAGTACTTCCTAATACCCTCCTTCTTTTCGGCAGCGAGGCCATCCTTGTCATGGCCCTCGGGCTTGTCGTCGGCCTCCTCGCGGCGCGGCGGCGTGGTGGGCCTCTTGATCGGCTTCTATCAGTCCTGCCGATGTTGCTGAACGGCTTTCCCCCCTGGTGGGTCGGCATGCTGGCCCTGATGGCCCTTGCCTATGCCCTCCCGCTTTTTCCCTCCGGCGGCATCCACTCCAATCCTGCGCCAGCGGGCCTGTGGGGTGGACTCGACCTCCTGTGGCACCTTGCCCTGCCCCTCTTTGTTTTGGTAGCGCTCAACCTTTGGGGTTTTGCCCTCCAGGTCCGGAACCTCGTCGTGGGCCTTTTCGCGAGCCCCTGGATACAGGCTGCGAGATCGCGCGGCCTGCCCGAGGGCAGCATCCTTTTTCGCCATGTACTGTCTGGAGCACGGCCCGCCCTTCTCACGATGCTCGTCATGGGGCTGCTCCAGTCGATCTCGGGGAATCTCCTCATTGAGGGTATCTTCGGATGGCCGGGCATCGGCAACCTCTATTTTATCGCGGTGCAGCAGTCAGACGTTCCCGTTCTCCTCGGGGTCCTCGCCTTCCAGACCTTCCTCAACCTCGTGGGACTGGTCGGGCTCGATCTGGCCTACCGGCTCCTTGACCCCCGCGTCGCGGCGCGTGACCGTGTGGGAGCCCGGGCATGAAGCACTTTTTCCGGAGCCGTTCGGGAGTGGCCGGCCTCGTGATCCTGGGGCTCCTCTGCCTCATTGGAGCCTTCGGACCGCTGCTGGCACCCTACCCGGAGGCGGCCAGCCATTGGCGCGACATCGGTTACTGGCAGGACAGCCCCGCCGCAGTACCGCCGGCCTGGACGCGGGGCCCCTGGAATTACGGCAGAATCGCAGCCAGCGCCAGAATGGTGGGAAGCAGCCCAGAGGAAAGCGCCACGGAGGGCGGCGCGAGCAAACTCACCTGGAGGTTTTCCTTGAACTCCTCGGGCGCCACGCCTGGTCGCGACCTGGTCCTGGTCCTTCCAGGTGAGGGCCAGCTCCCTGTCCTCGTGGGGGTAAAGGCGCTGGACGGAGGCGAGCACGAACTTGCACGCAGGGTACTTTCAGTATCCGGTGCTGAGCCCGCGCGACTTGCCTTCCCTGCTGTGTTGGGGAGGGAGTTGGCAGTGACCGAGTACCTGATGCCCGGCGGCCAGCGTCCGGGTTCCCCAACATTATTACTAATTGGTCAAGTTTCCGGTCTCCTGGGAACCGACGTGGCAAAGCGTGACATCTTTACGGGCATCGTGCTCGGTATCCGCTGGGCCCTCCTCCTCGGGGTGCTGGTGAGCTTCATCACCGTGATGACCGGGATCATCCTGGCGATCGGTGCCGCCTGCACAGGGGGATGGGTGGACCTCGTGATCAATCGTATCTATGAGTTCTTTTCACTGATGCCCATCCTGCCCTTTCTCATAGTCCTGTCTGCGGTGTTCAAGCCCTCGCTGTGGACTTTCGCAGCCCTCGCCCTCCTGTTTTTCTGGACGAAGGCTTTCAAGCCGGTGTACGCGATGGCACTGCAAATTCGCGAGGAAGGCTATATCGAGGCGGGGAGGAGCATCGGGACGGGCAGATTGTATAGAGCGTTCAAGTATGTGCTTCCGGCCCTCCTGCCTTATGGATTTTCCATCATGGCGCTCTCGGTGCCTGGCATCATCCTCTACGAAGCGGGCATCAGCATCCTTGGTCTGGGAGATTCGACAGTCGTAACCTGGGGCCAGATGCTCCATGACGCCCTCGTCCAGGGTGCGGTCATCAACAGGCTCTGGTGGTGGATTCTCCCTCCCGGCTTGATGATATCAATTACTGGGATCGGTTTTGCGCTCCTGGGAAGGGGTCTGGAGAGGGTCTGGGACCCCAGGGGCTGAGGGCGGGGCTTGTTGGGCGTCGGTGCGAGCAGGCAATGCTGCCAAGCGATTGCGACTGTATAGGAGACCAACCCGGGCTTGTGGCAAAGGCTACAGAATTATGGGAGGCGGTCCGTGATGGATCCCGCACGGCAGTCTTGCGCGAAGGAGTACTTCTTGATTTCGTTTACGTGCTCCAGCGTTTCTACAAAGCGCCACGCGCAGCCAAAGCCACTAACCTCCGGGGACTGCTCGCATACAAGGGCCTTGTCGCCTCTGAAATCGAGCTTCTCGATACCAGCCTTGAGCTTTATGCGAGGGAGAACCTTGACTACGTGGACTGCCTTCTTGCCGTCAGCGAACCCAGGGGAAAAGGCAGGGTGTTCAGCTTTGACGAGAAACAACAGAAGGTGATCAGCCGGGCCCAGGAACTACCTGCTTCACTTCACGTGCAGCACGAAACGGAAGCTGCGGCCCATCTCCTCGGCCAGAACACCAGGAACACCCGCCTGTGCGGCGAAAACCATCTTGACTTCTTCTGCTGCTACGTGTAGTTGCTTCCTCGGCGGAAAATATGAAAATATCAGGAACAAGATTCTGACATTAGCTCCTGGCGAAATCTGAGTTCCTTCGATAGTCAAAGCAGAGCTGGTTCTAGGCGCATATAAAAGCAATCATAAAAAAGCAACCCTGGAAAAACTGGAGCTGTTCCTTGCACCATTTGAAATTGTACCTTTTGAAAATCAAATGGCTTATCAGTATGCTGATATACGAAGTGTCCTGGAAAAGAAAGGAAAAATCATTGGCCCACATGATATGCTAATAGCTTCCATCGTCAGGTACCATGACGGTGTCCTGGTGACAAATAATGAAAAAGTATTCAGAAGAATAAAGCAACTAAAGCTAGATAACTGGATTTATATGTCTGCATGTCGAAAAAAAAGGGCGCCACGTGGCGCCCCTCTTTCGGTCAAGTCTCTCAGTGCTTGCCACCGGCTCCCTGACGACCCTGGCTTCCGCCACCCATCGACGCCGCAGGGTTGTGCTGGCCTGACTGCTGGCCGCCATGGATATTCGCCGAAAGGCCTGCGCCGGTCGAAGCCGCGGAGATGTTTTCCTCGGAATGAGGACCACGCTGTCCCTTCCCTGCTCCCTCGGGCTTGCCTGGCAGGCTCACGGTAACGCCAAGGCTGCTGCCTGCGCTGATCCAGCTTGCGGGATCGCCAGCCTTGCCGAGGGCTATGACTTCGGAGAGTGTTTTGCCGGACTGCTTGACGATGGAAAGGGCCATATCGATATCACCAATGCGATAGCCCTGATCGAGATATGCCTGGATATCGGTGGTAGCAAGGCCGTATTCGGTTGCGAGGGACTGGATGCGCTCAGTCTCGCCCAGTCTGGGGACCTGGAACGCAGAGGCAGTCGGGGTCGTCGTAGTTGTGTCCGTAACCTCAATCATGTCCTGCCCGAAAGCGAATGTCCCCAGTGCCGCCATGACCGCTAGTACAGCAATGCTCTTCTTCATGCTCTTCATCCTATGCTCCTTGATTAACCTGCGCATCCGGCCGGATTTCCGCATCGACTCGGTCGCTATCTGCGCCGGTCGATATGGATACGCGTGCCATGGGCATCCGGTTGCGGGAAAAAGAAAGGGCGGTCACTTTGCAGCCCGGCCTGTGTGCGATACCTTCGATGAGGTCGGCCGCATTTCCCTGCCACGTGTTTGATCGATGAGGATTGAATGTGCCTTGTGTCACAGACAGAGGGGTATCGTCGATAGTAAACTCTTTCTATCCGGCGAGAGTGCCGGAACACGTTTTGTCGCAGAAGGGGAGTACATATGCCGAAAAACATGGGTCTTGTCGATCGAATCATCCGTATACTGCTTGCCGTCGTTGTTGCTGTGCTCTTTTTCACCGGGCAGATCTCCGGGTTAGCGGCCATTATCCTTGGGGTCATTGCCGTCATCTTTGTCCTCACAAGCCTGGTGGCTTTTTGCCCACTGTATCTTCCCTTTAAAATCTCCACAGCGAAGAAGAATGCCTGAAGCACGCGAGTCGGTGCTCGATCGCTTCCTGCGCTATGTTCGCCTGGAAACCCGTTCTGATCCCGATTCACCTGCAAGGCCCTCGACACAAGGTCAGCTCGACTTCGCCGAAAGGCTGAAGGCCGAACTTGCCTTGATGGATGGACCCTGGGATTGCCAGGGCCTTGCCGATGGTTCGCTCCTGGTCAGTGTGTCAGCATCGCCAGGATGTGAATCCGGCATCAAGGCAGTCTATATGGCACATATCGATACCTACTATGGGCTTTCGGGGGCGGCTACGCCCCGCGTCGTAGAATGCGACGGCAGGGCCATCCCACTGGCACCCGGAATCTCCTTGCCGCGTGAGCTGCTCCTTCCCTTCATCGGCAAGCGCATCGTGGTCACCGATGGAAGCAGTCTCCTCGGAGCGGACGACAAGGCCGGGGTCGCAAGCCTCATGACGGTGCTCTCGCACATCGCGCTCTCTGACCTTCCGCACGGACCCTTCGACATCTGGTTTACAACAGATGAGGAG
>JBAXTA010000050.1:0-18672 GCA_037130415.1 Spirochaetota bacterium
AATAAAAAACGGCCCCCGTAGGGGCCGGTTTTCTCAAAGCCGAGACCGGGAATCGCCCTCCAGCCTCGGACATCCTGTCCTCGGCTTCCGGGCCGCGCCTTTGCGCTGACGCGCGCATCCATGCGCGCTCATCCTCGCTCCGCTCGGCGCGCAAAGGCGTTCGATTCCCGGTCTCGCCCAATAAAAAACGGCCCCCGTAGGGGCCGGTTTTCTCAAAGCCGAGACCGGGAATCGAACCCGGTACCTGCGCATTACGAGTGCGCCGCTCTGCCAAGTGAGCTATCTCGGCGGGTCTGTTCGGAAACGTGCGGGGATGACAATAGCCGACTCCGGCGGGCTGGGTCAAGGGGAAGGAAAATGGTTGTAATTACTTCTTGCGTCGTGAATTGACTAGGCGCTGGAAGTCGCTGACATTGCGGACGACGATACGGTCGGCGTACATCTCGATGCGGCGCTGGTTGGTAAAATGGTCGAGCACCGATTGGGCCTCGGGACCTGACATGCCAGCCCAATGGGCTACGTCGGCGGAGCTTACCTTGAACTCGCGCTTTTCGCTGTCGGAATCGGCTGCGCCGCCGCTGATTGCGGCCTGGGTCTCTGAGAGCATGAGGAAGACGTCAGCGATCTTGGCCTGGGGATCGTCGAGCTTCAGGATCATGAAGCGTCGCTTTTGGTCCCAGATACGCTTGGTGAAAAGCTTGAGGAGGCGGAGCGCGATGATGGGGTTGCCCATCATGAGGACCTCAAAGTTCGCGCGGTTGAACTGGAGGACCTTTACGGTGTCGACAGCCTCGGCGGAGGCAGAGCGCGGAGCGCCTTCGAGGATGGCCATTTCGCCGAAGATCTCCGGCGGCTGGAGGATGTCGATGGTCTTCTCGATGTCGCCAACGATCTTGGAAATGCGGACACGCCCTGCCTGGATGAGGTAGAAGCAGTCTCCAGGCTCGTACTCGGAGAAAAGAATCTCGCCGGCCTGGTAGGTACGCGCAAAGCGCATGAACGCAGACAGGTCAGCCACGGGCGGCCGCCTCGAGCCTGTTGAGCGCTTTCTTGGCCTTGAGCCTCGAAGCGGCATCCTCGTCCGACTCCATGGCAAGTATCTTCTTGTAGAAGCCCTTTGCACGCTCGGCGTCACCCTTCTTTTCCCAGGACTGGCCAAGCCAGAACAGGATATCCGTAAGGTCGGGATGCTTGGGGTTGCCCTGGATGATCAAAGTGAATTGCTTGATGGATGCCTCATAGTCACCCAGCATGAAGATGGTGCGGCCAATGTCATACATCGCCTTGGCCGCATACTCCGCGTCGGCGTTGGCGTCGATGATGCGCTTGAAGATGGCAAGGGCTTCCTTGTACTTCTCCTGGCTGAAAAGGCTCACTGCCTCGTAGTATTCCTTGGCAGCATCGGAGAGATTTTCGCCAGGCGTACGCTCGGCCTTCGGGGCTTCGTCGGGTGCCGCTGGACTTGGCGGGGCATTGGCCATAACCATGGGCGCTGGACCCTTGCCGTCACCAAAGCGCTGGGCATTCGCCTCTGCCGTCTCAAGAAGGCGACTGGCTTCCGTGGCAAAACTCCCCACCGGGAAATAGGTGAGGTAGCGGCTGAAGACGTATTTTGCCTGACTGTACTGGCGGTTCTTGAGGTAGTAGGAACCTGTGGAAAATAACCCGGCCTCTGGATTGAGGGACTCGCCCTTCTCGAGGAGATTCTCTACCTGCTTGTGGACGCGGCGGAGCTGGTTGGAGAAGACCTTGAGCATCTTCATGATGATGCGGGTGTTGGCCTGGGCAAAAACCTCGAACTCGGGCACGGTGAAGACAAGGACGGTCGCGTCCATCAGCACGAGGGCGTTTTCCTCGCGGGGATATTTGCCGAGGGCGCTCTTCACCCCAAAGAACTCCCCGACCTGCACGGTGTCGTGCTGATCCTTGCCGGTCTCGATGTCACTATAGTTCAGGCTGACCCGGCCGGACTGGAGGACGAAGATCTTGTCACTCATGTCACCCTGAAAGTAAATGACTGAGCTGGCCCGGTATGCACCCGCCTTCGGCATCAAACAGCTCCCTTGCACCCATGTCGCTTGAACCATTCTAACCGACCACACGCCGGGGTCGGATCCTGCAAGTTCATTCTAAGGGATACCATGATTTATTACCAGATAGAGCCTATCACGGCTCGAAGGGGAGATAATCAAGCTTCTTGTCGAAGCCGATGGCTTTCCTGACGCTTTGGTACAGGCCTCGAGGGTCTCCTACAACGAAATAATCGCGACCACCGATCACGATCCTTGTTACCGGCCGGCTCTCGGCTGCGAAAAGGCTTGCATATCGACTCTCCAGTCCGAGGAGGGGAGCGCCACGATGAACGATGAGCTCAAGATCCTCCATGGTCGCGCTGGCCAGGTTCTCGAAGGGATCATCGATTTTTGCCCTGAAAACGGCAATGTCAGCAAGTTTGCCCGACTCGATGGACCCGGTCTCACGGGCAATGCGGAAAGCGCGTGCAGCATTGATGGTTACCATCTCGAAAAGGGTCTTGGCGGGCAGGTCCTCGCCGTAGAGTTCGCGATAGATGGTTCTTGCGTAGCGCATCTCCGAAAGGAGGTTCGGCGAGCCGGTGTGGGTAGAATCGGTTCCGAGGGCAACGTTGATGCCTGCCCGGAGGAGCTTGCGGATCTTGCAGGTGACATTGAACATGAAGGTGTTGGAGGCGGGACACCAGGCGATACTCGCCTGGGCCTTCTTTACCTTGCGGATGTCATCTTCGGAAAAGCCGATGCAGTGGATGAGGAGGTCATGCTCCGTGAGGCAGCCTGCGCGCTCGAGGATGCCAATGCCATCCATGGACTCGAGGTCGAAGCCCTCCTCGAGGTGGGTGATGAAGGGCCAGTCACGCTCGACGGCCCGCGCATGCTCGATCTCGAGGCCGTCGCCCCATTTGAGGTCATAGGAGGAGCATTCGTGGGCAAGGGCATACTCCCGGATGACGCGGATGGGGAGCGCATCGATGAAGGGCTCGTTGAACTGGTGGGGAAAGTGGTCGTTGACGGTAGCGACTCCGGAAAAGAGGTTCTTGTAGGAACCGAGCCAGTACATCTGCTCGACAGTAAGGTTGGCACGCTCCTTGTATACTGCGGAGGACTTGAGGTCGGCATCCCAGGGACCCCAGTTCGCATAGTATCGGCCCTCGGGCGGACCCACACGCGGGAGGTAGTTCCCACGCAGGTGGTCATGTGCGTTGATGAGGGCGGGATAGACAAAGGCGTCGCCTACGGCGACGTTGACCGCTGAGGGGCGGGCAAATCCGGCGAACTTTGTTCCTTCGACCACGAGCGAGGTGGCCTTTTTAAGGCCTTTCGGCGTAACGATCGTGGCGCCGGTCAAGGCAAATGCTTCCACTGTGACTTCCTTCGCCTGCTTCCGATGTTCCTGACTTATTGTATCGGAAGATTCGTCCGAAAAATACAGCCCCCTTTACCCTTGCCCCCGAAGTCGCTGGTGGCGTCAGACGCCTTCATCGGCTCCCAGGGCGAGGGCTGCTGCTCCGAAAAGTCCCGCGTTGTCCCCAAGTTCGGGTCTACGCACAAAACCTTCCCGTATGCCCCCTTCGACCAGGTAGCCGAAATACCCGGCAAGTTCAGCTTCCAGGAGTTCCTGGACCCGCTCGGCAAGGCCCGGCCGCATGCCGACGCCTCCCCCCATAAGTATGCGCCTTGGCGTGAAAGCGCAGACCCAGGCGGCCATGGCACGGGCAAGGTAGTGGGCCTCGAGTTCCCAGGCCGGGTGGTCGGGAGGAAGTTCCCAGGCGGGTTTTCCCCAGCGAAGGGCGATGGCCGGCCCCGAGGCCAGGCCTTCGACGCAGTCGCCGTGATAGGGACAGACACCGGCAAAGCCATCACCTTCCTCACGCGCGATCCGCGAATGGCCGAGCTCGGGATGGGCAGTGCCGTGCACAAGGCGACCGCCGGACACAATGCCGCCCCCGATGCCAGTGCCGACGGTGAGGTAGATGAAATCAGAGAGGCCTCGGCCGGCACCCCAGCGTCCCTCCCCGGCAGCGGCCGCGTTGACGTCAGTGTCGAAGGCTGCCTTGAGGCCAAGCCTGCGTCCAAGGACTCCGGCCACATCCGCTCCTTGCCAGAGAGCCTTCGGCGTCGAAGTGACCCTCCCCCAAGCCGGATGGTCGGGCCTGAGCTCGATAGGTCCGAAACAACCTATCCCAAGCCCTTCGATCCGGCCGTGGCTTTCTGCAGCTTCTGCAAGCAGAGCAGCAGCGCGCCCAAGGGTTTCGATTGGTTCGGTGGTCAGAATCGAATCACGCCACAGGATTTCGGGGTGATTGCCCTCGGAGCGAAGGAGACCGAGGACGAACTTGGTACCACCAGCCTCGACAGCCGCGATGGTCATGCTAGCTTCTCCCCTGCTTCACCCTTGGCTTCAGTGCCGGATTGCGGAGCGGGATCTTCCCCGGGCTTGGCTCCAGTTCCATCAGCACTGCCTTCCACTCTGCTGCCCTCAACGTCACTGTCCTCCGCCTCCCTGTCCTTATGGCTGATGAAGGTGGAAACGTGTTTTGCATAAATATAATAGTCGTCCTCGGAATCGTAGAAGGCCTTGATGTGGCCGATCATCGCGAAGTCGCGATCGAGGAGAAAACCCTCTCCCACAACAACTTCCTTCTTTTTCGAGATCTCGAAGCGTACAATCGCCTGGGGGCCGAAGTGCAGCACCTCCTCCTCGATCATCTCCGTGAGCTTCTGGCCGACGCCCTTGCCGCGGTACACCGTATCGACACAGATAGAACGGACATCGTAGCTATACTCGGTGTTTTTTGCGCGGGCAAATACGGCGAAGCCTGCCAGGAGATTGCCATCACGCAGCTCGACCACTGAACAGGGCTCGCCTGGATGCTCAAGCCAGGCAACGAGGGTCTCCTTGAGGATGTCGATTTCTATATCCTTGTATGCGCCTGAGTTCCGGGCAAGCTTTAGGTATTCACGGATATCTATCATTCTTTCCTTCCTGAGATGGCTTACTTCCATTCAACTATACAGGTCGTCAAGCACCTCGTCCACCTTGACGGAAGTGGCGCAGGGAGGGAGGAAGAGCGCCCCGGTTCCGGACCGCTCCGACACGAGAACTGCAGGGACTGGACGCCAGTCAGATCCGGGTCATTTTGCGATAAGGTTCACCCCAGCCTCGACGGTCCAGGGGCGCCCAGGCTGGAGGTACACTGTTGACTCAAGCTTGATGCCACCAGTCACGAGCCTGAAGACGTGATTGCCCGGAACTACCGAACCGGCAAAGGACGCGGGCCCCGTCTGCTGGAGCGCTACTCCATCGACCCAGGCCTGGATGGGAGCCAGAAGCTGCCCCCTGCCATCGAGCGACTGCAGGGCCTGCGGAACGACGAAGGCAAAGGAAACAAGCTGGGGCATGAGGTTGGCTGAAATGGCGAGCGGGGAGTTGGAGACCACTATTTGCTGGGCGAAATCGGACATTCCTGGCGCACTCACGGTAACGGTGTAGGTGCCGGGACTCAGGCCAATGCTGAGCGGTGTCTTCCCGCTTGGGATCGCGTTGATGGCAACTGTGGCATTCTGGACATTGGCCGTAACGGAAAGCTGGTAGGTCGAGGGCTGCGAGCTCTGGCCGACCGGAATGAGGGTCACGGGAAGCTGGGTTCCGGCGATGGTCAGATTGACGCTGGTCTCGAAGGGCTGGTACCCGGCTTTCATGACCTTGATGTTGTAGGTTCCTGCGGGAAGCAACACCGACAGGTTGGGCAGGGTCGAGCCAGCGAGCCTGTTTTCCACAAAGACCTGTGCGCCTGAGACGTTGCAGACAATGGAAAGCGCCGCCCTGTTCTGGGCAAACAGGGGACTGACAAGCGCCATGATGAGGGCAAAGACTGCAAGCTTCTTCATGATTCCTCCAGCGAAATGCGTCACCGCCCTTGTCCGGGATGCAGGGCGGCCAATGAGGAAAGTATAGCACGGGTCGGGCAGGGCCACCAAAGGAGGGGCAGCTACTCCACGACCGACTGATCCCCGCCCTTCAGCACGAAGCCGCGAAGGAGGCCCTCCAGATGGCCAACTATCGCCTGGTTGCGGGTCGCCACTTCCTGGAGATTCTTCATCCCCTCGATGATGTAGCGGTTACCCTCGGCCTGACGCGAGGTGGCGTCGTGGATGTTGCCAAAGATCTCGACAAGGCGGGCGATTGAAGCGCGCATTGCCTCGCTGTCGATCCTTTGGATCTCGGCCGTCGCCCGGATACTCTGGCTGGCTTCCACGAGGGAGGACATCGCGTCCACGATTTCGTTGGCTCCGACCTCCTGCTCCTTCATGCCCGCGGCAATCTGGTCGATGAGGGCGCCTGTCCCCTCGACGTCGCGGCCGATGCGATCGAGGGCCTCGCTCGCTTCGGCAGCCAGCTTTACGTCCTCCCCGATGAGTCGTCTCATGCCCTTGATGTTCGTGGCGATGTCCTTGGCACTCCGGGCGCTTGACTCGGCAAGGCTCCGGACCTCCCCTGCCACGACAGCGAAGCCCGCACCGGCCGATCCTGCATGGGCAGCTTCGATCGCGGCGTTCATGGCCAGGAGGTTCGTCTGGGCCGCGATCTTCGAGATGGTTCCGACAATTGAATCGACCCGTGCAGAGGCTGCCGACACCTCGCCGATGGCCCGGGCTGCGTTGCCAACGGCTATGCCCCCCGAGGCTGCTACCTTCGTGAGCGAGGCGGCGAACTCGTTGGCCCGCTCGGTAGCGCGGCTGACCGCCTTGATGTTGGCCGCCATTTCCGAAACAGCCGCAGAGGTCTGCTCCACGGCGGAAGCCTGGCTGTCGACTGCCTCCGAAATCCGCTTGAGGGAGCTCAGCGCATTCCCGAGCGTAGCCTCGGTCTCAGACACGATGCCGAACTGTGCGCTTGCCTGGCCGCTCGTAGCCTCGATGGATTCCACCATCATCTCGGTGGTTGCCATGGTCTTCACAAGCACCTCGCGGAGGGTTTCGGAGGACTCCGCTACCTCGACCCCAGCCTCCATGAATTGGCCAAAGAGGTTCTTCAGTTTTTCGATGAAGAGGTTGATGGTATTGACGAGTTCCCCGAGCTCGTCGAACTGGCCGATCACGAGGCGCTGGGTCAGGTCGGCCTTTCCGGATATGAGGGACCGGAGCTTGTCTTCGAGGAAGGCAAACTGGGCCCGGCGATAGCGGTCCGTCGCCATCTGTATGAAGATCGTAAGGCCCACGAGAAACAGGAGGATCGGCAGGTAGACGATCAAGGGGTTGACAGCCTTGAACTCTGTACCTGCCCTGAGAAGGTGGCCTGCCTCGATGGCCTGGCTGGCGCCAATGACGGAAAACATGGTGTAAAACGAGAGGGCGAGGCTCATGAGGAGCGAACGCTGGCCCTCGGTCATCTCGCGATACTTGCCCATGTTGCTGATCTGGAGGAGGGACCGCGGCGAAGCCAGGACCAGGTTGTTGATGACGATCTGCACGTAGCCGCACACGATGGCGCCTGAGAAGTATTGGAGGAAAAGCGGGACGCCCCGCGAGGAATTCCTGAGCCCTCCATCGGTTCCCACGAAGTAGGCGAGGATAAAGGCGCAAAGATTGAAGGCCATGACGATCCAGGGGAGGCCGATGAGCCTTCCCATTGCTGCCTTGAATTCTTCGGCTGAGACATGTCCGCTGGCCTTGATTTTCCGGACAGCCCTGGCGAAGGGTCGCATCCAGGCGAAAAGCGCAAGCAGGATCACCGCGAGCGCGGGCAGGATCGCGAGACTGAGATAGGCCAGGACATCGAGTGCACTTTGAGCGAAATCGAAGCTACCAGCCGCGACCCCTAGGGTCACCACGGTCGCGAATTCGTTCAGAAGCTTCTGCGCGAGGGTACTGATGACGATGAGGGCACCTGAATTGAGGGCCATCGCAGACATGAAGGGAAGGGTCCGCCACGCGGGAAGCCCGGTTTTCTGGGTCGCCATAGCGGCCGAGTATACGGTATCGCAGCATTGTGCCACCAGAAAAGAAATACCTTTCTGTCAGCAGCCTCGGCAATGAATCGCAGCAGGCAGTCCCCGAGGGACCGACCTGGCTCGGGGTTGTTCTGGTCGCCCGGACATCCTCAGGACACTAGGCGATGCTCTTTACAAATAGGCCCACCAGGAACCCAGCCAGCGTGGAAAGTCCCACTACGGCACCGCCCTGCTCGTAGGCCTCCGGCAACATGGTTTCCGCGACGACGACCAGCATGGCACCCGCGCCGCAGCCATCGAAGATGGCCTTGGCCACGGGAGAAGCACCTCCGAGGACGATGTTGCCGATCACAGCGGTAGCTCCGCAGAGGGCGATGAGGGGGAGCCACAGCCACATGATGCTGCTGACACTCTTGCCCTGGTTGCGCATGAGCACTGCACTGCTCATTGCTTCGGGCATGTTCGAAAGAAAGATTCCGGCAAAAAGCGCCATGCTGAGGTTCATGTTGGCAATGCCCGCACCCACCAGTCCGGATTCGGGAATGCCGTCCAGCAACATGCCGAGCCAGATAGCCAGGGCCGCGCCCGAACCTGGGTGCTCCTTTACGACTTCGAGCAGGTCTCGATCCGTAATGGAGACAGAGAGCGAGTCGGCATAGCCGGCCACCTGTCGCTTCCAGCGCTCCGCTTCTTCCTTTTCCTGGATGCGACCGGCGGCGAGATCGCTGACGGCAGCGAAGAGGCGCGGGCTGACCTTGACGAGACGGTCGAAATCTTCCTTGCGGATCACCCACAGCTTGACGGGGGTCAGCGTTCGAAGCGTCGCGTTGCGGCTCTCGCCGGAAAGGATGGCCATTTCTCCGAAGGACTCGCCATGGGACATTTTGGCGATGCTTCCTCCGTTTTTGATAACCTCGACTTCGCCTGAGTCGACCATGAACAGCGAATCACCGGCGTCGCCCTGGCTGAAGACAGTCTCTCCAGCCGCATACTGGCGCTCGTTCATGAAGGGAATGACGGATTTCATTTCCTCAGGCGGCAGGGAGCGGAAGATGTCGACGCGTGACAGATTTTCGACCATCCCCTTGAAGCGGGCTTTTTTCCGCTGGACAAGATAGCGCATGGCTGTTGCTGGCTTCCGGAGAAAGCCACCCTGGCCGTTGAGCTGGCCGTTGAAAAAGACAAATAGGAGCCCACCCAGCACGGCTCCCGCCGCTACGGGGACAAACCCCGTTTCATGAAAGGCTGGGGCGATGATTTCCAGCGTCAGCGCGCTGATCAGACAACCGGCGCCAAAGGCCATGGTGGCAGCCAGGACACGCTTTTGGGGTCGCAGAATCAGCCCAAGCGCTGCTCCCAGAGGCAGGGACGCAGAACAAAGGACACCGAACCACAGTGCCTGGACAGGCTGGGATTGGATCAGTGAAAGTACGCTCATCAGAGGCCTCCCTGGGAACTGGCCCTAAATATAAATGGCTTTTCGAATTCGCCTGCCATTTGCCAAAGAGCGGCCATCTGTCGTGCCTGATAGCTTTATCATGCAACTGAGCTTGTGTCAAAAAGAATTCACGAACTGTGCCAACAACTCCGAATGCATTTGAAAATGCCCGGAAACGAACTCAGCGCGCCGGAAGAAGCCTGGCCTCGAGCGCCGCCAGATATCCATTGGGGCCGTGAAAGGCGGCCATCAGGCCCGGATCGGGCTCCACGGCTGATCCAGCACGACTCGTAGCCCTCCGGGCATCGTCGGCTACAGAGGCCCGCTCACCTTCGGAAAGGAGGGAGAGGGCGGCGGCAAGGGCGGCACCGGCTGCGGCACCGGCGTCCGCGATCGGAACAACAGGTACCTTCCAGATGGCGGCTACCCGGGCCAGTACAGCTGCGCTGGCTGAGGCCCCGCCGGTGACCGCCATCCCGCGATCCTTCCCCGCGAAGGACCGCGATGCCAGCCACATGAGGGAGAGCGAGGAATCCACGACGCCTGCGTAATCGGCCGCAAAGTCGGGTGACCGACCCTCGTCGAGGGCCGGGGAGTCAGGAAAGGACTCGCGCTCCGGCTGGAAGATGACGGGGGGCAGCGCGGGAAGGCGGGCAAGAAGGGCGGCCTCCGCAGCAGCGAAATCGTCGGCCGCGAATCCATGGTCCCTGCGCACGCGCTCCCAGGCCAGGGCCCCGTTGGTCCTGCAGCCGAAGATGAAGGGGAGTCCGAGGCCATCGTACATCGCGTTGGCTGACACATGGGGGCTGCCCCCGGCCGTCATCAGTACAAAGCTCGTGCCGAGGGACAGGAGGCTCCCTGGCACGAGGACCTTGCTCTGCGGATTGTCCCCCGAGCCGATGAGGACCCTGCAGAGCGGTGACATGCCGTAGCGCTCGACAAAGCGCCGGGCGAGGTTTCCGGCGACCGAAAGCGGATGGGCCAGTCCGGGCAGCTTGCCAGCCAGGCCCGGATCGCCGAGGAATTCCCCGGCCGCACGCACGAGCTGCCCATCCCACGTGCGTTCATGCCAATTCATAAGGCTCGTGCCCGAGCCGTTGCCCCAGTCGATCGGGCAGTCGGGGTTCGCACTGAGCACCCCCGACAGGAACGAGGAGATGAGATGCACTCGAACGGTCTTTTCCCAATTGTGAGGATGCTGGCGGGCGGAGCGCATGAGGACTGCCCCGGAGAAGCGGAGGGGACTGTCCGAGCCTGAGCGCTCCGTCATGGCAAGGGCGCCGCCTGCTGCATCACGCAGGGCAGCCGCTTCCTCAACCGTGTTCGCGCTCATCCAGATGGGAGCGCGCTCCCAGGAGAGGCCTGGGCCGAGCAGCTGGGCCAGGGAAGGAGCCCCTTTCTCGCCGGAGCCCGGCTTCCCGAGCCCCGCAATGGCTTTCAGCGCGGGATCCCCGAGCCAGACCTGGCCGTGCTGCTGGGCCGAGAGGTCGATGGCCGCCACACGCGAAAGGAGCTCACGCGGAAGCTCGTCGAGGAGGGCCTCGAGGGCGGCAAGAAAAAGGGCGGCGGGCTGGCTGGCCTCCCCTGGCTCCTCTGCGGCAAGCGTGGGGGAGCCATCCGCGAGGCCGAAGCCCCTGAGCCTCGGATCGTCGCGGTAGCGGACCCGCGCCTCCGACAGGACACTGTAGTCAAGTCGCGACAGGATCACGGCGCTCGTCGACTGGGTGCTCGAATCGATGCCGAGGACTAAGTCCAGCTCCGCCATGTCATGCCCCTCTTAATACTAGATATAGCGATTGAGGAGGGCTTCGAGCTCCTCCTGCCGTCCTGGTTCCGGATCGATGGCTGCCTGGGCCATGGCGATCTTCTCGAGGCCCGCGAAGCCTTCCTTGCCACCACGGATCACAGACCCGAGCTCCCCCTTCCAGCCCGCGTAGCGGGCTTCCACCCGCTTCGACAAGGCGCGGTCCGAGACCAGGTCCCATGCGGTCTCAAGGCCGCGCGCGAAGGCGTCCATGCCCGCGATGTGCGACACGGCCAGGTCGGTGGAGGTCCAGCTGCCGCGCCTGGGTTTGGCGTCGAAGTTGAGTCCGCCCCGCCCGAGCCCGCCGTTGGAAAGGACCTCGTACATGACAAGGGTCGTCGTGTAGAGGTTCGTGGGGAACTGGTCGGTGTCCCAGCCCAGGAGCTCGTCGCCCTGGTTGGCATCGACCGAGCCCAGGATTCCGTGGTCGCGGGCATAGCGCAGCTCGTGCTGCATCGTGTGGCCTGCCAAGGTCGCGTGGTTCGTCTCGATGTTGAGCTTGAAGCTTCCGGTCAGGCCACTCTCCTGGAGGAAGGCAAAGCAGGCGGCCGAGTCCGCATCATACTGATGCTTGGTCGGCTCCATGGGCTTGGGCTCGATGAGGAACTGGCCGTCAAAACCTATAGCCTTCGCGTAGTCGACAGCCATGTGGAGGAAACGCCCCAGGTTCTCGAGCTCGAGCTTCATGTCGGTGTTGAGCAGGGTTTCGTAGCCTTCGCGACCTCCCCAGAAGACATAATTCTGCCCTCCCAGTTCCTTGGTAACCTCGAGGGCCTTCTTGACCTGGGCGGCGGCATGCGCGAAGACGCGCGGGTCGGGGCTCGTCGCCGCGCCGTGCATGTAGCGGGGATGGGAAAAGAGATTGGCCGTGCCCCAGAGAAGGCGGGTGGGGCTGGTCTTGAAGAGGTCACGCACCAGCGAGACGATGGCGTCGAGATTCGCATTGGACTCGCGGAGGTTTGCGCCCTCGGGGGCGATATCGCGATCATGGAAGCAGAAGTAGGGAATCGAAAGTTTCTCGGTGAGCTCGAACATGCCACGCATCCGCAGGCGCGCCACTTCCATGGGATCGCTTGTCCTGTCCCAGGGGCGTCGCATCGTCGGCTCGCCGAAGGGATCGCGGCCTGCGCCGGTCATCGAGTGCCAGAAGGCCATCGAAAAGCGGAGATGCTCCCGCATCGTGCGGTCGCCGATCTTCCGGTCGGGATCGTAGCGTTTGAAGGCAAGCGGGTTGTCGCTTCCCTTGCCCTCGTACTTGACTATCGGAACCTCGGGAAAGAGCTCGTCCATGTGGATCTCCTTGTATCCCCCATTTTCGCCGGGGAGGCACTTTTCGTGAATGACCGCCTTTGACGATCCATATCAATAATTGATATCATGGAGCATGGAGTTCGCGGATATCATCTTCGTCTGGCACCTTGAGGACGAACGGCAGCTAGCCTGGCATGGGCGAAGACATTCCCATGGCCCGGCTCTTCATGAAATCCATTATTTCATTTCCGGAGCCGGAAGCTTCATCGACGATCGGAGGCGCTGGACCATCGCAGCCGGGGCCCTCTACCTGACCGCGCCTTCCACCGTTCACCAGATAGTGGCTTCCGACGCGCGCCGCCCCCTCACCTATTACGCGGTCCTCTTCGACACGGCACAGGACGGCGAGCTCCTCGAACTCCTTGAGTCGCTGGGCAGGAGCCCCGGGCCCTGGAACATCGGAAGCTCGCGACGCTTTTTTTTCGCCGAGCTCCTCGAGCGTTTCTTTTCGGGGCGGGAGGGGCCGGCGCGCTCTGCCCGCCACCAGTTCATGGCCTTTCTCTGGGACCTCGCCGACGGAGCCTCGCCCCATCGCGACGCGGCTGCCGATGCAAACATAGAAAAGTCCCTGGCCATCATGCAGGGCGCGATCGACCGCGACCTGGACCTCGGCGACCTTTCCGCGCGCGTGGGCCTCTCGCGCGAGCACCTCGTGCGGACCTTTTCCGCGCGCATGGGCATGTCCCCGATGAAGTACTACGGCAGGCTCAAGGTCGAGGCGGCGAGGGCCATGCTTTCGAGCACGAACCTCCGCGTCAACGAGATCGCAGACCGCCTCCACTATTCAAGCCAGTTCAACTTTGCACGCGCCTTCAGGCGCCTGGCCGGGATGTCACCCTCGGAGTACAGGGCGAGGCACCTGCAGCGGGCCGACTTCGCAGCCACGCGGGAGGAAATCCAGAGGTGACGAACCTGGGGCCAATGGCCTCAGGCGGCTGGCTCGAACTCCACCCGGCTCAGCGTTCCCTCGGGTCCGTTGGATATGCTGAAACGCCCGCTGACCTCGCCCACCAGGCCCTGGATCAGGGTAAGTCCGACACCGGCATGCGTCGAAAGGTCAAAGCCAGGAGGCAGACCGGGGCCGTTGTCCGCAATCTCCAGGACGACGGTCTTCCCGACACCCTTGAGCGAAACGGAAAGTCGACCTCGCCTATCCCTCGGAAATGCGTACTTTATCGAGTTGGTGACCATCTCGGTGACGATGAGTCCGAGGGGAGCGGCATAGTGTACAGGAAGGACCACCTCGTCCAGATCTACCGATAGGACACAATTGGTCGAAAGACCGAGGCTTGCCCTCACTACCTTCTCGCAGTAGGTGTCAAGCCTGAGTTCCACGAAGGAACCTGTCTCATAGAGGAGGGAATAGAGTTCGGATATGCAGAAGATGTGCCTTTGGAACTCGTCGAGGGTCTTCGAGGTTTCAACCGGGTCGTCTGGCTTCCTGTCGAATTCAACAAGCGCGTTGAGGAGGTTGAAGCTGTTCTTTACTCGATGCTGGAATTCGCGCATCAGCTGCTGTTTTTCGCCCAGCGCCTTTTCCAGACTTGCGTTGGAATCGGCGAGTTCTCCGGTACGCAGCGCGACGGTTTCCTCGAGCTTGATATTCCATCCGGAAACCTCGTCCCTGGTCCGGACCAGCGCAGCGATGGCCTCGTTGCTGAGCCCGAGATTGGCCATGCTCGCGATGCCCAGCACGACCAGCAAGGGCAGATAGACGAGGAATGAATAGGGAATGCTGACGCCATCCACCTCACGCAGGACCAGGAAATGGGCGACGACTACGAAAAAAGACAGGACTGTGGCGATCACGATGAGACTGCGCTTGACTGCAAAGCTCGTGACCAGGGGCGGGACCATGAAAATGAGGAGGAGGGTCTCCATGAGCCTCGAGACCGAGGCGGAACCTGGGTTGAAATAGTCGCCGACGACATTGTTGACGAGGATGGATGCAAGCGCTGAAATGGCGGTCACCATGCCAGCTGCGGCCACCCGTCCCATGGAGACAAGGCGGATGGAGGCAAGCATGGCAACGAGCAAGAGCGCATCCCCGATCAGCAGATTACGGCGGCTCGGTTCAAAGGCCAGGTGCAGGGGAATGCTGAACAGGAGATTGAGCCCCGCCATTGCCAGATTGATGCGGAAAAGGAGTTCGGCCTTTTTGAGGACGAAGATGTTTTCGGGGTCGTAGCTGGAGAGGAACCTGTGTTCCAGGCTTTTCAGATACCCCATGGATCAGCCCCTGTTGTTGTGTCAGCGATCCATGTTGTTACTATGCGACAACTGACTTGTCAAGTTTGAAAAAGCCCGGGATATTGTTTCGCCCAACCTTTTGCCCAGGGCCAGGACGCCGGATCATTTCCCCAAGGAGATCGCCCCCGGCGGCTATGACGAGCCTCGGGGCTACAGGCAACTCAGCCGCCTGCCGCCCGCTTCCTCGCCTCCGAAAGGCTCGCGAAGGCCCGCTTTAGACCCTCAGGCTCGCGCGGTGCCTGCCACTCGGGAATCGCTCCGATCTCGATATCCACCGAACCCATCCAGCCTGCGGCCTGCAGGATGGAGAAGATGCCAGTCCAGTCGCTGTCGCCCTCCCCCGCCAGGACCTCGCGCCCAAAATGGACGCTTCCCTGCAATCCATGGCGGCCCAGGAGCTCCCCATCGATATGCGCGTCCTTCGCGTGGATGTGGAGGATGCGGGGTAACCAGGAGGCCAGCTGGGCGAGGGGCTCCGCGAGGGCCATGACCTGGTGGGCAGGTTCCCACTCAAGCCCGAGGGGCGCGCCGGGCAGGGCAGCGAAGATCAGCTGCCAGGCATCTGGATTGATTGCGATGTTCCAGCGCCCCGTCTTCCAGGTATCGGAAAAGCGGCAGTTTTCGAGGGCGAGGGAGATGCCGCACCGCGATGCGCGATCGCAGAGTTTCCCGAAGGCCGCCGTGAAGGCTGGAAGGGAATCAGGCACCGATGTTCCGGGCAGCCTTCCGGCGAAGCAGGAAACAAGAGCTGCGCCGAAAGCGGGAGCGGCTTCAATGAGGGCCTCGATGGAGCGCAGGGTCTCTGCCCCCGCTTCGTCATCGGCCAAAGGATTTCCGTAGACCCCGAGGGCGCTGAGGTGGCAGCAGCTTCCGTCCAGGGCTGCGTGCATGTCTTCGGCAAGCTGACCGAGGTCGCGACCAGAAGTGCTGGCCCACCAGGAAAGCTGAAGGCTCTCAAAGCCGCAGGCTGCCAGATCCCGGGCCGTGGCAGCCGCCTCACCCGCGCCGTTTACGAGGGCACCGAGGCGGATGGATTGAGTGGCCGCTCTGGCAGCACGAGATTCGGGCGCAGCCCCAGTACGCGGGTGGGCGCCCGCGCGTGGGTGGGCGGCTGCCTGCGCGGGCTCGCCTGTCTGCGCGGGCGCCACCGGGACCGCCCGCGCCCTCCCCTCCTCCCGGCCCAGGGCCAGGCGGGCGCAGTCATCCACAAGTCGCTGCACGGCCAGGCCGCGCCCGAAGTCCAGCCTCTCGCCGGGCAGGGGATCGGGAGCGCCTGAAGCAAGGGCGACAAATCGCTCATAACTAGTAGGGATCGGCCCTGCAGCAAACTCGGCGCTGCCGTCGGCCATCTCGATTGCGCCGTCGGCCATCTCGAATGCGCCGCCGGCAATCCCGACTGCGCCGCCGGCAATCCCGACTGCGCCGCGGGCCCCAATGATGCGGAGCGAACGCTTCGACAGACTGAAATCCAGTTCGATGGACGCCGTCTCGCCGCGGAGGGAAACCGCAAAGCGGTCCTCCTGGCCAGGCGCCCTATAGTTGGCCGAAACCGACACGGGGACCGAAGCAGCTTCCAGCAAGGCTTCGAAGGATTCCCAGGCGGGTCTGAAGTCCCCAGGGCCGTCTGCCCCCCCTCCGCCGGCTTCTACTCCCGTCTCGAAGCGCCGCCCCAGGCAGGCGACGACCAGGGGTGGCGCGGAGCTGGCCTCAAGGAGAAAAAGGGCAGCATCCAGAAGATGCGAACCGAGGTCCCCGAGGGCACCGAAGGTCGAGCGCTCCTCGTCCAGGCGCCAGGCCAGCCGCGGTGTCGTTCGCCAGTCTCCCCAGGACCCGTCGGCCAGCCATGCCTGCCCGTAGCTGAAGGAAGCCGACCTGAGTTGCCCGATCCGCCCCTCGGACAGGAGACGGGAAGCCAGGGACAAAAGGCCCCCATTCCGCTTCGAGAAGTTCACAATTGTCGGGACTCCTGCCTCGCGTGCGGCGGCGGCCATCGCATGGGCTTCCGGCAGCGTGCGCGCGAGGGGCTTTTCACAGAAGACCGGTAGTCCCTGCGCGAGGGCGGCAAGGACAGGCTCGAGGCGCCAGCAATCGGCCGAGGCCACCGAGACTGCGTCGATTTTGCCCGAAGCCAGCATGGCCTCGGGGCTGTCGAAATATGCCGACAGGCCCTGTCTTGCGGCAAAGCTGGCCGCGTCATCAATATGCCGGTCAGAGCAGGCAAGCACCGAAGCGCCAGGAATGCGCGCAAAGCGCGAGACATGGTAGGCGGCCATGGCCCCTGTGCCGACAATGCCAATTCGTATCATGGGTCTCCTCGGGGCGCAGCCGTGGTTCCGCGCACGACAAAGTCCGTCTCCAGCCAGCGCTGCACCGGACCGCTTTCCTTGCCCTCCACGAGGTCGGCCAGGAGCTGTGCGCCAAGCTGCCCTGACATGGAGATGGGATTGTCGACGGTGGAGAGGGCGGGCACCATATCCTTTGCGGGATAGAGGTTGTCATAGCCGATGACGCTCAGCTCGTCCGGGACCGACAGAGCATGTTCCGTGCACCAGGTCATCACCCCGAGGGCAGCCCGGTCCGAGCTTGTCACGATGACACTGGGCCGGTGGGCGCCTTCGAGCAGCCTTCCTGCGCCCCTATAGCCGGAGCCCCGCGAAAAATCCCCGTCAATTACCCGGGATTCCACAGCAAACTCATCCACGAGACCCTCGAAGGCCGCAAGCCGGTCCACGGCGTTCCGGTAGCGCCTGTCGCCGGTGATATAGCCGAAACGCCGGTGGCCCAGGTTCCAGACATGGGAAAAGGCCTTGCGCATTCCGCTCAGGGGACGCGAATCCACGGAGCTCAGGCCCTCATGGTAGTTGTCGATGAGGACAAAGGGCAGGCCCGCCTCGCGAAGCTCGAGGAAGGGCTCGTAGTCAGCGGGAGTGACGGCGAACAGGAGCCCGTCCACCGTCCTCGAGCGGACGAGGGCAAAGTAATCCTTGATGGGCCTCGAGACCTTGTTGAGTACGATGGTCAATGAATATCCGCGGGCCTCGGCGCCGATCACCGCTCCGTCAAGGAGGGCTGGAAAATAGGGGCGGGAAAAGGGAGGAAACGATTCGTAGGTAGGAACGACAAAGCCTATCGAAAAGGTCCGGTTCCGCGCAAACAAGGCTGCCTGCCGCGAGGGCACATAGCCAAGCTCGCGGGCAGCCTCCCGGACTTTTTCCTTGACTGGGTCGGTGATGAGGCGGGAATCGTTCAAGGCGCGGGAGACAGTGGATTCCGCGACGCCGGCGAGTTTCGCGACCTGGGCTCTCGTTGCCTTTGCGATAATCGGCCTCCCGGACGATGCTACTCCGGATCGCCCCCCAAGCAAACGGGCGCGTTACCCGCCGTGATTTACCAATCGAGCGCCGCGATTGACTGCCCGTGCCCGGCTGCTCCCCCGGGCCAGGAATTCCCTGTATCAAGATTCACACCAAGCTAAAGTGGCTGCCGAACAACGTGAAGACAAGCCTGAGTCCCTGAAAAAATCAGCGACAGGACTATGCGGCAATCACCCGACCGTCGCTACGCAATGCAGCGCCTGGTACCAGTCTGTATCGAAAAGAGAGGTCCTTTCACAATGCGGTGACATCATGGAAGAACCTCTGCAATCCGCTTGACTATTTTGCAGCGATGACGCCCCGAAGCCATTCCACACTCTTCGCGATATTTTCATCGCTTCCGCTGCATTCAATCGAAACATCCCCATCCCAACCGGTTTGTTTCCAGTAATTGAAGCAGTTACGGATGTTGTCCGCATTTACTCCCTGTCCAACGAAAACCTGCGAAGTGGCAATGCCGGTAGCTTCTCCGCGGAGGGCGGCAGCGAGACCGGCGTCGACGTCCTTG
>JBAXTA010000500.1:0-2263 GCA_037130415.1 Spirochaetota bacterium
GGCCAGGCCCCGATCGGCGGTGATGACCAGAGTCGCACAACGCCTGGGATCAGCCTCGTCCGGAGCGGTGAACCATCTGCCCCGATCAAGCCCCGAACGCGCGATGATCTCGCGCATCGTAGCCCTGATGCCCTCGAAGTACGGCAGGGTATCCTCAAGGCGACGACGGGCTTTCCTGAGCTTGGATGTCGAGATGAGCTTCATCGCGGTGGTCATCTGGAGTGACTGCCGGACGCTCCGCATCCTTGCGCGGAGATCGCGCATGTTGTCCATGCTAGGCGGGTCTCCGAGCAGCAAGGAATTCCTGGATGGCCGCCTTGAGGGCCTCCTCGGAATCGGGCGACAGCTCGCCCGAACGGTTGAGCGTATCGAAGAGGGCCACCCGGTTGGCCGCTATGAAATGCAGGAGATCCGAAAGTACCGGGCGCATCTCCTCGACCTTGAGGGAAGCGAAATGCCCGTTCACGGTCGCATAGAGGGCAACGATCTCCTCGCCGAGGGAGAAGGGAGCATACTGGGCCTGCTTGAGTACCTCGGATAGCCGCTTGCCGTGGGCAAGGCGTTCCTGGGTGGCCTTGTCGAGGTCCGAGCCGAATTGCGCGAAAACCGCGAGTTCGCGGTACTGGGCGAGGTCGATACGGAGGCGGCCGGCTATCTTGCGAACGGCCTTGGCCTGGGCTGCACCGCCGACACGCGAGACGGACAGACCGACATCCACCGCCGGCCTGAATCCCGAATAAAAGAGCTCCGATTCAAGGAAAATCTGCCCGTCAGTAATGCTTATGACATTCGTCGGGATGTAGGCAGAGATGTCGCCGCCCTGGGTCTCGACAATGGGGAGGGCCGTGATGGAACCTCCGCCCTTGGCGGGGGACAGGCGCGCAGCGCGCTCAAGAAGCCTTGAGTGCAGGTAGAACACATCACCAGGATAGGCCTCGCGTCCGGGCGGCCTGCGGAGGAGAAGGGACAGCGCACGATAGGCGACCGCGTGTTTGGAAAGATCGTCATAGACAATAAGGACATCCTTCCCCTCGTCCATGAAGTACTCGGCTATGGCGCTGGCGGAATAAGGGGCGAGATACTGCAGGGCGGCAGATGATTTTGCAGTCGATGCGACGACGACCGTATAGTCGAGGGCGCCCTTCCTGCGAAGGACCTCGACGACCTGTGCGGTGGAGCTGGCCTTCTGCCCGATCGCGGCATAGATGCAGATCATTCCCTGACCGCGCTGGTTGATGATAGCGTCGATTCCAAGGGCGGTCTTCCCCGTCTGCCGGTCGCCGATGATCAGCTCACGCTGACCCCTGCCAATTGGTATAAGCGCGTCGATGGCCAGGAGTCCTGTCTGAAGTGGCACGGTGACGCCCTTGCGGTCGAGAACGCCCGCTGCCGCGCGTTCCACGGGCATCATCCGGGACGACACGATCGATCCAAGTCCGTCCAGTGGCGCGCCCAGTGGATCCACGACACGGCCAAGGAGGCCGGGCCCGGAAGGAACCTCGGCAACGCGGCCTGTCCGCCTGACCGTCTCGCCTTCCCTGACCAGGGTTTCGCCCGCAAAAAGGATGGCGCCGACATCATCCTCGTCGAGGTTCATGGCCATGCCGGTAGCCCCGGAATCAAAGTCCAGGAGCTCGCCATACACGCAATCGTTCAGCCCGTAGATCCGCGCAATGCCGTCGCCAGCCCGGACTACGGTGCCAACTTCGTCGCGCTTGGGGCGGTCCTCAAAATCAGTCAGCCGTTCAAGGAGGATCGAGGTTATTTCATCGGCTCGTGCTGCCATGGTTCATCCTTTGCCGCGGCCTGCATCCAGTGGCCGTGAGAGATGGCGCCGTAGCCGCTCGACGCGGCCGGCGATGGAATGATCGAAGCGGACGGAACCGGACCTGAGCCGGTATCCTCCGATAAGTGCGGGATTGATGACAACAGTCGTCTCTACCCTGAACCCGGCCAAGCTGCTTCCCCAGGCATCTGCAAGCTCGCGCACCCGCCCTGGGCTTGGTGGATTGACCGCCTCGACTTCGAGACGTACCACTCGCTCGTCGATATCGACCAGAGCGCGGAAAGCCTGGGCCAGGTGTGGGATCATGTCGATCTTGCCACCCTTGATCGCCATCTCAGCGAAATTGCCAAAAATCCTATGCAGCCCCGGTGAGACCGTTGATGGAAGGACAGAGGCCAACAAAGCGATCCTGCGCTTTTTCGAAATCGCTGGATCCTCGAGTATTGCCTTGAGCGGACCCGTGCCTTCCAGGACCTG
>JBAXTA010000501.1:0-2256 GCA_037130415.1 Spirochaetota bacterium
CTCCAACGCACCCAGTAGAAAAAGAGTGATGGCAATACTTTTATCGCCAGAAAATAAGGCCAAAGCTGCTGAGGCGAGAAAAGAAATTTGGAGTGACCCTAGTTGGAGGGAGCGACAGAGTAGAACCCTAACTGAAGTGTACAAAGATCCTGAAAAACGAAAACAGAGAAAGATTCAAGCCACAGAGGTCCAAAATAGACCAGAGGTAAAAGCTAAGCTAAAAGAAGTAAAAACTGGAAGAGTGTGGTGCAATAACGGGGACCAACATAAATTTGTTGATCCTAAGGATGTTCCAGAAGGGTGGAAGCTTGGTAGTCTGACCGATCACTCTACCTGTAAGGGGAGGAAGTATTACACAAATCCAGAGACTGGAGAGACCAGACGATTACTGGAGGCTCCAGAGGGTTGGCTAGCTAAAAGAAGACTCTGATTTAAAGTCTAATTCCCCAGGATCTTGCTATTCTGATATCTTCAGTGTTCATCTTGTCTTGAGCAAAATCCTTTTGAACTTCTATACGCCGGATCTCTTCGCTCGTTTAGTTGATGCAGCCTTTTGTCGTTTACTTAGAAATCGCTCTACCATTAAACGTGAGCTACGGGTGGGTTTTTGCTATCAATCGGATGGATAGTCATCTCTGGATTGACTTGCATCTCTCCCATCGTACGGTCCACAAAGTAGCCGGAGTAGCTGGTCTTCTGGTACGAGCGGCCATGTGGTTCCAAACGGAACCAATCATTGATTTTTAAATCTTTAAATTTCATTGAACTTCCTTCTTAACTGTGTGGATACGGCAGACATACTATTGAAAAACACACCCAAACTAATAAATGTAGTAAAGCAGAATGGCACAAACCACCATCCCAAGGTCCATCCGAGAGGCCAATGGGTATTGAGAACATGGCCGAGCCAAAAGTCAGCCCAGACAATGCCAAGACTCATAATAGCGGATGCCACCGCCCAGAAGATATTCCAAGGTCGTGATTTACGAACTGAGCTTACCCGGCTCTGGACTTTGGCCAGCAGCCTCATGCTGGATGCTCTTCAATGCCCTTGACATAGATGGCCATCAGTGTATCACCACGACACACCCAAACTAATCCCAACCAAAGTACCCAGAATGCCCATTCAAACGTGTTCATTTTTTCTCCGAGGTAGTATTCATATCCTTGAGGATGATGTAAGCGATAGCCGCTCCAATCAGTATTGCGAGAATGTGCGAAACCATGATGCCTCCTATATGAGTGTCATTAGTCTGTATTTCAGACCCACACTTTTAGAATTCAGTAGTTACGATCTCTCCCCTTGTACGAAATCGTAAACTAAACTCCCCAAAATCAACAAAATAACTGCCCCAAAAACTACTGAAAAGATAGTCATACCTTTTTCTCCAGAAGCTTGATCGTCTCGATCATCCGATCCATGGCCTTAACTATGTGGGGCCATTCCTCCAGATCAATACAGATCTCGCCGGGTTCCGGATCATCGGGACACTGTTTGATCTTGATGAACGCACCACCGGCCTCATCATCAACTGAGATGGTGGTTGCTCGTGCGCTGTAGATCGGCTCACCTTCGGGGAGAACCGTAACCCCAGTGACTAGGGTGGTGTATTTGTGCATAACGCTCCTCAATGTAAAAGAATGGCACTAATGTTTGGAAGGTGACGGTCCCATTGTTCCGTGGCCAAGGCATATGATACAGGGCCGGAGTCTCGCCTTCGTGTTCTCTGACGATCAGTTCGACTACGCCTGAGATATCGGTAAAGTCCAGACCGTCCCAAGTGAGCAAAACTTTGGCATCATCGGGGAAGAGTTCGAGAAACTCAACCAGTTCTTTCTTAGTCATTGCCACGCAGGGCCTCCTGTTTTATAGCGTTGTCCAGGCACTCGGTAAAGAATGTCTGGAAGTCAATACCCCTATCCACACAGATGGTTAGCAGTTCCTCGTACAGCCGATCCGGCAGTTTGATGAAGAAGGTCTGGTGCCGGTAGCCGAATTTGATCTCCTTACCAGCCGGGGGATCGACTATGATTTTGATCCTGACGGTCATATCAGTCCTCCAAGGCTTCCATTGCTTCAATAATGGGAGCCATATCATGAACATACCTATCTTCAACATCTACTTGCTCCCTACAGGCGAGTAGGAGAGCCTCTAACTTTAAGATACGCTGACTGTTTTCTACAGAGGGGTGGGGGGAAATGGCTTCTACTAGGGCCGTGCGAAACTCCTCATCTAAGTACACCCTTCCTGAACT
>JBAXTA010000502.1:0-2244 GCA_037130415.1 Spirochaetota bacterium
AGCATGAGTGTGCTCTTGCCTGCACCGTTCTCGCCGACGACAGCATGGGTTTCCCCGCGTCGTACCCGGAGGTCCACCCCGTCGAGGGCTCGCACTCCGGGAAAGGTCTTCACAATTCCACGCGCTTCGAGAATGTAATCAGACATTGCACACCCTCATGTGGGATTTCCTTCGCAGGGATAGCGGAGGCGGCGGAGCTTGCGCCTCCGCCGTCGCAGCGCGCGAAACCTGTTTTTCCTACCTCTTGAACAAGGTGTAGTTGGTCGAGTCGATGGTGATGGCGCCGGTGTCCACCGTGGCGGGGATGCCGAGGACTCCGGCCTTCTTGTTGTCGCTCGTGATCGCGACCTTGGAGTTGTAGAGGTTGTAGAGGATCTGGGTGGCGTAGTAGGGCATCAGCGCGGTCTGCTGGGCCACGGAAGCGGAGATGACACCTTCCTTGATCGCGTCGAGGATCTCGTTGCCACGGTCCATGGAGACGATCTTTACCTTGCCGGCTTTCTTGGCTTCACGGACGGCGGTTGCGGCACCTGATCCACCCGCGCCTTCGACGCAGATGAGACCGGCGAGGTCGGGGTACTTCTGGAGGAGGGTGGCTGCGACCTGGGCGGCGACGACGGGGTCGCTCTGGTCATCGGCGATCTGCACGATCTCGATGTCCTTGAATGCGGCGAGGGCAGACTTGTAGCCGGCGATACGCTCCTCAAGGTTGGACTGGCCGGGCTTGGTGATGATGGCGACCTTGCCCTTGTTGCCGATGAGGCTGGCCATCTTCTTGCCGCCGACGACGCCAGCGTTGAAGTTGCCTGTGCCGACAAAGGCGAGGCGCTTGGAGCCGGGAAGGTCGGCGTCAACGGTGACAACGGGGATGCCCAGGCCGATGGCCTTGTCGACGATGGAATCGAGTGAGGGCTCGAAGCCGACAACGACGAGGCCCTGGGGCTTCTTCGCGATGGCTTGTTCCATGGCTGCGACCATGGCGTTCATGTCGTACTCGGCGGGGCCGACATACTCGGTTCGCACTCCGAGCTCCTTGCCGACCATCTGCATGCCCATCTTGTGGTCATAGAAGTAGTCGAGGTTGCCGAGGGCTGAAACCTCGATGTAGAGCTGGTCCTTCGGCGCGACCTTGGCCTGGCCGAACATCGGCAGGACGAGGGCGAGAAGGAAGAGGACGATGACAATCTTCTTCACGGCTGTCTCCTTGGTTTTGGGGCGCTGCCCCTGATCTCTGCCTACGGTAGTTTCCTTTATATAATTGCGGAACGAGGAAACTTCGACAGTTGCCCGGAAAAACCATCCTTTCAAGGGTCTCAGGGTTTCAATTTGACAAGGCCTCCGCAAGAAATTCACGGGCTTGCAAGAAAATCACCTTTTTCTGGACAGCTCCTGAGACTGACCTCTATACTTGCCTGTGACCCAAGCACGATTCAGGGAACTATCGTCAACAATCGTTTCCCATGCCGCCCAACTTGTCTACAACCAGAAGAACGTCGAATCGTACCGGCTTCTTTCGGCTGCTGACAGGCTCTTCCGTTGTCTTGCCGACCCCGCCTTCGATGGGCAAGCCCCGCTGTCGGACGAGATATCACTCGCCTCGTCCTTCCTGGACGTCCTCCGCATCATCATTAGCCTCGACGTGGAGTTGGTCGTGGATCTCGACGAGGAGGCCAGGAGCGCCTCCTTCGTTACCTGTGGAAGCCTCGTGGACCTCATGGATGCCCTTATTGCCTCCAATGAGGTCAGAAAGGGCCCGATCCGGATCTTCCTGGTCGAGGACGGTCCGCCTGACCGGGGCCTATTCCTGGTCATGGGCAATGCACGCCAGCGCGTCCCGGCGGGACCGGAGCGATGAAACTCCGCCTCCTCGTAGCAGACGACGAGGAACTCGCGCGCGCATCCATCCGCAAGATGATCGAGTCCTTGTTTGACAACTTCGGTGAGATTGCCGAAGTCGAGAGGGGCGACGAGGTTGTAGAAAAGGCGAGGGACTTCCATCCCGACCTTGTTTTTGTCGATGTGCGCATGCCCGGTCTCAACGGCCTCGACGCCGCCGCCCAGATCCTCGCCAGCAGGCCCGGCACGCGCATCGTCGTCGTGACGGCTTACGACCGTTTTTCCCTTGCCCAAAGGGCTGTCAATCTGGGCCTCGACGGCTACCTCCTCAAACGGTCATCGAAGAAGAGTTCCGCAGGACCGTCTCGGAGGTGATCAGACGCATCGAACGCGAGCCACGCAGGGGAG
>JBAXTA010000503.1:0-2241 GCA_037130415.1 Spirochaetota bacterium
GGGATAATGAAGTGGACTTCGCCTATCGAGGCGGCCCGCGTGCCTTTTGCGCAAGGGTCTTTTGGAGCGGACGCCGAAGCCGGCAAGCTTGTCGTCCGGAGGATGATCTCGCTCATGTAATCCTAATTGGGTCATAACGATTGCGGGGGAGTGAAGGGGGGGGGCTGACCTTCACGTTTGTCGTGGTGCCGCACGAGGGGGAAGTCCCCCAGACCCCCCTTGCCAAGAAATGATAGCACTAGCTAAGAAGCAAGCCCTTCAAATCAAAGGCTAGTTGCTCTTTTATAATCCCCTGCTCTTCTACTTAGTGCTGTAAGAGAACTGAGTACCACGACGTGCAACACTCGCAGATGCGCAGGCACATCCAAGTTTTACCGCTAATTCATCGCTCATTCCGCTGGCTAATCCGAAGGCGAAAGCACCGACAAATGAATCTCCAGCGCCAGTGGTATCAATAACATTTACTTTTGGTGATGGAATTCGAACTATTTCATCTGACTCTGTTGTGAACACAGCGCCAAGTTCGCCCAAAGTTGCCAAGATTCGCTTACCTAAATGCTGTGCAATTTCCCTAATCGTTGCATCGTCATTAGGGGAGAGTTTCTTAGGATGCATTGCCGCAATTTAATGTTCAAATGGTACAACCAAGTAACTCGCTGCAAGTAGTTCTCCAGATAAGGGTGCAAATGGTGCTGGATTAAGAATTTAAGGGACTTCGGGCTTTCGTGTGGGCTAGCCGCCTGGAACACTCAATGGAAGCATGGACAATCCGCCCTTGTGGAATAGGAGAACGGTCCTGAATCGAGCCCCTGTTCCTCAAGCCGCATAGAGCACCTTGCCTTCGCGTGCTATCTTGCGCTCGAGGGTGGGAAAGGGCTTCCGTTCGTCGAAGTCTTTCAAGCCGAAGAGGATTATCGACTTGACCGCGGAATCCGCCTTGAATATCTCGAGGAGAACATCCAGCTCGCGGGCTGTTTTTCCTGGAAGAATCACATCTGCGCTCATGGCTCGGTCTCCCTCAGGTCGGCTGCGCAGTCTTGATTTCCTGCGCCTACCTTTGCACCATAGCCGTCCCCAGGGATCCGGGCAAGGGCGGGCATCGCTGGACATGCTGGCATCCCCAGCTGATTGCGGTCGCTCTGCCTTCGTTTTCAAGCCGACAACAGGAAAGCCGCGTCCAATTCACCGCATTCTTGCCATTCTGGTGGGCAGAACTTAGTAGTCCATGCCGCCCATACCGCCGCCCATCCCGCCGCCCATGGGGGGCGACTTGGCCCGGGGATATCGATGATGGCGCACTCGGTGGTGAGGAGCAGGGAGGCGACTGATGCCGCGTTCTGGAGCGCGGAGCAGGTGACCTTGGCAGCATCAGGCGACTATTGGTTCCAGCACCGTTCTTCAGTCCTTGGCGCTGTGCGCATTCCCTTCTCGGAGCAGGGCAGACTCGACACCGCCGAACTGATTGAAGCAGATAGGAGGATGATAGCACATGCACCCGAAATGTCCGTTGTACGCGGGCGTCGAGCCGCACGGTTCATACACTCAAGGCCGACCCTCCTTCGGACCGGCGAGAAAGCCCTCCCCCTGGTGCAGGAAGCGAAGCTCGCAGCCCGGTGCCTGCTTCTTCATCTCGTCCGCGAACTCCTGTGGGTCTCCCCCGTGGATCATGAAGGTCCAGAAATGGCAGGGAACCGCGATGCGGGCGCCACTGGCGAGCACCAAGCTCGCCGCCTGCTTGCCGTCTAGATTGCCGAACTGTCCGTTGATGGGAACGATCGCGACGTCGGGCCTGGCCTCCCTGGCTGCGGACACCACGTGCGGGCTGCACGCGGTGTCACCCGCAAAGTAGATTCTCGTCGCACCGACGGCGAGCAGGAATCCCAGCGCGTCCGGCGATAGGGCACCGTGGTCCGCGGGCAGGGCACGCAGGAAGAAACCGGCGACTTCCGTTTCGTCGCCAGGTTTCATCGCGACCACCCTGCGTCGGTCGATGCCCATCCCCAAGGCCAATCCGGCCACGGTGACGGATGCGACCAGTATCGTCTTCGGATCCGCCATGAGAGAGGGAACCGCATCGATGTCGAAATGGTCGAGATGCTCGTGGGAGGCGACCAGGATGTCCGGCGCAAGCGCGTCGGGAGCCAGGAGCTTCGGGGTCAGCCGCTTGAAGGCGTGGGCGCGTTCGACGCTGTCGGTCAGATACGGGTCGATGAGGAGAAGACGACTCCGATCGTCCTTGAT
>JBAXTA010000504.1:0-2223 GCA_037130415.1 Spirochaetota bacterium
ACAGCTTACACCCGTTGCGGGTTATTAGCTTGGGTTGGTTCCGACACAACAAGGTATCACCGGCACGTACCATCCACATCACTGAACAGCAATCCGATATCCGTCCTCACGGTTTCAGTTGGACGTATTACTGGAACCAGTTTAAGAACGGTAACCCCAAGCGTGGCGGTGACGCACCGCAGATGATGGGGTACTTCAAGCAGAAGTTTGATGACAAGTCATTCCCCCACGACAAGCTCAACAAGGTAATTCAGATTCTCTTTGGAGACAAGACCGACCCTGCCGATGTCATGATTGATGCCTTCCACCAGTATCACCGCGATAAGGGCATGGCTGATGTGAAGATCTACGCGCCTAGCTCCGATTGGCGTGGTAAGCTCTCTTACTATGGAACCCGGGATCCTCCTGTAGAGCGAACCCTGGCTGAATTGGGCGAGCGACACGGTACCGGTCCAGAGGTCGATAAGGCGTTGCAAGGTAAGCTTGTCAATGACCGTGAAGCTTGGATAACGGAAGTGCGTGGCGGCGGTTGGCACAAGGTTCATGACGTTGACCTTTCCAACAATACTATCAAGGTAGGTATCGACCATCGGGTTGTGCCTATCGCACCAGACCGCAAGATCCTTAGCCGAAGGGCTTTCAACCTTCCTCTACACTTGCCAGATGTCTATGACAAGAAGTTTGAGGAAGCTGGCTACGACATGCGTGCAGCCAAGTACGGTGACGAGCCTTCACAGCAAGGAACGTCGCACCGTGGAGCAATAGACGACCTGTTCCACGTTAGTCCTGTCCGTAAGTACGAAGACGATCTAGAGAAGGCTATCCGCGACCTCCCTGACCAGCCGTTGGTCAAGCAGGGGCCTTACGATAACCACTATGATGTAAGCGCGTACCTAACCCCAGAGCACCGGGCTGCTGGCTACACTGCTCGTATTCGCTCGCACCATAACCCCCATCCTTGGATGACGGCAGAGGTGTTCCACCAGAACGTTCCTGTGGGTGGCGTAGCGGCTTTGGTTGGCCCAGAGCGGTTCTCCAATGGCCGTATCGTGAAGGATATGGCGTTCGACTTCTCTGACGTTAAGCCAGAGCATCAGAACAAGGGGCTAGGGATGGCGTTATACGAGTCTCTCTTAGCGCATGGCCTCAACGTCTTTGGGGTCACCCACGTTCGGGGTAGCGAGCACTCCTCGATGGCCCATGAAGTCCACAAGAAGGTTGCGGCGAAGCACGGTCTAGGATACTTGGGGGTTGCTATGATCAATCCCCATGGACGTTATCCTACTGAACAGGCTTGGCGACAGGCTGCGTCCAGGGCGGCTGATTTTAAGTACAAGCCCTATCGCTATAGTATAGAGGGGGCATAGAGGTTGCCATGGCCATTCACGCCGACATTCAGAGCATTCAACGCGAAAACCACAAGAATGGTCATTCGGTCATTGACCCTATCTTCCACAAGAAGTTACGCCTCCCCGACCCGGCTCAAGAGAGCCGCTCCTTCTTCGATGCCATCATGGCAAAGAAGCATCCGGCAGAAGCAGTAGACATCCCCGATGCTGGCGCTACCGAAAAGCGTTTCGTCAGGATGGGCGGCGCTAGAGGGAAGAACGGTCGAGTGCTTCCTTCACGCACCTACATGCTCAAGCCGTACTTTGAGGATCTCAGCGATTGGGGCAACACCTTCGGGTATCCCCTAGCTGGGTGGGCTGAGATTGCTATGCAAGCTCTGATGCACGCTGGCGGTCTTGGCGATATGTCCCAGAAGGTGCATGCTCATCTTCCTGGTAAACGTTCGCCTGTGCTTGCTATCGAGATCGAACCCGGGGTTCACCGTATCGACAACGCTTCGTTGAGGGGGAATCGCTTTAATCCACCGGGCAGCAATGTAGACCCAGCAGATGAGGACGAGTTTGAGAAACACGGCAAGATGGTCATACCAGACGATGTTAGAGGAGATGCTGCGAAGCTAGCCGCTATGGATTTCTTGATCAACAATCAGGATCGCCATGGAGCTAACCTCTTGTTTAGGCCGATGTTTGAAAAGAAGGCAACTTCGATAGAGAGTCTGTTAGCAATCGACCATGGCCGTTCCTTCCATTATCACAGCAGTAACAGGTTCAATGGTTCCCGTGGCAAAGACGGTTTGTTCAACTACATGGATACCCCGGGTTACGAAATCTTTGAGTTGCGTAAGCCCAAGCACGTTCCGTTAGTCATCAACGC
>JBAXTA010000505.1:0-2222 GCA_037130415.1 Spirochaetota bacterium
CATTTACGCCCCAGGCTGGCGATGGGATACTCCGGATGCTGAATATTGAAATGATGAGGAGCTGGCAGATGCTTGAGATCTTCCCCTGGACCGAAGAGCTGGAGATCGGTATTCCCGTCATCGATGATCAGCACCGGCGCCTGGTTGCCCTCCTCAATGGCCTGACGGGGCACCTGAGCGGGCCTGATGACATCGAGGAGCTCAATCGCATCTTCGTGGAGCTCAAGGAGTACGCATCCTACCACTTCGGCACGGAGGAAGCATGCTGGGTAAGTGTCTTCGTCGATGATCCCTGGGCAATCGGCCACCGCGCCGAACACCAGTCCTTTCTGGCCAGCGTCGTCCAACTCGAAACCAGGCTACCCAGCCGTCCCTATACCGACAGGGTAGCGGAAGTCGTCTCCTTCCTGATCCATTGGCTCATGTTCCACATCCTCGACCAGGACCGCCGCATGGCCCTCGCACTCGCCGAAATGACGGGCGGCGCCTCGGCAGCCGTGGCCAAGGCACGCGCCAACGAGGCGATGAATGGGGCTTCCCGCACGATGCTCCAGACCATCATGACCATGAATGGCAAGCTCGCCGGCAAAGCCGTCGAGCTTGCCCGCGAGGTCGGAAGGAGGAAGCAGGCCGAGACCAGGCTCAACCTTGTCCTCGACGAGCTTCGGGCGGCAAAGGAGATCGCTGAATCGGCCACCCTCGCCAAGTCCACCTTTCTTGCTACCATGAGTCACGAAATCCGCACGCCCCTCAATTCCATCATAGGATTGTCCCATCTCGCGATCGGCCTCGGCCCGGAACCGCGACTCCGCGATTACATCGAAAAAATCGAGGCCTCGGGTCGCCACCTACTTGGCATCATCAACGACGTCCTCGATTTTTCCAAGATAGAGGCAGGAAAACTGTCAATTGAAAAGACCGGCTTTGGCCTCAGGACAGCCCTCGGCAACACCGCGATGATCCTCGGAGATCGTGCAGCGGAAAAGGGCCTCGCCCTCACTTTGGACATCGGCGAAGAACTGCCGGAAAACCTCATCGGCGACCCCATCCGCATTGGGCAGATCCTCCTCAACTTCGGGGCGAACGCCATCAAATTTACCGAGCGGGGAGGGCTCAGGATCGCGGTCAGGAAGGAAGAGGCCGCTGCCGTCCCTGCCGCCGAAGGTCCCGGGGATGGACTGTGGCTCCGCTTCGAGGTGAGCGACACAGGTATCGGCATCGGGGCGAATCAGCTGGGAGGATTGTGGCAGATCTTCCAGCAGGCTGATATGTCGACGACCCGGAAATACGGAGGCACAGGACTCGGCCTGGCGATCTCGAAGCGGCTGGCAGAAATCATGGGAGGCATCGTCGGCGTCGAAAGCGAGCTTGGCATCGGTTCGACCTTCTGGTTCACCGTCCCATTGGCGTTGGGGAAACAGCCAGTCAGGGCGACAGCGGAAAAGGCCCCTGAACTCCGGGGCTGCCGGATCCTTCTGGTCGAGGACAACGCAACGAACCAGGAAGTCGCCCTCGGCCAGCTCCATCATGCGGGCCTTGATGCCGAACTTGCCCCCAACGGAGCCATTGCAGTGGAACGGGTCATGGCGGAGCCCTGGGATCTCGTCCTCATGGACCTGCAAATGCCCGTGATGGATGGACTGGCCGCCACCCGGGAAATCAGGAAGCGCGAATCGCTTCGGAACCTGCCCATCATCGCCATGACTGCCAGCACCATGCGTGCGGACAGCGAAGCCTGCTTCGCTGCCGGAATGAACGACTTCCTCAAGAAGCCCATCGATCCGGCTGAGCTCCTCCGGATGCTTGGGAAATGGATCCTGCCGCTGAAAGACAGGGTTCCGGGCACGGTCCCGACCTGTCCCGATGAAGACTTCAACCCCATCCTGGAAAACCTCAGCCGCCTCCTTGCCAATGACGACATCAAGGCCACCCTCTTCTTCGAAGCCAACTCAGCAGCCTTCAAGTGCGCCTTCGGCCCCGAATTCGCAGGGATGGCCTCTGCCCTCCGGTCCTTCGACTTTGATAGGGCAAAAAGCAAGCTCGCTTCGCTGACAAAAGGACTGGCCTAGGCGGTCAACATGCCCAGCGCCTTCATAATGCGGCGATTTCCTCTTCGGAAAGCCCGGTAGCCTGGCACAGCTGCGACAAAGGCATCCCAAGCTTCTTGAGCCGCTTCGCAATAGCCAACTTTTCCGCGAGTTCACCTTCTGCCTTGCCCTGGG
>JBAXTA010000506.1:0-2185 GCA_037130415.1 Spirochaetota bacterium
TTCCTCAACGGCCAATTCGACAAGGGGGATTGAGTAGGTGCGCGATATGAAGGAGACCCGCTCCTCCATCGCTACGTACTCGTCGAGGCGTAGGAGTGGTAGATGCAGCGGCGAGAGTCGCGTCGAGTCTGATGACGCAGCCAGGCACCTGGAAGTCGGGAACATCATCCATATATCGCAGGAAAATACCCTCAAAACCTGTTTGGATATGCTCAAATTCAAGCCCGAGGGGCAGGAGAAGCTTTCCGTAAGTATTTACTAAGGAAGGCTTTTTCTTTTTCATTGCTCGAAATACTTCTCGAAACTCCTCTTCTCCACTACCTTTCAGGCATGGGAAGACCTTTTATGGCGATACAGCACAAGCTCCTTGTAGCATCTAGCAGCTCTATGGTGAGTTTCGCGGAGAGCCCGGAAGCTCTCCATCGAGGCAGGTAACATCATGGGCAAGGCCCTCATCCGCTACGCAGCGCCGAGAATGGCCGGGGTAATCCTCGGCGACATTCGTCCCATCGTACTGGTCTCGCGGGCCGACGATGCGGCAGCCAAGGTGCATTCGATAGCCCTCGCCTGCCTGGCGTCCGGGGAGGCCCGACCGTGAGAGTCGGAGATTTCGTATGGGCTGCGGTCATCGCGGCCGTCGTCGCCCTGTTCGCCGTGCCTGCCAGCGCTGCCGTGGTCCTCGACCTCAGCGCCAGGTTCCCCTATCCCCTGGGCTTCGCCAAGTTCGCGCTGCTCGCGACGATGGGAGAGCTCCTGGTGCTTCGCCTGGGCAAGGGTGCCTGGTCGAAGCCGGCCGGACTCTGGGCCAAGGCCCTGGTCTGGGGGATCGTTGGAATCCTCGTAGTGCTGATGTTCACCCTGTTCAACGCTGGAGTCATGGCAGCAGGGGCCAAGGGGCTTCTGCCCCTTGGCGAGGGTTGGGTCAGGATCCTTCTCGTCGCCTTCTGGACGAGCGCGATCATGAACCTGACCTTTGGTCCCGTCTTCATGGCTGCCCACCGGATCAGCGACGCCTGGATCGAGGCCCGTTTTGGACAGAAGGGCCTGAGCTCCGGCGCCAGGCCACGGCTTGGCGAGACGCTCGCCTCGGTGGACTGGAAGCGCTTCCTTGACTTCGTCATCGGCCGGACCCTCCCGCTCTTCTGGATCCCCGCCCACACCCTCACCTTCCTCCTGCCCACCGGCTACAGGATTGTCGTGGCGGCCTTTCTTTCCATAGCGCTGGGAGTGATCCTCACCTGGGGCAAGAGGCCAAAGTCCTGAATAATCCGGCTCGGATCCCACCGAGTCCGCAGCCAATCATAGGCCCGACGGCAGGAACACCTCGTCCGGGTGTGCATCCTTGTGTCGTGCGATGGCGAAAATCTCCCGCCAGCATGCGATGACGTTCATTCGTTCGGGGATGGAGATGGGCAGGGCCTCCCGGAGCTTGGTGAGGTTGCGGGAAGGAACAGCGGGAAAGAGGTGATGCTCAACGTGCTCGTCCAGGCCGCCGTAGAAAAACTTGGTGATGGGAGAAACCTTGACCCCGCGCGTGCACAGCCGTTGATCGTTGGTATTGTACATCATGCCGATATGCTCGGTGCGATGGTAGAAGGCGCCTATGGCGAGACCGATGTGCGGCGCGAGCATGAGAAGGAGGATAAGGTCCCAGCGCTGCAGGGCCACGCACCCGGCCAGAACCGCGACATTGATCACCAGGACGGCGAAGGACTCACGCCGGATGAATTTCAGGTCCTGCTCACTGCAGTGGACCTGGATCATTGGATGCAGGCGCCCACCCCAACGCTGGATCAGTCCCCACATCGCCTTGAAGAAGTCGATGATCCCCAGTGTCAGCACCGCAACCAGGATGCCCAGCAATTCCCCTTGAACCCACCTGGTGCTAAGGTTTTCAGGAAAGGCCGGCTCAGGATCGACACCCAACACCATGGTATAGCGATGGTGGAGCACGTGGGATACCCGCTGGTTCCTGGACCCCACCTTCCAGAGGATATGGATCAGGAAATAGATGGCATCGCTCAACCAGTCCAGACGCCGGCCCAGCACGATCTTGTGCCGCATCTCGTGCTCGATGCCATGGAGAAAGCCTACGAGCCATACATAGACCAAAAAGGGAGGCAGAGCGAGCAGGATGTTGTGCCGCCACGCGATGACCGTCAGCCAGCCCGTCGCCACGATGAGC
>JBAXTA010000507.1:0-2169 GCA_037130415.1 Spirochaetota bacterium
CAGGCTTCCGACCATCGTCTCAAGCGGGGTATCGACCTTGGCCGACATCGAGCGGGCCCTCGCCCTCCTCGGTGGCTGCGACCGGGCCCTCCTTCACTGCGTCACCGCCTACCCCGCTCCACCGGAAGACTACAACCTGGAACTCCTTGCAAGTTATGCGACACTCTTCGGTGTACCTGTTGGCGTCTCGGACCACTCGATGGATCCCCGGCTCGTGCCAGCCCTTGCCGTAGCCAAGGGTGCGTCCATCATAGAAAAGCACATCTGCCTTTCCCGGGACGATCCGGGCCTCGACGATCCCATCGCCCTCGATCCCGGGGACTTTGCCATCATGAAACGCGCCATCGACGAGGCGGCCCGTGATCCCCGTGGCTGTGTCGAGGCTCTCATCGCGGAATACGGCCGGAGGCGCATCGACGCCATCCTCGGGACAGGGAGGAAGGTCCTCGCGCCGAGCGAGGCCGCCAACTACGGGAGGACCAACCGCTCGGTACACGCCCTGTCGGCCATCGGAATCGGCGAGGTACTGACCGTCGGAAACACCGCCCTCCTCCGCACTGAAAAGGTGCTCAGGCCAGGACTGGAGCCATCAGCCTGGAAGGCCCTCCTCGGACGCGTGGCGCAGCGAGGCATACCCGAGGGCGAAGGGATCAATTGGGATGATGTCGGGGGCCTGGCGGCCGGCGCTGCCACCGGCACTACTGCAGGCTGACCACCGTCTTCCCATAGCCACCCTCCTCGGGCCGGGCAAAGTGGTAGTTGGCGATGCCGGCGCGGGTTTTCAGGTAATCGTGGATTCCCTTGCCGAGGATGCCCTCACCGGTTCCGTGGAGGAGGGTGAACACTGACAGGCCTTGAAGACTCGCCGCATCTACCTGCTTTTCGACTGCATCGATGGCAGCCGCGAGCCGGAAGCCCCGGAGATCGAGTTCGAAGACTGCAGTGGAGCGGCCAGTGTCACCGCGTGGCGCAAGTTCCACCGCTACCTCGGTCCTGGTTACAGGGCCCACGCCCGCGATCGCGGTCAGTTCCGATTCAGGAAGCGTAAGGCGCATG
Organism: Spirochaetota bacterium; assembly: GCA_037130415.1. Classification (GTDB taxonomy): domain Bacteria; phylum Spirochaetota; class Spirochaetia; order Treponematales; family Rectinemataceae; genus CAIJMU01. The sequence goes on from JBAXTA010000507.1 coordinate 1,057, forward strand.
GTGTCGGTTTCCAGCAGCCAGTGGCCTTTTTTTGCAGCGCGCACGATGATGCCACGCCGCCTTGCCGATCCTGCAAGCACCGATACTCCCGGCCCAAAGGGAGGAGCGGCGCCGGTGGCCGCCTCGACAGGGGGAGGCTCAGAAACAGACTCCTCCCTGAAGCGCTCAAGATCCTCGCTGGCCTCATCGGTCAGTACTGCGAGCTGCCCCAGAAAGGCCTTGACCTCGTGAGTGCTCTCTGCCGTGATTCCACCCTCGCGGAGTCCCCGGACGAGATTCTCCAAGGTTTTCCGGCTCTCGGAAAGCTGCCGCTTGAGCCCGGATACGCCTTCTTCCCTGAGCTCTATCTCACGCTGCCTGACCCTGAGGCTTGCAAGGTCAGCCCTGCGCTGTGAGTCCATGGCCTCCCTCAGGCGGCCCTTCCGCTCTGATTCGAGGTCTTCGAGTTTCCGGTGCCGCTCCGACAGGCCCTTGATGAGTTCGGAAACATCGGCCCGCTCCTCGTCGAGGTAGCCCCGGGCGGCGGCCACGACTTCGCCAGGAAGTCCATGCCCGGCGGCTATGTCGAGGGCGCGGCTCTCTCCCGGCACACCCATCAGGACGCGGTAGGTGGGCTGCAACGAGGCGGCATCGAAGTCCATGCAGGCGTTGAGGCAGCCCGGCCGCGTGTAGCCGTAGTTCTTGAGGATGCCGTGGTGGGTTGTCAGTATCGTGAGGGACTTCCTCGCGATGAAGAAATCGAGGAGGCCCATCGCGACTGCCGAGCCCTCCTCCGGATCGGTGCCCGAACCAAGCTCGTCGAGGAGGACAAGGCTGCGCCCGGTGATCCCGCCACATATGGAACCAATTGTTCGCATATGGCCGGAGAAGGTCGACAGCGACTGGTCGATGGACTGCTCGTCGCCGATGTCGGCGAATACGGCATCGAATACGGCAAAGCCTGTTCCCGGTCCTGTGGGAAGGGCGAGGCCGAACTGGTTCATCAGGGCGAGGAGGCCGATCGTCTTGAGTGTGACGGTCTTTCCTCCGGTGTTCGGGCCCGTGATGATGAGGGTCCGCGTGCCCTCGGGAAGTTCGACATCTATGGGAACCGCCCTGGGACCGAGGGCCGGA
>JBAXTA010000508.1:0-2166 GCA_037130415.1 Spirochaetota bacterium
GAAGCCACCGCCGGTTGCGAAGCCACCGCCGGTTGCGAAGCCACCGCCGGTTGCGGGCCCAAAACGCGGGGCCGCAACCTCTTTCTCATCCCCGACAGGCCCAGCGCCATCGAGAAGGCCTTCACCCTCGCCGCCCCAGCCGACATTGTCCTACTCCTGGGCAAGGGCCACGAGAACTCCATCATCTACGCCGACGGTCCTCACAGCTATGACGAGTTCGCGACTGCGGAGCACGCCCTGGCCCGGCTGGGATATTGCGACAGTCCTTGATTTCACATTGATTACCATGATAGCTACCCCTATCCAAAGCGCACACCGAGGAGTGACCATGCAGCGTGTTGTCTTTCTCTACGGCGGAAAGTCCGGCGAGCATGAGGTTTCGCTCCGTTCGGCAGCGAGCATCCTAGCCCACCTCGACGCAACTCGCTTTGAAGCCGTATTGGTTGGCATAGGCAAAGACGGCGTATGGAGGCTACAGGAGGGCGGTCCCATCTCCCATGATGCCCTCAAGCCGCTCAGGATGGGTCCTGGCCCCCGTGTCCTGGTGCTGCCTTCCGGCGGGCTCGCAGTAGAACGCAAGGAGGGCCTTGAGCTTCTGCCCTGCGAGTGCGTCTTTCCTGTCCTCCACGGCAGCTACGGCGAGGATGGCACTATCCAGGGCCTCCTTGAGTGTGCGGACCTGCCCTACGTTGGCGCCCCTGTGATGGGCTCTGCCCTCGGCATGGACAAGGAGAAGGCCAAGCTCCTATGGATTCAAGCAGGTCTCCCGGTCGTGCCCTTCATGACTGTCAGACGCGCTGATCTGGGGAACGCCGATCCGGAAGGCGCAGTCCGGAGGATCGCTGGCGAAGTCACGACGCGTTTCGGCTGGCCGGCCTTCGCAAAACCCGCCTGCGCAGGCTCCTCCGTGGGTGCGTCCAAGGTTTCTGATGCGAGGGATCTTAAGCGGGCTCTAGCAGCGGCCCTTGAGTGGGACGACAAGGCCCTGATAGAACCCTTCGTCGAGGGCAGGGAAATCGAGTGCTCGGTGCTTGGCAACGGCAAGGCTCGGGCCTTCCCCCCAGGAGAGATCGTGCCCAGCCATGAGTTCTATGACTACGAAGCCAAGTACATCGATCCGGATGGAGCCAGGTTTTTTATTCCTGCTAACTTCGAGCCTTCTGTAAGCGAGTCGATCATGTCTATCGCGGTGAAGGCCTTCGATGCCCTTGATCTGGCGGGCATGGCGCGAGTGGATTTCTTCATTCGGCGGAATACGGCGGAGCTTCTGCTCAACGAGGTGAACACCATTCCAGGCTTCACCTCGATCTCGATGTATCCCAAGATGTGCGAATCCGGGGGATTGCCGTATGGTGAGCTTGTCACTGAACTTGTGGAACTCGCACTCGAGCGTCATAAAGGAAAGAAGCAGCTCCGATATTCCTTTTGAAGTTCCTCGAACCTTGTTGGCTGAAAGAATGAGCGAGCCGGCAGTTTCCCACGGTCCCGCGTTCCCGCTTCTCTGAAAGCTCTGTTTTTACCCTAACGCATACCTTGGGAGGTAGTCCGGTCCACGCATCCCTGGGCTTGTCCGTGATCGGAGCCAGGTATCAATCCAAGGCTCTGCAAGCTCGGTAAGGGACAGCATCGCCCGTCGCTTCCAGATCGTCTGGCTAGCCTTGGCGATATGAGCGCAGTCATAGCCTGCAACCTCAGCATGGCTCCGGAAAACCCGCTCGCGAACCCTGTGCGGTTTTCGGTAATTGTGCCACCATGAATAGAGCGTGAAACGTTCCATCTGCCGGTTCACGTTTCGTCCAAAGCACACAGTCTCTCGAACGTGCTCGTGGATGTCCTTCCGGATCTCTCGGTCGAGGTAGTTGACCGGAAACAGCGGATTTGCCAGCGTCCGTTCAGCCCGGGAAGAGAAGGTCTGGTGGTTTAGGCGCTTGGCTTCACGGAGCGCCATAAGGCAGGCCGAGTTAGCCATCGCCCGTCCGTAGGACTTGTGCTCGTCAGTCCAGAGTATGAGTGATGGTCGCGCGCCATCGGACAGGACTCTAAGTCCCTCCAGGGCCACGCGGGCAAAGGACCTCTCAAGGCCTTTCGGATTGGGCCGCCGCTCCTTTTCGAGCTCAACCCGTCTCTCCAGCTGCTTATCGGTCATGCGACCCTTTCGCCGGAGGG
>JBAXTA010000509.1:0-2162 GCA_037130415.1 Spirochaetota bacterium
CCCAATCCTCCGTCGTCCAGGGGAAGGGCAACCGGGCTTCCTGTCGCGACGGCCCTGCGTTCCCCGTCCCCACCCAGGTAGGAGATTACGCCGCCATCGGCGCCAAGCTCGCGTTCGATTATTCCGAGCACGGCGAGGAAGGCAGCGTCGTCGTCCTCCTCGTTGACGAAGACCCTCGACAGCTGCCTGAGGATGTGGAGGTTGTGGGTCGCATCGCGGGCCCTAAGGCCCAGAGCGGCCCTCTCAGGTCCGCGTGCCTCATTCCGCATGGAATTTAGCCGATCCTCGCGGTGAGTATCGTCACATCGTCCTCGAAGTCAGCCCTCCCGCTCGATTCGAGCGCCAGGTCAAGAAGGCGCTGCTGGAAATCAGGGCCGTAAGGAAGGCCCAGGAGCGCATCGGGGAGGCAGAAATCCTCGCAGGCGCCCTCACGCTCTCCACGCTCGACAAGTCCATCGGTGAAGAAAAAAAGCAGGTCCCCGGCTTCGATGGCTTCGCTGGCCTCGGGATAGTCCATGTCATAGTGCATGCCGATGCCAGGGCCTGAGACAGCCAGTTCGCGGCACCCTGTTCCAGACAGGATGAAGGGCCTCGCCTGTCCCGCGTTGGAGTAGGTAAAGGTCTTTTTGTTCAGATCAAGGACACCCGCAAAGAAGGTGAGAAGGAATCCTGACACCCTGCTCAGCTCGGAATCCATGCGTGCGTTAAGCCAGGTGAGGAAGGCCGAGGGAGAAAAGCGTGAGCTGTAATTGCCCTTGATATACTCGGGATAGATGATGGCCTTGAGGATGCCGGTCACGAAGGCCGCCTTGACCCCGTGGCCTGCGACATCGCCGATCAACACGAGCCAGCGCCCCTTGCTGAGGCTGATGATGTCGTAGTAATCGCCGCCGCAGTAAAGCTTGGCTACAGGATGGTAGCCCAGCTTGAACTCGACCCCTTCGGTTTCCCCGATGTCCAGGTGGAGCATCGCGCGCTGCATTTCCCCCGCCCAGCGGAGTTCATCCCGAAGCTGCTCCGACCAGGCCCGGTGCTCCCGCCTGAGCTTCCAGGATTCCAGGGCCTTCTCGACCTCTGCCTGGAGGTAGGCCGGTTCCCAGGGCTTGAGTATGAAGCTCGAGATTCCGGCCTTGACGGCCTTGGCGATCTCCTCGGTCTCCGAAAATCCGGTGAGCAATATCGCGGTGACCTCGGGCCATCGCTCTCGCACCTCCAGGAGGAAGTCCGAACCCTTCCGCTCGGGCATCCGCAGGTCGGAGCACAGGACTGCAATCCGGTCCGCCTCTGCTTCAAGGATCTCGATGCCAGCGCGCGCCGAGCTTGCAGAGAGGATCTCTATTTCCTTCTGATGCGCCCATGAGTGGAGCTCCCGCTTGATTGCCGTCAATATGCTGGGCTCGTCGTCGATGAAAAGCACACAGAGCCTTTCGGTGGTTCCCTCGTTCATGGCTGCTGTGCCCTTTACTCGAAGAAGGACTGCAGCCGTCGGTAGAGTGTGGACAGGCGCTCGCGGTCAGGGGCCGGGACGGAGGCAACTGCATCGCCGCCGACCGCGTCGGCGAGGCCCTCGAGCGAGGCGAGGGACTCGTTGATGGCGGTGTGGAAACCGCGCGATACACGGAACCAGTATTCGCCCTCACCGTTGGTGAAAAGGGTGACGAAACCGAGTTCGGGACTGTCCTTGCGCCACTCGGAAAGCTGGAGCACGTGTCCGAGCGAGGCCAGGATGCGTGGCGCCTCGTCTGCCACGGACATGTTCACATTGCGGGGCCAGACCCTGGCGAGGTCACCCTCGGGATCGAGCCAGGGGGCAACCTTCAGTATTACCTCGAGTTTTTCGCCTTCAAGGAAGCGCTTGCGGCCAAAAAGCACAACCCCACGCAGGTCCCGGTAGAGGGCGACCGACTCCCGGTCGATCCTTTCGCGGGCAGCGCTGAAGGCCTTCCACTCGAGTTCCACGATCTTTTTTTTCTTCTCCACCTTGATGTCGAAGACCTCTCCCCCGATCCGTATGCGGTTCGTGAAATCCCGGGGCGGGCGTTCCTTTTCCCGAGCGGGTTCCCGTTCGCGGCCCTCCCGCTCCCTCTGTCCCCGACCCTGGGCGACTTCGCGCCCCTGCCCGCGACCAAGGCCGGCCTCGCCGGACGGCAGCTGCCGTCCGG
>JBAXTA010000051.1:0-18579 GCA_037130415.1 Spirochaetota bacterium
TCAGCCGCGTCAAGGACTGGCACATCGTCGACCGGGCTGAGGGCAGGGCTGAGGGCAAGGCCGAAGGCGCTGTGGAAACGGCACGGCGCCTCAAAGGACTTGGAATCGATTCTGCAATAATTGCGGAGGGCACTGGCTTGACAGCGGAAGAGGTGGAGAAAGCCTGAGAAGTGACAATCTCTCGGGGCCTGTTCCTCGCCACGGCAAACCCGCTGCCAAAGCCGGAGGGGCAAACCCCGTTGTGCCCAGGGGTCACTCGCTACGATGCCGGTGCCGCGCCGAAATCCCCTATGGACCAATCCGCCCGCTGCTACTGAGTTTGCCCCAATCCCTGCCCGCGCTGCGATTGCTCCAATTTTGCTCCCGAAACGCAAGTGAAACGGCAGCTTCCGGGCGTACTAGCAGCATGGAGATACGCCGTGCTGCGCTCCGTCAACGATATGGTTCTAAATTCATCTTCGGCGAGGAGTCCCGGAAGGAGCTCCTTACGGAGCATGTCAATCAACCTTGTCCTTCATCATCCGTGATATCGCTCAACTTCGTTCCGCGGACTCCTTTGCTCACTATCCGATGACTCCGGCTGACAATCTCGCAGGTCCGACCCTGCATCAAACTTCTCAGACTCGTCCCACTGCGTATATTAGCCCGATATGGCACAAATTACACAATTGATTCTCTCGTGCTTCGGTCCCATAGTAATCGCAGTCGCTGTGTGGAATGCGTATCCGCATTGACGAAGGAGGCACTCGTGGGCGTCTACATCCATTACGGTCTTGCGACCGACCTCGTTGTGAAGAAGGAGGAGACTCGGGAATGCAAGATCCGGCTTAAGGATGTTCTGGAGGAAGTCGGCCGCTTTTACCCCGTCGATGAATATACGGTTACGGAGGACAAATCGGCGTTTTATTTTGCCGCTCAAACCGAGCATCTCTGTCCACGCTTCGATGCGCTGCTCGAGCGCATGCGACTGCTCTTTGACCAAAAAGACGACGAGCAATATGCGACCCTTCGGCAGTTTGACTGGGAGCATATCGATCGGGAAATCCTGATCGCGCGCTCCAAGGAGGCATCCAGCTATCACTTTCAAGACTACGACTGCCCTTTGCCGGATAGATCGAGGTCCTACTCCTTCGGTAATGATTTCGAGATCGACCATCGAGGCATCCTATTTGCTATGGAGGGCAAGGTGCTCGCGGAGACAATGACTCGCACGCTCTTGTTTACGACGCTCTATATGCGGCATTTGCTTGCTGATCTACCACAAGGACGCTTTTTTAAGGTTTTCCTGAATCTGTGAAGCGGGGACCCGGCCTGTCGCACGACAGCATTAGCTGTATGTCGAGACTTGCCAGTCCCGCAGGCTCAGGCCCTCACCACGCCCCCGTGCCGCTCCCTGAGAATTGCCGTAGTCCTGACCAGCTCCGCATCGCGCAGCGAGGGGGACCATCCCTTCGCAATTGCCATGATATCGCAGAGTTCCTCGAGGACGGACGCCGTGGCCAGGCCCCTCCATGCGATCGTGCTCCGCCTGAGGATCAGGTCATCGAGGTGCTCGGCCCCCTCCTCACGGGCGAGGAAGGCGACTTCCTGCCGGGAGTAGGAAGGCAAGGATGCGAGCATGGCCTCGGGGCTCCCTGGGGCGACCGCAGCCAGGACCAAGCCCGCGCGCGAGCCGTAAAGGGCGAAGAGTGCCTGGGCGCGATCGAAGGGAATGCCGTGTTTTTTCACGAGTGCGAGTTCCGCCTCCTCCATGGCTGCCGGCGTCGCTGGCCAATCCGCGCCACCGCCGATAGGCAGGCCCTCGGTCGAGACCCGGCGGCCCATGCCGAGCCGGGCGAGCGCCTTGTCGGTGACCTGTCCCGCAAAGGCGCGGAAGGTGGTCCATTTCCCGCTGACGAGGGAAAGCACAGGCACGGCTCCGACCCTGGTCTCCTCGATGCTGTGGTCGCGCGAGATCTGGCCGGCGTTTTTTGCCCCTGAACGCGGCAGCGGCCGCACGCCGGAAAAGGTGAACACGATCTGCTGTCGGGTTACGGGTATCGTGGGAAAGAGCCTCCCTGCGAGCCCGATGAAATACTCGATTTCCTCATCGGTGCACATGCTCCCCTCGGCATCCTTTACAGGGATATCCGAGGTGCCGATCACGACCCGGTCGTACCAGGCGAGCATCAAGACTATGCGGCCATCCTTGTTCTCGAAGAAGAATTCGTGTTCGCCCATGGCCTTCCGGAGCGCTGGGTTGTCCACGACGATGTGCGAGCCCTTCGTGCCGCCGATGTAGGCCGTCGGCGAGCCGAGTGCGCCGTTGACGGAATCGATCCAGGGACCTCCCGCGTTGACGATGACCCGGGGACGTACCTTGAGTATGGTTCCGCCCATCTCGTCCCGGATCATCACGACAGCCTCGTTCGACTCTCCATCGACCTCGACACCGATGACCGGGGCGTAGGTGAGAGCCATGGCTCGCTCCGAGGACCCTGTCGCGTCGAGGGCCAGTTCGACGCAGAGCCGCTCCGGCGATACCAGCTGGCCATCGTAGTAGAGGGCCGTGAATTTGAGCGTCGGATCGAGATCGGGCCATCGCTCGAGACTTTTCTTCCTTCCCTCGAAGCGATGGCGCGGCACGACCCGCTGTCCCCTCGTCAGCGCGTCGTAGAACATGAGGCCGACCTTGATGACAAGGGCTCCGCGCTCCGAGGGCCTGTCCAGGAGGTCGAGGAACTTGAAAGGTGCGTTGAGCAGGCCCGAAAAAATCTTGAACATCGGGACGATGGTCGGAAGCGGTTTTACCAGATGTGGCGCGTTGAGTATGAGCCTGTTCCGCTCGTTGACCGCTTCGCTGACCAGGCGGAACTCCCCGTTCTCGAGATACCGGATCCCGCCATGGGCCATGTGCGAGGAGGCAGAGGAACAGCCTGAGCAGAAATCCCCCTGGTCCACGAGGAGTGTGCGGGCTCCTTGCAGGCCCAGGTCGCGAAAGGTTCCGATCCCGTTGATGCCGGCTCCGATGACCAATACGTCTACAACCGGATCATCTGCGAGCTTTTTGAGTGTTGTTGCTCTGTCCATATGGTGCAATATAATGTGGAATGGCAGCTTCAGTAAGGGAGCGCCGAGGCTGGAGCCAGCCACAGCTTCCCGGGCCGGGCCTTGACCCTTTCGACGGCTTCCGATATAAGTTTCCCGTCTGCGCCGCTGTAGCTCAGTTGGTAGAGCAACGGACTGAAAATCCGTGTGTCAACAGTTCAATTCTGTTCGGCGGCACCAATGCAAAGGCTGACCCCTTCGGGTCAGCCTTTTTTTATGCGCCGCGACAGGGGAGAACCTTACTGGTTCTCGTACTTCTCGACCTCGTCGATCACGTACTCGAGTTCGACGCCGGCTTCGTGGAACATGGCCTCGCTCTCCGCCGCCGTATGGTAACGCCGCTCGGCGATGACGCGGCGGATGCCGCAGTTGATGATCATCATCGCGCAGGTCCTGCAGGGAGTCATGCGGCAGTAGAGCGTTGCGCCATCGATCGATACGCCGCGCTTGGCTGCCTGGCAGATCGCATTCTGCTCAGCGTGGACGGTACGAACGCAGTGCTGGCTCGTGCTGCCGTCCTCGCGGAGCATCTTCCGCATCTCGTGGCCTGCATCGTCGCAGTGCGGCAGGCCAGCGGGAGCGCCGACATAGCCCGTCGCCAGGATCTGGTGATCGCGCGCGATGACGCAGCCCGATCGGCCGCGGTCGCAGGTTGCACGCTTGGCGATCGCCCGCGCGACTTCCATGAAATACTCGTCCCAGCTGGGACGGACATAGTTTCCATCACCCATGCAAGCCCTCCGCAGCGTATGGTGGCCCTTCGGCCGCCAATGGTCAAGCCGTGCCGATTGTCAACCGTCGTGCTTTAGGATTATCTTTCTGGGCCTTGATCACACCAGCAAATGGAGCGTCATCGACATGCGGACACGGAAAACCATCATCACTTTGGCGAAGGTCCTTGCCCTCGCCTCCCTGGGGCTCGCTTCCTGTGCGAACAGCACGCTTCCCGAAGGCCTCTGGGCAGTCGTGTCGACGGGCAAGGGCGACATCACCATAAAGCTGGCCTACGACAAGTCCCCCCTCACGGTCGGCAACTTCGTCGGCCTGGCGGAGGGGAAGCTCGGCCCGAACAAGGGCAAGCCCTTCTATGATGGCCTCACCTTCCACCGGGTCGAAGCTGGTTTCGTCGTCCAGGGCGGCGATCCCAAGGGCACGGGAGAGGGCGGTCCGGGCTACACCTTTCCCGACGAGATCGCTCCCGACCTCAAATTCGACACCGAGGGCGTGCTCGGCATGGCCAACGCGGGCCCGGACACCAACGGCTGCCAGTTCTTCATAACACTGAAGGCCACCCCCTTCCTCGACGGCAATTACCCGGTCTTCGGCAGGGTCGACAAGGGGCTGGACGTCGTCAGGAAGCTCGCCGTCGGCGACAAGATGACAAAGGTGCGCATCGTGCGCAGCGGGGCGGCGGCCGCAGCCTTCAAGTCCGACCAGGCAAGCTTTGACGCGCGCAAGGCCACTGTCCTTTCAGCCTCCGCGGAAAAGGCCGATGAGTCCCGGGTCGCCGCAATCGCCGCAGTCAACGCCCGCTGGCCAGACCTCGCCCGCGAAGCCAATGGCATGTTCAAGAAGATCCTCAAGGCCGGCTCCGGATCCAAGCCTGTAGCGGGTGACAACGTGTCGGTGAACTACAAGGGTATGCTCGTGGATGGCACTGTCTTCGACGAGTCCGCAAAACACGGAGGCGCTTTCAAGGTCAAGGCAGGTGCGGGCCAGGTGATTCCAGGGTGGGACCAGACCCTCCTCGACATGACCCGGGGCGAGAAGCGCATCGTCGTGATCCCTCCCGAGCTTGCCTACGGTGCCCAGGGCGCCGGGGGCGTCATTCCCCCGAACGCCTTCATCGCCTTCGAGATGGAGCTCGTGGACATCTCGAAGTGACGGAAATGAAAACAACTACCATGATCCCCTCGCACAGGCACCTTCTTGCCTGCCTCGCGCTGGCGGTGATCCTTCCCGGAGCCCTCCTGTCGGCCCAGGCCCCATCCGCGCAGGCAGCTGCCCCTGCCCAGGCGCAGGCCACCCAGGCCCAGGCCCAGGCCACCCAGGCCAAGGACCTTCCCGAGGGCCTCTACGCCCTCATCGAAACGACCAAGGGGCCCATCACGCTCAGGCTCGACTACCTGAAAGCTCCGCTCACGGTAACCAACTTCGTGGGACTCGCCGAGGGCAGCCTCGACGCTTCCAAGGGAAGGCGCTTCTACGACGGCCTGACCTTCCACCGGGTGGTAGCCGACTTCGTGATCCAGGGAGGCGATCCCAGGGGCGACGGCTCGGGCGGCCCCGGCTACAAGTTCCCCAACGAGATCTCGAGCGACCTGCGCCACGACGCCCCAGGCGTCCTGGCCATGGCCAACGCAGGCCCCGACACCAACGGTTCGCAGTTCTACATCACACTGGCGGCGACGCCCTTCCTCGACGGCAAGTACAATGTATTCGGCCGCGTTGTATCGGGCATGGACACAGTACGCACTATCGCAATTGGTGACAAGATGAACAGTGTTACGATCATCCGCATCGGGAATGCGGCGAAGGCCTTCGTCACAGACCAGGCCGCCTTCGACGCTCGCCGGGCTGCCCTTGCCGGAGCAGCCAAGGCGGCCGCGACGCCTGCGCTCCTCGACAAGGCTGCTGCCCTCTCACTCGCGAGGAAGACCTGGCCCGGTCTTGCCGCCAACCCTGACGAGACCTTCTCGCTGCAGCGCAAGGCAGGAACGGGCAAGCCGCCAGCCAGTGGCTCCACGGCCGTGATCGCCTACACTGCCATGTTCCTCGACGGCAAGGTCTTCGACCAGTCTGCAGCCTACGGCGGGCTTGTCGAGGTCCAGGTCGGCGTCAACAGGATCATACCCGGCATCGACCGCGCTCTTATGTCGATGGGCAAGGGCGAAAAGCGCCTCATCGTGCTGCCCCCCGCCCTGGCCTTCGGAAGCAAGGGCGTCCAGGGACTCGTACCCCCTGACTCCTGGGTAGCCTATGAGCTGGAACTTTCGGAAATAAAGTAAGCCTTATGATGATTGTGGGAAGGCGCCGCGCGATAGCCGTCCAACGGACGGGGACCAGCGGGCGCGCTGGGGCTGCCAGGCCGGTGAATGCCAAGCGTCCTTCAGGGCCTGCCTGCAGCGCAGCCTTTCTTGTCGTCCTGTCCGCGTCCCTCCTCGCCGCCTGCGTACTTCCAGCGGGCATCACTTCCGATCCCGGCGTCGCAGCGCGCTCCCTCGCCGATATCCAGACGGCGACAAGGGCGCTCGCCGCTGCCCATCCCGACCTCGCACGGGTCGTCACCCTCGGCTACGGCGGCTCGGCCAGCATGCCGGACGGGGATACCTCACTGCCGATCCTTGCGCTCGAGATCGAATCCCCCACAGCCAGGGCCCGCCAGGCCACCGGCTCAATTCCCTTGCATGTCCAATTAGTCGGGGCCTTCCATGGCGACGAGCAGATCGGAGCCGAGGTCGCCCTCGATGTCGCCGCTGCCATTCTGGGGTCAGTGGGTACTGGAAGCATCGCGGAGGGACTTCTCCGCAGCGCGATACTCACGATAGTTCCCGTTGCCAACCCCTTCGGCTATGAGGCGGACACTCGGGAAAACCAGGCTGGCATCGACCTCAACCGCTGCTTCCCCTGGCCCTACGGCTGGGAAAGTGGCAGCGCTCCGGACCGGACTTACCTCGGAGTCCGCGAAGCCCTCGCCCTCGCCCAGGATGCAGATGCCAAGCGTTACGCGCTATCGGTACTCCTCCATTCAGGCTCGTACTGCATCGCCATACCCTGGGACTACATCGGAACGACCGCAGGTGGCTCCTCGACCTACAGCCTCGCCGAATACCGGTTTCGCTACGCTCCGGCCCATCCCCTCTTCGTCGCCAGCGCCGCAGCCTACAAATCCCGCGTCGAGTCGGTAGCCGGGTCGGGAATCTTCCCTGCCATCGAAGGCTATGATTGGTACTATGTCGGTGGCAGCTACGCCGACTGGCTCTACGGCGCACTCGGTTGCCCGGGCTACACCGTGGAGCTCGATCAGTCGAAGTCCTGGACCTCGAGGATTGCGGATGAGGGAAAGGTCGTAGTACGCAGACACCGCCAGGCCCTCCTCGAACTCCTGGCCACAGCAGGCAAGGGCGCCCAGGGCCGGGTCCTCGACGCCGCAGGAAAAGGGGTTTCCGCACGAGTGGAGGCCAGGCCGACAGCGGCTGGAGCCCGCACGCTTCCTGCGCCGCTCCCCTACTTCGCCTTCGGGCTCACGGACGCATCCGGAGCCTTCCGCATCACGCTTCCTGAGGGTTCCTGGCAGCTCGTCGCAACGGCCATCGGGACGCTCGGTCTCGACTCGGCCACCACCACGACCGGGCAGCCCTCGGGAGCCGTCGACATCATCGTTAACGCTACAGGAGGCAGCGCCGCGGTATCGCTTACCCTGCCTTAAATGAACCAATTAGGATCAGCTGACAGGATTGCGCGACTGCCAGTGCCTGCGCGGCCTTGCCGGAAAGTCCTTGCCGCGGTACCTTGCGGCGACACTACCTTTCCGCGGCGACGCCTTGCGGCGACGCCACCTTGTCCCGAGGGCCCCTCCCGTGGCATCTTCCAGCCATGGACGACGCCATAGACCCAGGTTCCACTGCTCACCGCCCTGAAGCGGCCCTGCCGGAAGCGGCCGGCACTACGGTGGCAGCCCCCGCCACCGATCCCCGGCTTGCCGCGGCCGAACTCCAGTTTCCCCTCGGCTTCGACCTCCGCATCATCTACCTCAAGGCAGATGGACAGGATATCGTCGAAGACCTCGAGGCCATATACAAGGCGCGCGGCGTAAGCTGCGCGATGATCCAGGGCATGGATATCCCAGGTTCGAAGTATGCGAGAATGGGAAGCCGCCTCAGCTTTTCGAGCCGCGAGCAGATGTACGCCACCTATGCGGACATCGGGAAGCTCAGCTACGTGAAGTCTGCAATCTAGCCGCCCGCTTTGCCTTTTCCCTCGCCGAGATCGCCAGCATCTGAAGGCGGTTCTCCACGTTTGCCAGGCTTGTATCGGGGTCGTAGTCGAGCGAGAGGATCGTGATCTTCGGAAACATCCGCCTGAGGGTCTTGACCAGTCCGCGCCCGGTGACGTGATTGGGCAGGCAGCCGAAGGGTTGTACTATGACGAATGACTCCACGCCATCGCGGGCACGCTCGATGATCTCCGAGGGGATCAGCCAGCCCTCTCCTGCCATGTAGGTCTTGTCGACGAAACCGACAGTGTTCTCGGCGAGGTGATGGATGTCTTCCGGGAATTCGAAGTTGCGTGACGCCCTTGCCTGGTGGAGGATCCGTTCCACGACCCCCGTGTAGACCTTGTCTGTTATGCCGGCGATAAGGCCATTGAGGATGGGGTTGTCGATCAGTCCCCTCCGGGCCTCCTCCCCTACGCGGAAGGCATCCCGATGGAAGAAGTCGACGAGCCTGGGCATCATCGCCTCCATCCCGTTTGCCTCGAGCCAGTCCACGAGGTTCCAGTTCGAGGTGGGGTGGTAGTTCAACAATATCTCACCAATTATGAAGACCCTGGGCTTCCTCGGGCCATCGGCCAGGGCGACTGCGTCCAGTCCTGCCAGCGCCAGGTCAAAGGCTGCCCTCGCTGGCTTCACGCCCTTCTCGAGTGCCCCCGAGATCGCATCGAGACCGTGTCCGAAAGCGGCATCCGTCGATCCCTTCACGGCCTCGTAGGGCCTGGTGCGCAGGCGGATCTGCTCGAGCACATCGACCATGGCCAGGCCCCAGAGCATCCGCAGCTGGAAGGTCAGGCCTATGCCAAGTCCGGGATGGAGGTCGTTCGCGTTGCTGCTGGTCGTAAAAATCGGTACGTCCCTGTAGCCCGCGTCGTCGAGGGCCTTCCTCGCGATCACCGAGTACTGGCCGGCGCGGCAGTCATCACAGTTCTTTGCAAGGCCGCAGACTGTCATCTTCGGGTCGCGCACTCCCTTTTCCATCTCGGCCAGGAATTCGCCGACATTGATCTGCGCAGGGAAGCAGATGTCGTTGTGCACAAAGCGCTTTCCGAGCTCGATTGCACGCCTGCCGGCCAGCGGGAGCGGTTCCGCCACAAAGCCGTCGGCACGGATCGCAGCAGTGGCGATCCGGCAGAAGGCCTCCGAAAGATTCGGGATCATGACGGTCTTGTAGGCGCGTTCGGGCCTGGTGAAGGTCACTTCGTAGGGCTTGGGCAACTCACGTATGACGGGAGGTCCGCCCTCCCTCTCCCTCCTCGAGCGCACCGTCTCGACGAAGGACTTCACACGGATGGCCATGGGGCCACGGATCTCGCCCTCGTCGAGTTTTATGACCAATAGTGACTTGTCGGCCATCTCGGAGAGGATGCGCGACATCTCGTCGGTGATGATGGCATCGTGGCCACAGCCGAAACTCACCATCTGGACGACCTCAAGGTTGGGGTGGCGCGCCGCGTACAGCGCCGTCGCAAACATGCGCGAATGGAAAGTATTGACGGAATCCGCGCGCACGCTCGAAAGGTCGATCTCTTCGATTCCGGGCAGGGCCTCGTAGAGCAGCACGGGTACGCCCAGGCGCGTAAACTGGGCAGAGAGGCCATGGTTGACAAGGGGATCGGTGTGGTAGGGCCTGCCAGCGAGGACCACGGCAAAATCCGTCGTACCTTCGAGGGAGGACAGGACCTTGACCGATTCGGCGCGGAGGCTGGCAGCATGAGTCGCCGTAGCCTCGTCCCCCGCTGCGATCGCCCGGCGGATCACGCCTGGATCAATGCCAAGGGTCTTGCGGGTCCAGGCCGCAAGCTGACGGTCGCGGCGCTTGCGGTCGTACCAATGGAACACAGGATGGTCGAAGGGAATGCCGTAGGTCCGTTCGGGCTCGTTGCTCCCTTCAATGACCAATGGATATCCCTGCACTACCGCACAGCTGTGCATCGAGGTCGCGTTCGCATTTTCCTTGGGGATCTTGATCATCATAGGCATGAAGATCCGGTCGACACCGCGCCGCGCCAGATCCTCGACATGGCCGTGTGCGAGCTTGGCGGGAAAGCAGACAGTGTCCGAGGGCACAAAGCGGAGGCTCTCCTCGAAGAGCTTGACCGTGCTCGGCGCCGAATAGACGACCTCGAGCCCGAGCCCTTCGAGATAGGCGCCCCAGAAGGGTGCGGAATTCCAGAATTCCAGGGCACGGGGCACACCGATCCTGATCCGCCTGGAACCAGCATCGGCATCAGGTGTATTTTTCCCCGAGCTCCGGAACATGAGCTTCTCGCGGAAGGCCAGGAGGTCGGTCACCGCGTCGATGCGCTTCTGTGCGCTGCGGAGCCGGTCGCGCACGGCGGGGTCACGGGGGTCGCCAGTGATCTCGCCGCGTTCGCAGCGGTTGCCCGTCACGAATTCCGAACCATCCGCGAAGCGCACGATCGAGCGCCTGCAGGAATTCTGGCAGAAGGGACAGATGCTTGCCGGCAGCTTTTCAAAGCCGAAGTCATCGAGGGAGTCGAGGCCAATAAAGGTCGAAGGTGGAGTGCCAGCTGCCCGCGACTTCCTGGCGGTCAGCAGGGCCACTCCTATGGCGCCCATCTCGCCGGGATGGGCTGGCCTGACAACCTTCGCCCCCGTAAACTGCTCAAGGGCGCGGAGCACGGCGTCGTTCCTGAAGGTTCCGCCCTGCACCAGGATGAGGTCCCCGAGGACCTGGATGTTCGGTACCCTGAGGACCTTGGTGAAGATGTTCTCGACGACCGAGCGGCAGAGCCCCGCCATGATGTCCTCGGTAGTCTTGCCGTTCTTCTGCTCGGTGATGATGGACGAGTTCATGAAGACCGTGCAGCGCGACCCAAGCTTCGAGGGGTCCCTGGATGCAAAGGCCAGGCGCGCGATGTCCCCGACGGGGATGCCGAGGGAGCGCGAGTAGGTCTCAAGGAAGGAGCCACAGCCGGCCGAGCAGGCCTCGTTGAGGACGATGCTCGTAACTACACCATCCACCACGGTGATGGCCTTCATGTCCTGGCCCCCGATATCGAGGATGAAGGATACGCCGGGAGCCAGGCGCAGCGCCGCCTCGGCGTGGGCCACCGTCTCCACCGTGTGGAAATCAGCGTGGAGGGCCTTGGCGAAAAGGAGTTCGCCGTAGCCTGTCGTCCCCGCACCGAGGATACGGAGCTCCGCCTTCCGCGACCTGAAGGCCTCGCGCAGCTCGACAAGCCCGTTCTTTACAATTGCGAGGGGATCGCCCTCGTTGGAGGCGTAGAAGCGCCAGAGCAGCTTTCCTTCGTCATCGACGAGGACAAACTTGCTTGTCGTCGAACCTGCGTCGATGCCAAGCCAGGCCTCGACGGTCCCGCCTTCGGGGATCGGCGCTGGCTCGTAGCGCTCGGCGGGATGGCGCTCGTGGAAGGCCCGGACCTCATCCGCGTTCGCGAAAAAAACCGGGTTCTCGGACTCTTCCCCCTCGCGGAGTCCCGCCCCCCTGCCCAGGAGGGCTGCGCGCGCCGCGCCGGGATCGTAGAGCGAGGGCCTGTCGTCGAACATCACCGGCAGGGAGAGGGCCGCGCCGAGGGCCATGAAGACCTCGGGACGCTCTGGAATGATGGCCTCTCCAGGTCCGAGCCCGAGGCGTTCGGTGAAGACGCGGACAAGTGCCCGGTTGAAGCAGAAGGGACCACCCATGAACACTACTGGAGCCCTGATCTCCATGCCCTGTGCCAATCCACCAATTGTCTGCTTTGCGATGGCGTGGAAGGACGAGAGTGCGATGTCCGATTTCGGCGCGCCTTGGTTGAGGAGGGGCTGGATGTCGGTCTTGGCAAAGACGCCGCAACGCCCCGAGATATCGTGGAGGGTAACGCCCTCCTCGGCCAGACTGTTGAAGACCTCGGTCTTCGTAGCCAGCAGCTCCGCCACCTGGTCGATAAAGGCCCCGGTCCCTCCGGCACAGCTGCCGTTCATCCTCATGTCGGAGGCGAGGAGCTCCCCCGTCTCGAGGTCGCGGGTAAAGAAGACGACCTTGGCATCCTGTCCGCCGAGCTCGATGGCAGTCGAAGCCTCGGGGTGGAGCTTCCGGATCGCTATCGCTCCTGCAACTACTTCCTGTACGAAGAAAGCCCCGATAGCCGTGGCAATGCCCGAAGCTCCTGAACCGCAGAGGGCAAGCCGGAATTCCCTTCCGGGAAACAATGCAATCGCCTCATCGAGGAGAGCTGAGGTGACAGCGGCCTGCTTTGCCTCGTGCCTGAGATAGCGCGAGTGGACAAGATTTCCTGTCTCCGGCTCGACTGCGGCTATCTTCACCGTGGTCGAACCTATATCGATGCCTATCCAGAGGACAGACTGTGACATTTATGATGTTTCCTTTCCTGCACATCGATTCTCATCCGGAAGCGAATCCGGAAGCCGGTGCCAAAGTTAGCTATTTCCCGGCAAAAAGAAAAGGCTGGCCCCGAGGTTCATGCACAGTTCATGGGCTTGCAGCATGTCGCATGGCGGCGGCGGAAGAGTCAATCCCGCACCGAGACCCTCTCCCCCGGGGCGCACATGCGTGGGCCCTTCCCGAGGTATAATCCTAATTAGTTTTTTTCGCTTCCGGCCGCAATCAGCGCCTCTCCGGCGAGCTTCGCCCTGCCCTCGTCCACCTTCCAGACCGAGCGGTCATAGGTCAAAAGGCCATTGGTTTCCTGCTCGACATCAGTGAGTTGCGTGTAGCAGGCAGCGGCCAGGCCTTGAGGGATCTTGGGCTCCAGCTCCTGGGCCAGAAGCCCTTGCCAGGCATCCTCGAGGCCCTGCTGGTCGAAGAAACGCCTATATCCGAATTCCTTTTTCCGGGGCCAGAAATGACCAGGGACGCTTCGGGTGAGGCCCCCATACTCGGAAAAGAACCAGGCGCGACCCGGCTTCCGTAGCTGCCTCGCCTTCCACGGCAGGCGCTCCGAATAGCGGTGGATCGAGGCAAAGTCGCCGCCGCCTTGGTCAAACCAGCCTGAGGCTTCGTCGACGGGACGGCCGGAATCCAGCTTCCTGATGAGCGTGACAGCCTCTGCGGCCGAAAACTGTCCCCAGCCCTCGTTGAAGGGCGAAAAGGAGGCTACAGCCGCCTCGCCCCGCAATTCCATGACCATGGTCGACAATTCGGCGAGAAAGTCCTGTCGCCCCCTGGGATCGACAGCCCCTCCGATGCAGCGGGCAAAACGCTTCCGGTCATCCAGGGGAGGGCCGAAAAGGCCTATGGCTCCAAGGACAAAGGGATTGCGCGGCCTTCCCCCTGAGGGCATATCCTGGAACACGAGCATGCCGAGCCGAGCCGCGTGATAATACCACCTTGCCGGTTCAACCTTCGCATGCTTCCGTACCATGTTGAATCCAAGGCGCCGGGCAGCTTCGATGTCAAAAGCGAGGGCCTCGTCGGTCGGCGCTGTATAGAGTCCATCCGGCCAATAGCCCTGGTCGAGGACACCATGCAGGAAAAGCGGCTTGCCGTTGAGGAGGAAACGCCTCCGCCCCGCGAGGTCGTTGCCGACGCCGAAGCTCCGCCAGGCAAAATATGAATTAGTGCGATCGCCGCCCTCGGTCTCCACCGAAAGGCGGTAAAGATGAGGAGCCGCAGGGCCCCAGGGCAGGGCGCCTTCGAAGGGAAGAGTGAGATCCTCACCGATCAGGCCATTGCCTTCCAGAGCCGGGCCTTCCTGCGATTCCACCCGATACCGGAAGCCCTCGGGCAGGGGCTCGGCCGGACCCGCCGGAGCACCTAAAGGCGCGACCCGCAGCGAGAGCAATCCCCTGGCCAGGTCACAGGACGCTTCGATGCGTCCCAGCGCCGCTCCGGGCGAAAACAGCGGTTCGAGCCATACCGTCTGCCAGATGCCGGATACCGCCGAATACAGGATGCCACCCGGTTTCAGGCTCTGCTTGCCCCGGCTCTGGACTCCACCGTCGGTCTGGTCGCGGACGGCAACGACCAGATTGTGCAATCCCGACAGCATCCGCTTTCCCGATATATTCCCAATTATGAATGAAAAGGGGAGGTAGCCTCCCCTGTGGCCTCCGAGGTGGACTCCGTCAAGCCAGACCTCGCACTCGTAGTCCACGGCCCCGAAATTGAGAGCGACAGCCTGCGCGCCAGCCCATGGGAGGGGGATCTCGAAGTTCCGTGAATACCAGAGCCGCTGGCCTGGGAGGAGTGGCCGCATGACGCCCGAAAGCGCGGACTCGAGGGCGAAGGGCACGGTGATGACCCCGTCGAATGTGTGAGGGAGGGCCTCGTCCCCTGGCCTGATGGCGAAGTCCCAGGGCCCGTTGAGGGAAAGCCAGGCTTCGCGCTGGAGCCGTGGCCGTGGATATTCGGGCAGGGGACCGAGGGGATCCACCAGAGCGGTCCAGGCTGTGGGGAGGTGGCAGTCGGGGCGGCTGCCCGGACGCGCAAGTGGACGCCTACCGGCTTCGAGCCTCGAGTCACTCATTGGAGTTCCACATCACGACCGCATTGTATTCCTCGGCCAGGGGCTCGGGTAGGTAGTCCCGGATCGTACCCCTTATTCATCCTGCAAAAAAGGTATATCCTAACAGTTACAGACGTGCGAAAAGCACCGCACGCCGCAGGAAGGGCTGCCTCGACACGCAGCGCGTGACAAAAGCCGCCTACCGGCGAACCCCTCCAGATCGAGCATATCGCATGGAATTTTCCTCTCTCGACCTCGTTCCAGACCTCCAGAAGGCCATCACCGAGATGGGCTTCGTCACCGCCACCCCTGTCCAGGAAGCCGTATTTCCCCACGGTCTGGCAGGCGAGGACATCTACGCCCAGTCGCAGACAGGCACCGGAAAGACCGCCGCCTTCCTCATCCCCATCCTCAACCGCATCATGACCGTTCCCGAACTCAAGACCCGCAAGGTCCTCATCCTCGCCCCGACGCGGGAACTCGCCGTCCAGATCGAGAACGAAACCGCCAAGCTCGCCAAGTTCGTCCCCATCAGCTCAGCCTGTTTCTATGGCGGCGTCGGCTATGGTCCCCAGGTCGATGCGCTCCGTGACAACGTCCAGATGATCATCGGGACTCCCGGCCGCATCATCGATCTCGTCAAGCAGGGCAAGATGCTCCTCAAGGAAGTCGGTTTCCTCGTCATCGACGAGGCAGACCGCATGTTCGACATGGGCTTCGTCGACGACCTCCGCAAGCTCATCCGCTACCTCCCGGGTCCCAAGGAACGTCAGACCTTCCTCTTTTCAGCCACGCTCGGACTCCGCGTCAAGGACCTCGCCTGGGAGTACATGGATGTTCCCAAGGAGATCGTGATCGAGCCGGAGCACATGACCGTCGACCTCGTGACGCAGGAGCTCCACCACGTCGGCGCCCACGAAAAGATGCGCCTCCTCCTGGGCATCCTGCGACGCGACAAGCCCGGAAGCGCCATCATCTTCGCGAACCAGAAATACATGGTGGAGGAGATCTCCCGCCGCCTCCGCATCAACGGCATCGAGAACGAGTACATCATGGGCGACCTGCCCCAGTCCAAGCGCCTCGAGATCATCGACAGCCTCAAGGCAGGGCGGCTGTCCATCCTCGTGGCCACCGACGTGGCCGCCCGCGGCCTCGATGTGGAAGCCCTGGATCTTGTTATCAACTATGATGTTCCGGACGATACGGAGTCCTATGTGCACCGCATCGGCCGCACCGCGCGCGCCGGCAAGTCGGGCAAGGCCATCACCCTCGCCTGCGAGAAATTCGTCTTCAATCTCCCCTCCATCGAAAAGTTCATAGGTATGAAGATCCCCGTAGCTGGCTGGGACCCGGCCCTCCAGGTCGAGGACCGCAGCGAGGGCATGCGCTTCGGGCGCTCGGCCCGCGATGGCCACGGCTACGGCCGTGATGGTAGCAGCAGGGACGGCGGACGCAGGGATGGCCGCGGCGGCCCGGGCGGCAGGCCCGAAGGACGGCGCGACGGCCCGGGCGGCAGGCACAGGGAAGAATTTCCACGCGACAGCCGTGGTCCGCGCCGCGATGACTCCTACCGAAGCGCTCCCGAGCAGCGTCCTCCTCGGCGTGATGAGGGATACAGGGGTGACCGCAGCCCCCTTCCGGCCGGGGCCGAGGCCACGGAGCGCGCAGGCACTGTCGATCCGAAACTGGCAGGCCTTTCGCAGGAAGAGCGAATGAAGGTCTGGAAGGAAAAATACGGAGGCCAGGGAGCTCCACAGGGTGGCGGAAGAGGCCCTGGAAACGTCCATGATGGCGGCAGACCAGACGGCGGCAGACGCGGTGGCGGTTTCCGCCCCGAGGGTGATCGGCCCAATCCCCGCAAGGAGCCAAGGCGCCCCGAGGGTCGAGGCCCCGCAGCTCCCCAGGCACCCCGTCGCGCCCATCATGAGCCCCATGGCCAGGCGGACAGATCGAATGGCGGCAACACGAGACAGCCAGCTGCTACCATTCCCAAGAGCCCTGCCGCAGCTCCGATCCCAGCGGCAGCTCCGGCGCCCGCGAAAAAGCCGGGCATATTCGGCAGGATCAAGGGCCTGTTCACAGGAAAACGGCAGGAATAAGGGCGTACTGAGCAGCGGCAGGCGCCTCCTTCCAAGAGCTTGCCCCCTGGCACCTGCTCCACTATAGTTCGGCCCGATGCTTACTGCCCTCTATGAGGATTCCGAGATCCTCGTGATCGACAAACCCCCGGGCCTCGCCACCCAGCCCGGGGCAGGGATCTCAGTGTCGCTGGTCGAAGCGGTGGAACGAGATTTCGGCTTCCGGCCCTTCCTCGTGCATCGCCTCGACCGCGACACTGCTGGCTGCATCATCGTAGCCCGCGACTCCCGAAGCGCTGCCAGGTGGACCGAGATAATTGCTGGGCGCGAGGTCGTGAAAACCTACCGGGCCATTGTCGCCGGATCGCCTCCTGCCGCCTTCGGTACCCTCGACATGGCCGTGCGTGTACGCGGCACCGAAAAGAGCGCCACTACCCTATATCAATGCATAGGCACTTTCGGACCTGAAAGAGGCTATTCCCTCCTTGAGCTGGAACTCGGAACAGGCCGGACGCACCAGATCCGACTCCAGCTCGCCTCGGCCGGCTGCCCCATCCTCGGCGACGACGCCCATGGCGATTTTCCCCTCAACAAGCTGCTCAGGAAATCGCATAATCTGCGCCGCCTCCTCCTCCATGCCCTGCGCCTCGTCCTGCCCGGCAGCCGCCAGGTCGTCTCGGCCGAGCCCGAGCACTTCACACGCTTCCTCGCGCTCTTCCCCGATGCCCCTGCCAGGGATTCCCCCCCATGAGCGACGACTCTGACACAGTGCCCCCCTGGACCCTTATCAGGGGAGCCAGCTGGATCGCCCTCGACGGCCGTGTCTTTCCCGTTCCAGGCTTCCATGACGCATGGCTGGCTGAACACGCCGACCTCGCCGGAGGAGCTCGGAATGTCTGCGAGCTTGTCCTGGCCTCGCGATGGATCTCAGCCACACTTTTTGGTGAGGGCTACCTCGAACTCATGGTCCACGACCGCCACGACCCCGAACTCCGCTCGCGGCTCCTCCACATCCTGTCGCTCGCAGTGGGTCAGTGGCAACGTGCCCTCGTGATGGCCATGGACGAGGAAGGTTATGCGATGCTGGAGCCCGCAGACGTGGATGATGCAGCTGCACTTGGGAGGGCGCTGGACAGGGGGCTGTAGGGATTCCGTGCTGAGTTGTTTTTCGTGGAATTTTTCGCCGTCGACGCAATCAGAACGCATGGCCTTAGGCGTATTGGTACACTGGAGGTACCACAGAATGGGAGAAGCAGCGATGCAATTAGCGGAGCGGTTCAGCTACGGAGAGTATAAAACCTGGGAAGACGACAAGCGTTGGGAACTCATCGATGGCCTGGCGCGGATGATGGCAGCGCCATCGACGAGCCACCAGAGAGTCTCAATGCGCCTGGCTGGAGAATTGCATGCATTCCTCAAAGGCAAACCCTGCGAGGTTCTGACAGCTCCCTTCGATGTCCTTCTCCCTGAGAGGGATGAGGAAGACGATGAAACGTGCAACGTGGTACAGCCTGACATCGTGGTCTTCTGCGATAGCTCCCGTATCCGGAAGGCCAACGCGCGAGGAGCGCCGGACCTCGCCATGGAAATCCTGTCTCCCTCAAGTTCGAAATGGGACCAGAACGACAAGTTCAGGCTCTACGAGCGGATGGGAGTCAGGGAGTATTGGATCATCGACCCTGCTGCCCTCTCGATCTGCGTCTATCGACTCCAAAACGGCCACTTCGATCAGGGATCCCTCCGCGAGCAGTTCCACGACTGGTCGAGGATCGGCTCCTCAGTGCTTGCGGACTTCGGAATCGATCCCGGAGAGCTTTTCGCGGAACTGGAGTAAGGGGAACGATAACAAGGCTTTCGCCCTGCTGCCTTCCAGCAGGGCCCCACATAAGTCTCCGGCCCGCTCGCGCGGGCCGGATAGCTCACAAAGCCTTCGCACCTAACGCCAGAGTTCTATCCTGCAGAATCCCGTCAACACCGACAAACGTCG
>JBAXTA010000510.1:0-2157 GCA_037130415.1 Spirochaetota bacterium
ACATCATTCACTGAAAAGGTAGAATGCCCCCGCCACCGACGGTTGCCCGCCGACACCGGAGGCGACTCCGTTCGAAGTCCCGACAAGCCCGGACCGAATTATTGTTGTTCTTGTTGTTGTTGTTCTGATTGCCATTGGAGAAATTCTGGTTCCACGCGTTGTTGTTGTTGTTCTGGGACGAGGACCACAGCCAGGCGCCGGAGAACCCACCCAGACCGAAAGTCGAAGCGTCGTGCTGCCCACCGGGAACCCGGTAACAGCCCCATTCTACTGCCACTTTCCAAGGGAGGGGCACGATACAACCGCCCTTGTTCCGCAGGCAGTCCCCCGACCGCCTTTGAACGAAGCCTTGCACACTCCCCAGCGCCGCTTCTTCGCACACTGCGCGGGAGATTCTGGCGACACGGGCCAAAGCCCGCGCCTCAAGGGTTGGCATTGGCGCTCCGCTTTTCCGAAGCGTTCCGCCAACCCGTGATCTGTTTTCCGATGCCATCCATGAGGAGGGCCAGTTCCGATTGCTTCTTGACGGTGATGAGCTTGAGATCCACACAGAGCCGAGTTTCCAGTTTCAGGACCTCGAAGTCGTCGAGGAACTGCTCGAGATATTCCTCCTTTGTCCTGGCCTTGTTGGCCCGATAGATGCTCCGTACTAGTTGCAGGCAATCCCGCTTCATGTCCTGCCCCAGCGTGAACTTATACTCCCTCGCGAAATTCTGCGTGAGCGAAAAGAGGAGGAGTGTGAGCTTGTAGACATCCTTGAAAACGGGGAGGTCATAGTACAGAGCCACAGGTCGCCTTCCTCATACCTGGGAAGATTGGGGGGTACATCCCCCCAAACCCCCAAGATAATAGATAAATGGATAAAGTGTTAAAAGGCCCGACAAGCCCGGACCGAATCATCGTCGTCCTTGTAGCCGTTGCCCTGACCGCCATCGGAGAAATCCTGGCCCCACGCGTCGTAGTCGTTGTACTGGGACGAGGACCACAGCCAGGCGCCGGAGAACCCACCCAGACTAGCTTTTTTCAGGTTCGTGTACATCAGATTGAGCTCGTCCTTGCTCGGCAGGAACCAGTCGGAAAAGCCTCCAATTAATAGGTTCCGGCAGAGCGTTGCCGCATAGTTGCCTGAGCCCTGGGCGGCGATGATGGCGTCGGTGTTGGACTTGCCGGAGCCAATGGCAGTGCTGGTGGAAATATTGAGATTATTGCCATTGTACCACTGGATGCCAGTGCTTTGGTCCTCGGGGGCGGCTTCAAGGTAGCGCCAGCCGCCGCTCGCGCTTCCCTTGTCGTAGAAGATGATGCCACCGGCGGGACCAGTGTCACCGATTTTAAGAACAGTCTTCGTCGCCTTGACCTTGGTCACCGTTCCCGCCGCCAAGGTGGCGGCACCTGACCAATCCCGAGAGTAGCGGTCGCTCCACTTCACATCAAGCTGATAGCTCCCCTCCGCCATCTTTGCGCTATAGGGCAGACTCCCGACCTTCACACCATCTAGATAGACGTCTCCGACTCCATCCTTCGCGCTTCCGGCAACGTTGATCGTACCCACAGCCGCCGTCGGCTTTGCCCTCTTCCCCGTCACAAAATACGCCGCCCGCTGCTGTGGGCTCGCCTGCGCCACAGCCTCATTCGAGGTCAGGTTCCTCACCCGCACCGCCCTGATGTCTATTGCGTAACGCTTGTTGGCGGTATCGCGCGTAATGCCCCAGTCAAACTCAGCTATCAAGGCTTTGGCTTTTACTGCGGCATCAAGTGCCAGAATCGCTGCCTTCTGATCTGCGACGTCTGCTAGGTCGACCACTACATTGACCGGCACCATGGGAAGGGTTGGATCAGCCGAGCCAACGGTAAAAGGCCAGGTCTTGGCGTTTCGGTCAAAGGTCCCGATACCCAGAGCAGCGCCGCTGCCCGTGACAGTCCAGACCCTGGTGTTAAGGGTGTTGAGTGTGTCATCGAACTGGCTCCGCATGCTTGCCGTCTGGCTTGTCTGCTGACCCTCGATGTTGGCACGGGTGCTCCCGAGTTCGCCCTGGCGCTTGTCCTCAAGCTCCGTTTTTTCCTGCCCCTGCCTTTCGGCAAACTCCGCGTCACTTTCAGTAATGTCAGGCTGCTGAGCCTTGATCACCACCAGCTGCTTGTCCCAGCCCGAATTGG
>JBAXTA010000511.1:0-2151 GCA_037130415.1 Spirochaetota bacterium
GGTGTAGTCAGCCTTCCCTTCCCAGATGTCAGCATGCCTGCTACAGAAACGTTGGAACTCGTGGAAGAGGGCTTCCATGTCGAGCGTTCCGTCGGACCGCTGCCAGCGGAACTCAGGCGCTGGAATAGCCAATTGGTAGCTGTAGGACAGGATCCTCGCGATGGTTTCCCGGTACATCGGATTGGCGACAACTGGCGTTCCGTTTTCAACTCGTATCAGGCCCAGATCGAGGGTCAAGAGAAAGTCGTCTCCCTTGGCCAGGTCGGGGTCGCTCTCTCCGATCATGATGGACTGCACGATGCGTTTGACCCGAGGATCTCGCAGGCACTCTGCCAGGCTGTCCAGGTACACAGCCCGCTCGCTGATCAGGAGCTCCCGGGCCTCCTCGATGTGCTCGATACCGACAAGCTCGCCCTTGGGGCAGATCTGCCAGCAGCATTTCTGAAGGATGGCATTGGTCAGCCAGGGCTGTCCCCGGGTGAGTTCGTAGACTAAGTCCACAGCCTCGTCGCTGAAAGCTTGCCCCGTTTCGTCAACATGCTGGTCTATCAACGTGCGGACATCAGTGACGAAAAAGGAACTCAAGGTTGCGGAATCCTGTTTGATGTTGAAGGGACTGCCTGGATTGAGCGAAACACCGTCCGTGCTGCGCATGAGGTAGTCGCGGAGGTCACGCATGCCCACAAGGGCCACGCTGACGGGGAATTGCCCCACGCGTCGGGCGGCAAAGCCCCCGCGTAGCTGCCGCAAAAAGCTCACCATAGCCTGATCCTGCAACACGTCCACCTCGTCGAAGAGCACCACAAGGGG
The DNA here is from genome assembly GCA_037130415.1 of Spirochaetota bacterium. Lineage (GTDB taxonomy): Bacteria > Spirochaetota > Spirochaetia > Treponematales > Rectinemataceae > CAIJMU01. The sequence goes on from JBAXTA010000511.1 coordinate 811, forward strand.
CTTGGGGGCGATGAGGGCTGCCCAACTCTTGAGGATTGCTGACAGGGCACTGGCGGGCTCGGCTACCGGCAACTCGGGGACAAGCGCGGGGCCGATGAAGGCATCGGCGTATTCCCTGATTGCGGCGCAGATCGCAGGAATCGCATCTCTGGCGTCGGGGAACTCCTGGCAGCGCTCTACACTCACGTAGCAGGCAACAGCCTGCCCTTCGGCATTGAGCTTCCGCATCCAGGACTGGAGAAAGGTTGTCTTGCCGCTCTGCCTGGGCGCATGGAGAACCCAGTAGAGCTTGGACTCGACGTAGCGATCCAGCTGGGCGCGCACCAGGCGGGCTTCTGGGGGAAGCATGTAGTGATCGTCCGGGTTGCAGGGGCCGGTGGTGTTGAAAAAGCGTGCCATGTGCTTGAGCATAGTGCCTCGAAGCTTGTGGGGACAATTGCGTTGCGGCTGGGGGGCTGGGGAAGCGGGCATCCTTTCAACGCGGTGATGCTGGTCCTCATGGTAGTGGTTTTCCAATGGGCATCGCAGAGCGGATTTCGAGGCGTCTCAGGAGTCTCTATTATATTTTGGTAACGTCTAGACTTTACGAAGATCGCTGTTGAATAACCCGCGCAGCGCTAGTCTACAATGTATTCGGCACGCTTAAATCCATTGCCACCGCCAAGGGAATACAAATGCTCAATACGATTCCCGAGAATCTCTGCCTTTTCTGCGATCGACAAATGACTTTGACAATCATCCGGAACCTGCTTTCGAATGCCCTGAAGGTTACGCAGAAGGGCGGAACCATGGAGGTGTCGGGTGGGGTTGATCCAGATTCGGCCTTCCTTGAAATCTCGGATACCGGCCCGGGCTTTCCCCTGGATATGGAAGACCCCTTTGATTTTGCGCCTACGGCGAGACCTGGCCTTGGGCTTTTGATAGTCAGGGACTTTGCCAAACTTCAAAATATGACGCTCAGGATGCACAGGTCATCGGAAGGTAAGACCAGGATCATTTTACGTTCCCATGCAAAAGCGGGTTCAGTTTGAATCTTGCCTGTCTATGTGCGCCGGCACGTCCTCTCAGACCCACAGAATAGGCCTTTTTCACCCACCGACCACCGTCACGCCGCCCCTCGCAGTTTCGCGCTCCTCCCATGTCATGCGCTCCTCCCAGGTCTTCTGCCTGCCCGCAGGCGTGCGGTCGAAGACCACCAGCCAGGCATCGGCATTCCGGTCGATGCTGTCGCGGTAGTGCATAAGCTGTTCGAGGCCCTCGGTCACCGTCGCCTCCCGGCCGTCGCCAGGATGCACCAGCTTGATCTCGATGACGGACCAGTGACCGCTGTACAGCACAGCC
>JBAXTA010000512.1:0-2103 GCA_037130415.1 Spirochaetota bacterium
ATTCCGCCGAAGATCACGGACAGCTACAACGGCGACTTCAACACGATCAAGAACAACCTCAACAAGGCCATCGATGCGGTCAATTCCCTCGTAGCCGATGCGGGCATGCTCGTGCAGGCAGCCGTTGACGGGAAGCTTCAGACCCGCGCTGACGCCACGAAGCACCGGGGCGATTACCGGAAGATCGTGGATGGCGTCAACAAGACCCTCGACGCGGTCATCGGTCCCCTCAATGTCGCCGCCGACTACGTGGACAAGATAGCCTCGGGCAACATGCCTCCGAAGATCACCGACACCTACAACGGCGACTTCAACACGATCAAGAACAACCTGAACATGGCCATCGACGCGGTCAACGGTCTCGTCGCCGACGCCACCATGCTCGTCGAGGCCGCGGTCGAGGGCCGGCTGCAGACCCGCGCCGACGCGGCAAGGCACCAGGGCGACTACCGCAAGATCGTCGATGGCGTCAACCGGACCCTCGACCTCGTCATAACTCCCATCAACGAGACCAACGCGGTCCTCAAGCGGATGGCGGAGGGTGACCTCACAGGCCGCATCACCTCCGACTACAAGGGCGACTTCGATGTCCTCAAGACCTCGCTCAACGATTCCCTCGGTTCCCTGAACGACATCCTCGGCCAGGTGAACACGGCGGTCGACCAGGTCGCCGAGGGTTCGGGGCAGGTCTCGCAGGCGAGCCAGTCCCTGTCGCAGGGTGCCACCGAACAGGCCTCCTCCCTCGAGGAAATCACGAGCTCGATCACCGAGCTTTCGGGCCAGACCAAGACGAACACAGAGAGCGCGATCAAGGTGAACGGGCTGGCGAACACGGCGAAAGCAAACGCGGAGAGGGGCAACGAGCAGATGAAGGATCTCGTGAAGGCGATGAGCGCCATCAACACGAGCGCCGAGGAGATCAAGAAGGTCACCAAGGCCATCGACGATATCTCCTTCCAGATCAACCTCCTGGCGCTCAACGCCAACGTCGAGGCAGCCCGCGCCGGCAAGTATGGCAAGGGCTTCGCGGTCGTCGCCGAGGAAGTACGGAACCTCGCGGTGCGCTCGGCCAACTCCGTGAAGGAAACAACTCGGATGGTCGACGAGGCCATCGCGAACATCGAGCGGGGAAACAACATGGTCGGCGCTACGGCCCAGCAGCTTTCCGAGATCGTGGGCGGGGCGGGACAGGTCGCCACACTGGCGGAGGAGGTGTCGCGGGCGAGCAAGGAACAATCCCTCGGCCTTGAGCAGGTTTCGCAGGGCCTCGGACAGATCGACCAGGTCACCCAGTCCAACACGGCGAGCGCGGAAGAAAGCGCCTCTGCCTCGGAGGAACTCTCCTCCCAGTCCCAGCAGGTCAAGTCCATGCTTTCGCGCTTCAAGCTGAGCGCGCAGGAATCCCGGATGAGCGACGCGGACGTCGTCAAAATGATGCGTGCCGAGATGGCCAGGCAGCAGGGCGGCGGTCAGCAGGGCAGGCCGGGTGCCGGGCGGAAGCCAGCCCTCGTCACGTCCACGCAGGGCGGCACGAGCTCTCGTGGAATCAACCCCGCCAGCCTCATCTCGCTCGATGACGCCGATTTCGGCAAGTTCTAGGAGGCCCGAAATGCAGGCAAGCGAAAAGCGGAGGGCTCTCGACGAGTCCATGGGCATCGACGACGATGACGAGGACACCCAGGCCAACAAGTACCTCTGTTTCAGGATCGGCAAGGAATCCTACGGGATAGGGATCAAGCACCTCATCGAGATCATCGAGCTCCAGCACATGTCGGTGATCCCGGACCTTCCCGACTATGTGAAGGGCGTCATCAACCTGCGAGGCAAGATGATCCCCATCATCGACCTCCGGCTCCGTTTCAAGCTCGAGGCCCGGGGCTACGACGACCGCACCTGCATTGTCATAACTGAGATAGACGGGGTTCTCATCGGTTTTATCGTTGACACCGTGGAGGAGGTCATCGAGATTCCGGAGAGCCAGGTCTCGCCGGCTCCCAAGTTCAAGGGACAGGGGGAGCACGACCAATACATCTCGGGGCTCGGCAAGGTTGGCGAGGCGGTCAAGATCCTCCTGGACATCGAGAAGGTCGTGCAGGACCAGGC
>JBAXTA010000513.1:0-2092 GCA_037130415.1 Spirochaetota bacterium
CTGCTTTTCCGTCAGGTTCTCCGGCCGCTTCAGGAGACACCAGCGGGTCTTCTTGAGCACGGGTTCGTATCCTTTGGCCTTGAGGTCCTTGGTCTCGGCGGCGCGTACCTCGTCGAGGGCCTTGTTCATCTTCGCGACGATATGGAAACGGTCAAGCACGTGCAACGCTCCCGCAGCCTTTTCCGCGATGACGTTGAGATAGGGCTGCCACATGTCGCTGCAGACGAACTGGAGCGCTTCGCTCCTCTTCGTGCCGAAGGATGTGAAGAACTCCTTCAAGGTCTCTTCCGTCCGTTCCTTCCCGGCCCAGAGCAGCCTTTTGCATTCCTGGTTGATCTGGTACACGACGGTCAGGTACTTCTGCCCGTGCTGCCATTGAACTTCGTCTACACCGATCGCGGTGACCGTCTCTATGTCGCGATGATCGAGGCCCCAGCGCACCGCCATCTCCACGGCCTGGAACACATGGTCCCACGTTGTCTTGAAGGACCGCGCCACTTCTTTCCAACTCATTCTTTTTGCCCAGCCTGCCAGGAACCAGGCGTAGGTCTTGGTGAGTTGCTGCTTCCCTTCCGCCCACGGAACCGCTTCCACGACGACTCCGCATTCGGGGCACTCACAACGCCGCATCACGTAGATGAAAAACACCTTGATGCCCCAAAGCGGCACGAACTCGAACCGCCGGGGTCTCAGTGTGTCGTATCCTCTGCATTGCCTTCCGCATGTGGAGCATACCAGCCAGCTGTTGGCTCTGGCGACGATGTCCACAAGGAGCACCAGGACGCCTGCTTCTTCCACCAGCCTTTCGCGTTTATAGACGAAAGACTGGAATTTCTGCACCCGGTTGAGTATACACTTGATCTGCATCCTGCTTTCCCCTCGACGCTGCTTGTTTCGCAACTACATCGTCGCAGGTTCGAGGGCAGGGTGCAATTCATTTGCTTTCAGGCAGTGTGGATTATCTCAATGAAAATTCCCTGATTTCTGCCGGAATTCACCCACAGATTCAGCCGTAGAGCCCGAACTTGTTCACCGAGAGACTCATCGCCGAGACGCGGGGTCGGTTCGGCGCCGATTTCTGGGGATTCTGGATGCTCGGCGGCATGTCCGGCGGAGGGATGGGCTTCATCTTCGATCCTTCCCGCAAGGACGAGGCAAAGCCTTGGCTGGGCCTGAACTTGATTCGCAGGAACAGGGGAGAAGGCAGATTCAGGGGGTATTGGGATGATTTCTTCGGTGCTTGAAAGACATGCACATGCCACAGACTGCGAATTATCGCAGGATACTATTTCCGTGATTCTAGGCGATGGGCGTACGGTTTCAGCCCCGCTGGAATGGTTTCCCCGGTTGCTTCATGCCACAGAATCAGAGAAGAAAAATTGGGCATTGGTCGGCAACGGGGAAGGTGTCCATTGGCCGGACGTCGATGAAGACATTTCGATATCCAGTCTTCTTGAAGGGATTCCTTCACAAGAAAGCGCCGCGTCGCTCCAGCGTTGGCTTGATACAAGGTTGTAGACACTACGTCGATCTGGTCCCAGGTTCCAAGGGCGGGGGGTTATGGAATCAGACAGGACAACAGGATTGGCAGGATCAACAGGAAAGGGAATAGAGGGGCGGAGGATTGTGCTGGCCGCCTGCGAAGCGATGGTCGAATTTGGAAGGGTCATAGCCCCGCGTGTGTCACCAACGAGTCCCGCCATATCCATAACGGCAAAATCCAGTGCCTGGGTCGACCGGCCATGGTACGGCTTGGCGTTGTTTCTGCGAGCGTTTCCGCTCTACCGCATTCCCTGAGGAATGCCACATGCCCCTGTTCGATACCTGCATAATCACGGCCTCGAACGAAGGGCAGGCAACGGTATTCCGGACACTGCTCTCGAAGCGGGTGGATCAGGGTCTCTATCCACGGGAGATCGACTTCCGGGTTGTCGCCGATCGTCCTGGACCTCGAGCTATCGCTTTTCTTCAAGTACCCATGGCGCGACGGGGAACTCCTCGTCGCCTCGGGCGATGTGATCATCGATTTCAACACGGTAGACGGGCAGCCGCTGCGCAAAAGCCTTGCAGAGGGGCAGCTGTCCTTCGATCT
>JBAXTA010000514.1:0-2073 GCA_037130415.1 Spirochaetota bacterium
GATCACATAGCCCTCGAGTCCATGCTTTGCAAGGGCCTTCCTGTAGCCCTTTTCAAGCTTTGCGCTGAGCCTGTCCACGAGTTCATAATTTTCTCGGGTCAGCACCTGAGTGAAGTTCGCGAGCCCTGCGGCCATCGACAGGGGGTTGGTGTTGTAGGTCCCGCCATGAAAGACCCTGCGCTGTGCAATAAGGTCCATGAGGGAGCGGCTGGCTCCGAAGGCAGCCAATGGCAAGCCCCCTCCTATGGATTTGGCCAGGCAGACAATGTCGGGCTTGACGCCAAAGCGCTCTGCCGCGCCGCCCATGCCAAGCTTTGCCCCTGTTTTCACCTCATCGAAAATGAGGAGGGCTCCCTGGCTGTCAGCAATCTCACGAAGGCCCTGGAGGAAGCCCGGCTCGGGCATGCACAGACCCACGTTCATCATGATCGGCTCAAGGATAATGGCGGCGATCTGTCCCGGGAACTCGGCAAAGCGGCCTTTCACTCCATCAAGGTCATTGAAGGCAGAAATCACGACATTCTCGACAGCCGACTTCGGTACTCCAAGTCCTCCTGGAACCGATATCGGCCGTCCCGCCTCGCCAAAATCAGGAGCGTGAGGCTTGACGCTGACCAAGGCCGTATCATGGAGCCCATGATAGCTGCCCTCGAACTTGAGGACCTTGTCACGGCCTGTGGCTGCCCGGGCGAGTCGAAGCGCCGACATGGTCACTTCGGTGCCACTGTTTCCAAAACGGAGCATCTCGAGGCCGAACCTAGAGCAGATCTTCTCCGCAAGTTGCCACTCAAGGTCGTGGGGCATCCCATAGAGGGTCCCCTTGCTGAGCTGGGCACTGACCGCGCTCATGATCGCCGGATGTCCATGGCCTGCCATGAGGGCTCCGAAACAAAGGTTGTGGTCGATGTAGTCATTTCCATCGAGGTCGCGGAAGTGGGAACCGTGGGCTTCCTTGACGAAGAGGGGCCAGGGGTCATAGGAACGATAATTGCTTGCCACACCCAAGGGCAGGTGGCGAAGATTCTTTTTATGGGCTTCCGCTGATTTGGAAGTCCTCTTCATGTAAGTATCAATTTCTGTCGAGAGTCTTGTGTTCATGATGTCTCCAGGAAACAAGGCCACTGGGGCCAAGGGAAACGGACTCCCGGGGGACAGCCCCGGGATACTGCTCAGAACATATGTTTGTTCGAGCTACCGCCATCCTGGACGTATGCAGATTTCCCATGCAGAAGGCCAGCGGCCCTGGAGGCCGCAGACTACCCTTCTGCGTAGGGCTGTGCTCCTTCCCTGAATGGACCCGGACGCCCGGGGCGGAAACAGGGACTCGAGGAGGAACGAGGAGAGGGTGCCGCTTCGCGAAGCCGATTCGGAATAGCGTCTCTCATTGAACATGGAATACTCCCAAGGCCAACGGCCTTACCCTTCATAGTAGCAGCATTCGGGAATCTGTCAATCCTCTGTGTTCTTTACCCAATTGGTATATTTTTATCGCATATAGAGATACCCGTCAGGACCTGCCGATGGTAGCCCGGACCCGGGCTATCACCCCTTCTTCGATATCCTGGGCTTCGGCCATAAGGGCGGAGGCCTCCGTTCGCAGGCTCGTGTTGAATGCCTCGTCCCTGATGCCTGCGAGGTTGATGAGCACGTTCAAGGAAGCTCCGATCGCCCCGGTCCTGGCCATGAGGGCGCCGACACCGGCATCCGAAACAGAGTTGCTGTTGCCTTTTTCAACGGCTTCAACACAGAGTTTTGCCGCCTCCACACAGGCTCGGGCAGCCGCGAGGGGGACCAGGGCGGCGCGCTTGTTCGCCGCCTCGATCGCTGCATCGCGGACAGCCTTCTCGGCATCGCTTGACTTCGGCAGGCGGCTGGCTTCGAGGATGCCGTTGAAGGCTGCGCTGTCCTCGTCGACAGCATCCATGAGGCGCTCCTTGACTGCCTGGGCCTTCACCGCCATGGAGGAAAGGTCCTTCCAGGCGGATTCATAGCCTTTTTTGCCGACCGTGAGATTGCCCACCATGGCGGCCAGGGCAGCACCAAGGCTGCCAGCAAGGGCTGCCACCGAACCGC
>JBAXTA010000515.1:0-2071 GCA_037130415.1 Spirochaetota bacterium
CCGCTGGCATGGTGCTGCCCCTCTACCAGATCGGGATCATCTTCGATGAAGTCGAGCGCAACGTAGTGGGCTGGGACGTGGAAAAGTAAGGCTTTGTTGCCTGCCAGCTCAACGTTGACATCTGACTCTTTGGCAAGCGCTCGTCGCTTACGCCGGAGAAATGCGGGTGCATCAGGCCGGATGCTGCCGCTTGCCTCCTCCACGACTTGACTATCCTTGTTGGTCACATTTAGATTGGAGACATGAGCACCGTCACTATCCACGAGGCGAAGGCTACCCTCTCAAAGCTGATCGAGAATGCCCTATCCGGCGAGGAGGTCATCATCGCCCGCCGCAACAAGGCCTTGGTGAGGCTTGTCGCCCTCGAACAGCCTGCTTCCCGGCGTAGGATCGGTGCGGCGAAGGGGAAGATCAGGATGGGCCAGGATTTCGATGAGCTCCCCCCTGGATTCGAGGACTATGTCTGATGCGGATCCTGCTCGACACGAATGTCTTTCTCTGGATACTCACCGATGATGTTCGCCTCAGCGCTTCTGCCCGTCGATTGTATCTCGACGACTCGAACCAGCTCTTTCTGAGCATGGCCAGCCTCTGGGAAATGTTCATTAAAATTGGTACGGGAAAGCTCGAGATAGCCGACCGAGACCCGGTCGGCTATCTCCGGGCGCAGCTTGTTGAAAACGCAATAACGTTCTTGCCGATCACCTATGAACAAGTCTCGGGATTGCTTGGCCTACCGAAGCTCCATAAGGATCCCTTCGATCGCCTCATCATCGCGCAGGCGCTTCATGAAGGACTGCCGATGCTTTCTTCGGATGAGATTTTTGCCGATTACGGGGTCCGTAACCTATTCTGAGCTAGCCCCGGAATCCTGTGGATTCCTCGAAGTGGCGTCATCGTAACGAACGCCTTAAACGCCAAGGAAACCTGCCACCGGGAGCGGTCGAGCGGGGGGAGGTACAATGAAAGCGAAGGGAAGGGATTTTGTGCTCGGCGTGGACTACGGGACCGATTCGGCCCGTGCTGTCATCGTCGATGCCGCAGACGGCAGCTTCGTGGGAAGCGGGGTGAGCGCCTATCGCCGCTGGGCGGAGGGCAGCTACTGCGATGCTTCCACCAACAGGTTCCGCCAGCATCCCCTCGATTATATCGAGAGCCTCGAGGCTTCGGTCAGCGCGGCCCTTGCCGATGCTGTCGCCCAGGCGGGCAGCTTGTCACTGACGAGCGCAGAAATCGCGGGCCGGATCAGGGGGCTTTCCATCGACACGACAGGCTCGACGCCCTGTTTTGCCGACGCGTCGGGCAAGCCCCTTTCCCTGACACCTGCCTTCGCCGAGGACCCGGATGCGATGTTCATCCTCTGGAAGGACCATACGGGTCTTGCCGAGGCGGCACGGATCAATACGCTGGCCCGCAGCTGGGGCGGGGTGGATTTCACACGCTACGAGGGGGGCATCTATTCCTCCGAATGGTTCTGGGCCAAGGCCCTCCATGTGGTATCGACCAACGCGTCAGTCGCATCCACGGCGCGGACAATCGTCGAGCACTGCGACTGGATGCCCGCCCTGCTGAGTGGGTCGACTGACCCCGCCATCTGGAAGCGAAGCCGCTGCGCAGCAGGCCACAAGGCCCTCTGGCACGCATCCTGGGGCGGCTATCCTGACAAGGCCTTCATCACCCTCCTCCATCCCCGCCTTGCCGAACTCCTTCCTTCCCTCGGCACTGAAACCTGGACTGCCGAAACCGAATTCGGCAAGCTCTGCCCCGAGTGGGCCCGGCGTCTCGGCCTGACTGCCGGAATATCGATTGGAGTTGGTTCCTTTGACGCCCATGTCGGCGCCCTGGGTGGCGGCGTCGCGCCAGGAACCCTCCTCAAGATCATGGGTACCAGCACCTGCGACATCATGCTCGGTCCCCTCCCTGCTTCCCCCGGAGCGGAAAAGACGGTGCGCGGAATCTGTGGCCAGGTGGATGGTTCGGTGATGTCGGGCATGATCGGCTACGAGGCCGGCCAGTCTGCCTTCGGAGACGTCTTTGCCTGGTTCCGCGACCTTTTATCCTGGCCGCTCAG
>JBAXTA010000516.1:0-2071 GCA_037130415.1 Spirochaetota bacterium
AGGTGCTCACCTCGGGAGCCTCGGAGACCGTGCCCGACGAGAGCGAGTTCGCACGGCAGTTCAAGTCCCTCCTCGAGAGCAACACGGAGGCCTGCCTGGACCCCCTGGCCATGTACGACCGCATCCGGCGCGGCGTCACGAAGACCCTGCCCCTCCTAGGCACCCTGCCGGGCCATGAATCGGGCGCGAGCTATGTGCTTTTTCTCAAAGGATCGGGTGGGGCTGTTGCGACCGCTGCCCTTCCGGTCAAGACCGTTTTTATCCTGACCGTCGACGTCAGCCAAAAAGACACCGATGTCTATGTGAATGGTGAGTGGAAGGGACAGACCCCGCTCGAACTGAGCCTCCAGCCCGGTCCGATCGAGGTCAGCTTGAGTGGTCCCTTCGTCAGGCTCTGGTCGACCAAGGCAGCAGGGAAGGCGGGCGAGGGTCTCCGGCTTTCTCCCAAGCTTCCTGCGCTCGGAGCCATCTCCCTCGACGCGGCCTCCTTGCCCTCAGGCGTCGTCGTCATGCTCGATGGCGTGGCGGTAAAAAGCTCAAAGCTCGCTGGCGGCCTTCCGACTGAACCCGGAACTCGGACGCTTCGGATCGAAGGCCCCTTGTACCGGACCTGGGAAACGGCGGTGAGCGTCAAAGCCGAGGAGCTGTCCGTGGTCAAACCCGCGCTCGTATTCAAGACAGCGAGCATCAGGATGCAGGGGCTTCCCCCTGAGGCGACGGTGAGTGTTACGGGGCAGGTTTCGACGAAGAGCGTTAGCGTCGGAGAGACCGCCCTGTATCGGGATTTGAGGCTCGGCGATTACGCGGTGACGATCAGCCACCCCCTCTGGACTTCCGCCTGGTCCACCAAGCTGAAGCTGGTGGAAGAAAAGGACTACGAGCTTGTCGCTCCGACGGGCTGGATCGAGCTGCCTCGTCCACCAACAGGCGCCCTCGTCAGCCTGAACGGGAAGAGGATCGAGACGACGACAAGGGGTGAGCGAGAAGCCACCCCGCCATTGTTGGCGGGGACGTATCGCCTTGAAGTGAGCGGGACTTACCTAAAATCCAACCAGAGCGATCTCGTCGTCGAGGCTGGAATGCCAAGCCTCGCATCGTTGCGATACGAGGAGATAGGACAGCTCGACCTCCTCGGAAATCCGGGCCTGGCGGTCACGGTTCTCGGAAGTGAGGTGCCTGCACTCCCGACGCGCCTGGGCGAGGGGTTTCGGCTAGCCCTGCCAGGCGGCAGCTATACGGTGAAAGCGAAGAAGGGCGAGGACATCGACTGGCCCTGGTCGACATCGATCAGCGTGGTTCCGGGCTCTACTGTCAACTTCCGCATTCCCCCCGAAGCGGAGACCTGGTCCTTCGCGTGGCGCATTCGCGAGGAGGAGGCCAGCCTGGCTTCCTTCAAGACCGACTTCGACAGGGGCAGCGCGAGCCGAAAATCGAGGACGACGATCGGCATCGCGGCCTTTGCCACGGGCGGCCTTTCAGCTGCGGCCGCAGGCATTTTCTATTTCCTGGGCAGCCAGGCCATGAGCGCCTACCAGGGCAGCACTGCCACCGGCGACGCGCTTGCACAGCGAAAGATAGCCGACCTCTACAACACGCTTTTCTTCGCCTCGGCTTCCCTGTCTGGCGCAGGTATTGGCATTGGTGGACTGGCCTTGGCCACGACTCCCACCACCGCTTCGATCGAGCGCAGTGTGAGCGAGAGCCTCGAGCGGCTCGCGAGGCTGAAGTCCGAAAAAGCCTTTGCCGAATTGGAAAACTAAGGACGAACGACATGCAAAAACAGTCAGCGCCACGTGGCACCTTCCGGCTCCTTGCCACAGCCCTTCTGGTTTTCTTTTCCCCCCTCCTTCTCACTGGCTGCAAGATCTTTGGCAACTATGACAACCCCGTCGACCCCGGGACCGCCAACTACCAGGGCCATGTGAGCGCCACGACCTTCGATGAAATTGCCGGGTCCCTTCCCGACATTGCCGGCAACTCCGTTGCGAAAGTCGTGGTTCCCGAATTGGTCGGCGCCACCGACTACGAAATCCGCCTCGTCGTCGACGCGGCCGATCCCGAGGTCTCGGCA
>JBAXTA010000517.1:0-2065 GCA_037130415.1 Spirochaetota bacterium
CTTCCTTGTCGCTGGCGAACTTCCTGAGACTGAAGGGGTTTCTGATCGTGACAGTCGCCGCCAGGGGCAGGCCGACCCGCTCCAGGATTATATTGACCAGCTCCCTGAGCAGCTCCTTCCTAGACTCCTCGCCAAAGATGAACTTGAAAACCATGTCGTTTACGGCTCGCAGCAAGGTGTACCTCCGTGCAAGGAAGTACGCCCGGGGGCCGGCGTTTTGATTGCGTTGCGGGGGAAGAATCGGAGGAAATAGGAGGTTGCGGGTTATGGCAAATGCCGAGCCCGAAGCATAAACGCACGATTTTATTTTTTCCATCGAGAATTGTGCCCGTTTTGAATCCCCGCCGCTACCTCCGGGCGCACTAGCGGTGGGAGGCATCACCATGCAAATCGGCATGAGAGCCACTGGCAACCCTGCGAACGGTGTATGCTGACCATGGGAAAGGAAGCCTTGAGGAAGAGGGCGAAAAGCCTCGTGCGCCAAATCTGCGTCCATGAGGCGAAAATCGCCAATGAGCTGTCTTTGCAAGAGCCTGACTTAGCCAGGATACACCCTTGGCGCAGCGAGATTTCGGCCTTTCAAGCCAATCTTTCTCGCGTCGAAAGGAGATTGTGATGCCCCAGAAAGAAGATCTTGTCGGTGAGTTGTCGGTTTCCAACTCAAGCCTCCGTATCAAGACTGAACGACATCGTGCTGTGACGAGCCCGGAGGGATAGACCCCCGCTCGTGCGCCGCCTATGCCATCCACCGGCGAACCGGCCGCACCCTTTCGCCGAACTTCCTGATCCTCACTATTGAACTGGAGGTTTTCCGCAGCTTGAAGAAGGGCTCCCGGCGGGATAGTGTAGCCTTGGGCTGCGGAAATGGCTCACCATATTATGCTCCCTCCTACGATCCGGTCATCGAAGTATTCGCGGCGCTCTCCTCGGACTACGGCTTGCCCTGGACTGATTATGATGTCATGAGGCCGTCTCAGCAGAACGCACGCCTAGTGGCTCTTGGCAGGGTCCTTCCCACGCCTGAGGCTGCCCGGCGGGAAGCCATAGCGCTTCCTGAATGCCGTGATGAAGTGGTTGACGTGGCTATAGCCCAAGTTCGCAGCTATGGTCTTTATGGGCAGCTTCGTGCGCTCGAGGGCAATATGGGCCTCGGCGAGGCGGTGGTTGGTCACGAAACCGTAGATGGTCATTCCATAACACTTCCTGAACTCGTCGTTGAGGATTCTGGCGGACATCGCATAACGTTCGGCCAGCTCGCTGAGAAGCGGAACCTTGCCATCGTGCTCGAGGAGCTCCCTGTGGAGTTCCGCCATGATTGCCTGTACTCGGGATTCCGTGTCATTGGGATTCGGTCTGTCGTTCAGGTGCTTCGCCAAGGCGCAGAGATACTCAAGCGTCTTCGCCTGGCTGAACAGGATCCTCATCCTGCCATTGAGCGAGTGTGGAAGGGTTTCATCCAGGATCCGGTTGAGTTCCCGTGGCAGGACCCTCGTCACGGCTGCGGGCCGGGCCTTGATCTTGAGGGCGTTCAGGAGGAAATCGGCGGCGTTCAGACCGAAGAGTCCCTCGAGGGCAGAAATCCCTATGGTGATCATCGTGAACTCCACATCCTGGGTCGTTTCCACGTCCATCTCGAAATCGAGGGAATCAGAATACATGAAAATACAGCGTTCCTTCTCCAACAGGAGTTCGGTTCCGGTAGTCTGTTCCTTGTATAAGAACCTGCCGACCCGCGTCTCGTGGATGCTGAACAGGGGCTCGGGGATGTGGCCCTTGACCAAGGCGACAGGGAGGATGCGGCCGGTGAATTCGGGATTGAAGGACGCGCGCGCGCGGACAATGTCCATTCCCTGTCCCAAGTGGAACAACTCGAGGTCGCCAGTGCCCACCGCTTCGGGAAGGGGTGCAGGACCCCTTTCGAAGTCAGGCCATCCCTCGCCAAAGTGGAACGGGCCGGCCCCGGTTCCGGTCAGCCACTCGATGGTCCAGTCAGTCGGGTTCCGCGTCATCGGGTGTAGTATCTACGAATTCCTGCGAAACAGGCAAGCCATAAGCAGCAGCGCGT
>JBAXTA010000518.1:0-2063 GCA_037130415.1 Spirochaetota bacterium
CCAAGGTCACCGCTCTCAAGCTTCCGAGTCGCATCCTGAAGAGCCGTGAGGATGCCGAAGCTTGGCTGGCGGAGGCCAAGAAGCGCATCGACGAGGCATTGGCGGCGGGGCCGGTGTCCTTGTGACTGCAGAATTTCCACGATTCGCAGTTATTTCGCTTGACGATAATAGCACGCATGCTATATTTGGTAGGAGAAGTGAATGAAGCTCTTATGGTATCCGGATTACGGGGATACCCGCGACGCTTCTTCAGTCTACAGGAACCTAGCCAAGGATTTGGCACGGGAAAAAATACTCCTTGTACAGGTAGAGGCCTTTCTCGAAAGGGTGGAATCGCTTGCAGATCTCGGGCAGATGGCCCAATCAGAGCAGGTTGCCCCTTTGGGGAATGGTCTCCATGAAATGCGAATACCCAAGGTCCGCACAGGTGGCGTGGTAAGGATCTATTTCTGTCATGCCATTGCCGACCACCAGACGCTCGTTCTTCTTGAAGCCGAGTTCAAGCATACAAAGGCTGCCCAGAAGAGACCGAGCGCTGAACGAAGGTTGAGCGAGTATCGCGAACGAGAAAAGAGGAAAGAGTGATGAGTGAAATGGAAAAGGACGAGGTTCTCGCCTCTTTTGACCAATTGAGGGATGAAGATGCCGAATTCGCTGCGCTTTCGGCGCGTTTCGCTCCGCTGGCGGAGTTCCTTGTCGAGTACGAGTACCTCAAGGGCATGCAAGGCATCACGCAGTCAGAGCTGGCGGAGAGGATGGGGACGACCCAGAGCGCCGTATCCCGCTTCGAGTCGATGAAACATCCTCCCAGTTATGACCTTCTCAACAAGGCTGCCAAAGCTCTGGGGGACGGGCTTTTTGTCAGCCCTGCGGCCAGCGCTTGCATGAGCCTGCCGTATGATCTGAGGGACAAGGCCACAGCAGCAGCGGCCAAGCGGAAACTCAGTGTCCGACAGTACCTGGAGACCATAGTCCGCGAGAGTATAACGCGAGAGTCATTCACTGTGACCCAGGGTACAGCCAGGGTGCTCAAGCTTTCGGACTGGTCGAGTGTCGGGTCTGCAAAGGTCTGGGGTCCGGCCACCTCTTCAGACGCGGGCAAGCCCAGCGATGCCAGCAAGGCCGACACTACCATGATAATGGCAGTATGAGCATGGACAATCCCGACACGAAGGCATTTGAGGAAGACTTCAGGCTTCTGCTTTCTTCAGTACAGATGAGCAGCATCCAGCCGGTGATGCTCCACTCCGAGCGGCGCGATTCCGCTCCTGCGGGCGAGGTTGAACTCAATCTGTCATGGAGCCAGGCGTTCGCTACTGACGATCCTGTCGAGCAGGGCGAAACCACCCTGTTTTTCCGTCCGCGGTACCAAGTCGAGCTCAAATATGGGGACAAGGTGCTCTTTGCGCATGAAACCATCATTGGTATCGCTTTTGTGATTGTGGACAGGCCGACGTATTTACGCGCATGGGCCAATGATGCAGCCCGCAAGGTATTCATGGAAAAGCAGATTCAAAAGACGCTCTGGCCCTTCCTGCGACAGCAGGCAATGGAAGGCATGAGCAAGCTGGGCATTCCGGCTGTTCCGCTACCATGGATCATCGACTGACAAGAGACTGCAAGGCGATAGCAAGAAGGAGCCCTTAATGATCAACGCAAACAAGGATAAGCTCTCGAGCTTTTTCATCGGATCGCTCACGTACGAAGTTCCCTTTTTCCAGAGAGCCTATGTCTGGGAACTTGAGAACTGGGAGCTTTTCTGGGAACACTGCCTGGCGGTTCTCGAGCGCTATGAGCAGGGTAAAGATGATGAGCACTTCATCGGTACGATCATTACGAAGCAGCGAAGCGCCGAGCGCATGGGGGAATCCGTCCATGACCTCATCGATGGGCAGCAGCGGCTCACGACAGTCGCCCTCTTCTTGAAGGCTATACGGAACCGGGCGAACGGTGTCATGCCGCGCTTGAAGGCTATCATAGACGGACATCTTTCCTACGAAGATGCCTATGGCACGAGCTATTTAAGGATAACGCACAGTAGGTACGATCGACACTATTTCGCC
>JBAXTA010000519.1:0-2063 GCA_037130415.1 Spirochaetota bacterium
TGCCCTCGGCCAGATGGTGGAAGATGAAGGACATGGCATTGATCCGGTGGAAGTTGCGAAACTCGTCATGAGGCTTGCTGCAGTGCGACGGCTCCGCGTGCGATATGCCGTCGGCCCGATTGTCCAGCGTTTCGGGATCCAGCTAAAGAGGTTCCTTCCCTCTCGGATCTACGAAAGA
Organism: Spirochaetota bacterium; assembly: GCA_037130415.1. Classification (GTDB taxonomy): domain Bacteria; phylum Spirochaetota; class Spirochaetia; order Treponematales; family Rectinemataceae; genus CAIJMU01. The sequence goes on from JBAXTA010000519.1 coordinate 179, forward strand.
CTGATCGGATTTTCATACCACAGCTATTGAGGCTGTTTTCGGTCTGTCCTTGCCCTCCGCAGCTTCCAGGAAATATACTCGTCTCCATGTTCAACAGCATTCGAGGCATCTTGTCGGCGAAGCGTCTGGATTCCATTTGTCTCGAGACAGGCGGTGTTGAATGGGATATTGCAGTTCCCGGACGCGCTCTGGACTCCTTCGGCATGATCGGATCTGAGTCGCGGGCCTATACCTGGCTTCACCATTATGAGGACGGGATGAGGCTTTTTGGCTTCCCCTCCGTCGAGGAGCGGGCGGTTTTCATTGAGCTCATGAAGGTCGAAGGCATCGGCCCCAAGCAGGCCCTCCGGGTGCTTTCGGGCATAGGACCCGAGGCCCTCGAGATCGCCCTCGAAAGCGAGGACTTGGCCGCACTTCAGAAGATACCTGGCGTCGGTCCCAAGCTCGCTCAGAAAATGCTCCTCGCCCTCAAGGGCAAGCTTGTTCGTACCCCTGAGAAGCCCCATCCGTCACGGGCCACTCCGATGGTGCACCCCGATATCGTTCGTGCCCTCTCTGATATGGGTTTTGACCGCAGGGAGGCTGAGCGGGTCGTCACCGATAAAGCGGCGGGGAAGGGCGAGGGGCCCGAGGCTGAAAAGGAAATCTTCCGCCTTGCCTTGCTCGAACTTTCTGCTGGAGCCTAGGCATGCAAGCGCGAAAAAAAGTGGACCAAGGGAAGCCCCAGCCGCCTCCTGGCAAGCCAGTGAACGAGATTTCATCTGCTGATAAGGACACCGCCGAGTTCGAGGAGGATGCTCCCTTCATGGCCGCCTCCTACAACCCAGCCCGGGATGATCGTGAGGGTTCCCTCCGGCCCCACCTCTTGGGGGAGTTCCTGGGCCAGGCCCGACTCAAAGAGAATCTTTCAGTATTCATTCAGGCTGCGCGGGGACGAAACGAGGCCATGGACCACCTCTTCCTTGTCGGTCCCCCTGGACTAGGCAAGACGACCCTTGCCCAGGTTGTCGCCAATGAACTCGGGGTCGAATGGAAGCCGACCAGCGCTCCAGCCCTCGACAAACCCAAGGACCTTGCAGGAATCCTTACCTCGCTCAAGGAACACTCGGTGCTCTTCATTGACGAGATCCACCGGCTCAAGCCCGCTATCGAGGAAATGCTGTATATCGCGATGGAGGATTTTGAGCTCGACTGGATCATCGGCCAGGGGCCTTCAGCCAGGACAGTCCGAATTCCTCTGCCACATTTTACCATGATTGGCGCGACGACCAAGCCCGGAGCCGTATCCTCACCCCTGGCAAGCCGTTTTGGCATTTCCCTGAGGTTTGGATACTATGAGGCCGCCGAGCTGGAATCGATCGTGCTGAGATCAGCCCAGATCCTCAATGTCGAAATCGATGCGGACGCAGCTTCGTTGCTCGGCGTTTCCTGTCGCGGGACCCCGCGTATCGCCAACCGCTTGCTCCGAAGGATGCGGGACTTTGCCCAGGTTGGGTCCTCGGGTCGCATTACCAAAGCGACTGTAGAGGACGGGCTGTCCCGCCTCGAAGTGGATAGGCTTGGTCTGGAACGCATGGATCGGGAGATCCTGAGAGTTATCATCACACACTACGCAGGCGGACCAGTAGGTGCTGAAACCCTGGCGATATCTGTGGGCGAAGGCGTAGATGGCCTCGAAGACTACTACGAGCCCTACCTCATCCAGAGAGGACTTTTGGCTCGCACACCGCGAGGCAGGGTCGTAACCCAGGCTGCCTACGCACATTTAAAGATGGAAGCAGCCCTCGAAAAGGAGGGTCCGGGTGAAGACGGAAGACTTCAATTTTGACCTTCCGGAATCGCTGATAGCCCAGTTTCCCTCAGAACGGCGCGGTGGGTCGCGGCT
>JBAXTA010000052.1:0-17987 GCA_037130415.1 Spirochaetota bacterium
GACAAAAAGGAAGGCAACAGCCAGGAGGGTCGCAGCGTGGAGCTGCCAGGGTCCCAGCGTGATCAGTACCGACGATTTTTCACTGGCCTGCTGGAAGACCAGGGTGAGCAGGGCCATAAGACCCAGAAAAGGAAGGGCAGGGATCACGCTGCGCAAGAGGGAGAGGGGATTCACGCGCGCGGCGAGTGCCGCCAAAGCGACAAACAGACCAAGGAGGAGGGTTCCCGCAACGCCGGCATTCGCGAAAAGGGCGAAGAAGAACATCGTAATTGCAAAGAACTTTGTTGCTGGCGTCAGCCGGTGTACCGGCGAGTCCGATTCTTCGTACTGGCCGACCGAGACGTTGCGGAAAAAATCCAGGTCCTTCATGAGGCTGCCTGCCTGGCCAGTTCAGAAGCAAGCTCGAAGGCAAAGGGCCTGCCTACGCCCCATTCGGCCTGGTAGGAGTTTCCGAACAACTCATCAGGTGGGCCAAAGGCCACCAGCTCGCCTCGGCGCAGGATGGCGACAATGTCTGCCAGGGCAGCCTCTTCCATTGAGTGCGTCGAAAAAGCCAGGGTACTGCCGGCCTCCACAAGTTCCAGCAGGAGCTTGATGATCGTTTCACGGCCCTCGGGATCCAGGGCCTGGGTGGGTTCGTCGAGCAAGAGGCCTTCGGGCGCAAGGGCGAGGACGCCGGCCAGCGCAAGGCGCCTTCGCTCCCCACCCGACAAGGCCCGCGAAGGGCGGTCGCGGAAATCCTCGAAGCGCAGGCCGACGCGCTCCATCGCGCCCCGGACACGCGCGACCAATGCCTCTCCGGACAGGCCCTGGTTGCGCGGTCCGAAGGCAACGTCATCGCCGGCATACTGCTCGAAGAGAGCCGACTCCGGCCGCTGGATGGCCAGAGGCGCCCTCATGCGGAACTTCCGCAGGTCTGTTCCGTTAGCTGCGGGGTCCTTTCCAAAGCCAAGGACCCTGCCCTCGCTCGGCCGCGACAGGGCATTGAGGAGCTGCAGGACGGTAGACTTGCCCGAGCCTGTATGGCCGACGAGGGCCAGGAGACTGCCGCGCGGTTGTGAGTAACTTACGGCACGGAGGGCGCGGCGCTCCATGGCTGTCCCTGACAGATAGGCGTAGCCGGCAGCCTCGAGCGCGAAGGCAGGATCCGGCGACCTGCCCTCGCCAGCAGGGATACTCGTACTAATTGCTGGCATGCCAGCGCCGGGCATGGCACCAGCTGCTGTCATCCGCGCGGCAAGGCCCTTCGCTGCCTCTCCGGGGATCGGCGCGAGGCCGGCCTCCCGTGCGACCTGCGCTGCAGGGGGGAAGCCAGGGCCTCCGTCCAGGGCCTGCAGAAATCCCTGGGGCCCGCCATCGAAGGCGATCTTCCCGCTTTCCAGCCTGATGATGCGATGAGCGCGGACAGCCTCGGTCATGTCGTGGGTAACATGGATGATGGTGACACCCTCGTCATTGAGACGATCCATCAGCGAGAGGATGGACAGGCGCGAAGGTGGGTCGAGCATGGCCGTAGCCTCGTCAAAGGCGATGCAGCGCGGCCGCATCGCGAGGGCCCCAGCCACGGCAAGGCGCTGCTGCTGGCCAGCCGAAAGGAAGTGAGGGGGGCTTCGACGCTCGGCGGAAAGACCCACGACCGCGAGGGCTTCGTCGACGCGGCTACCGATCTCGGAGCGGCTGAGGCCGAGGTTTTCTGGCCCGAAGGCCACGTCCTCCTCGACTACGGTAGACACGACCTGGTCCGAGGGTGACTGGAAGACCAGCGCAAGCGATGAACGGATATTCCGCCAATTGTCTGGATTGCTGGCATCGAGGCCTGCGACCCGGACGTTGCCCGAATCGGGAACGCGGAGCCCAGTCATCAGGCGAAGGAGGCTCGATTTGCCGGAGCCGTTACGGCCAACTATCGCAAGGTATTCCCCCTCCCCTATGTCGAGGCTGAGGCGATCGACCGCTGGCCGGCCGGAGCCGGGCCAGGAGAAGGATACGTCACTGAACTCGATGAGACCCATTCACACTCCGCGTACCGGCGGCGGTTGCCGTCCAGTCGCGGAGCTAATATACAGAAGGCGCGCCCACGAGGCTAGCGCCTCCCTGATCCGCTTTTCAGCACACTGCCGACTGGGGCTCCCCGCGCATGAGCCGGGCATACTCGACGGCGATCCTGGCCGCGAGGGCCGCGTTGTTCAGGACTAGGGCTATATTGGACTCAAGGCTCTCGCCCGAGGTGAGTTCCTTGATCTTGGCCAAAAGGAAGGGGGTCACCTCCTTGCCCTTGATCCGCGCTGCCCCGGCCGCCTTGAGGGCGTCACCTATGGCGGCCTCGATGATGTCGGGATTCATGGACATGGAAGCGGGAACGGGATTGGCCACGACAAGCCCGGAGGGAAAGCCGAGTCCCCAGGTGGCGACCATTCGCCGCGCGATGCCGATGGGCTCATCCTCGCGCTCTTCGAGCTTCAGGCCAGAGCGCGCCGAGTAGAAAGCCGGCAATTCATCAGTACCATAGCCGATGACGGGCACTCCCCGCGTCTCGAGGAACTCGAGGGTCTTTTCGAGGTCGAGGATGGCCTTGGCCCCTGCGCAGACGACCGCGACCTGGGTGTGGGCCAGCTCCTCGAGGTCGGCCGAGACATCCCAGCTCGTCTCGGCGCCACGGTGGACGCCTCCGATTCCGCCGGTTGCGAAAACGCGGATGCCCGCCTTCGCGGCGATGATCATCGTGGCGGCCACGGTGGTGGCGCCGTCGAGGCCGAAGGCGACGAGCCTCGGGAGGTCACGGCGGCTCGCCTTGATGACACTCAGTCCGGCCTTGCCAAGACGCTCGATCTCGGAACGCTCGAGGCCAGCCTTGAGGACACCCTCGATGACGGCGATCGTAGCAGGTACCGCCCCCTTCGCGCGGACAGCCTCCTCGACGCGAAGCGCCGTCTCGACATTCGCCGGCCAGGGCATCCCGTGCGATATGATCGTCGATTCAAGGGCGACAACAGGCTTGCCTGAAGCAAGGGCTTCGGCAACCTCTCGTCCAGTCTCAAGATAGGATTTCAAGCTCTGCTCCTTGTGCGGCCCTCCGGAGGATCTCCGGGTTCAGGGCCGGATTGACCGTGGTATCGGACGCCGCTGCCAGGGCGGCCGCGGTGACGGCCAGTTTTGCTCGCTCTGCCAAGGGTACTCCTGCGAGGCTCGACCAGGCGAGGGCGGCCAGGGCAGCGTCTCCGGCTCCCTAGACATTGACCAGGGGAATTTCCGGAGAGCGGACAATAGCACGAAATCGCCCAGCTCGTTCCAACTGACCTTCCACAAAAAGCCCCTCAGCCCCAAGGGAAATATAGCAGGCGCCATTCTCGGAGGCGGTCGCAGCCCTCCAGGAATCCGCGAGCGCCGAAAGTCCACCTCGCCCCGACCCGGGCCTCGCTGCGCCCCCTGGCCCCGCCTCGAAACCCGCAAGCAGCGCAGCTTCAGCACGGTTTGGCTTGATGAGGTCAAAGCGGGAAAGTACGGCTTGTGCCCGTCCCGCCTTGGCGACTGAGACGGGGTCATAGGCCAGGAGGGGACGCTTCTTTCCCTGAAGCTCCAGCTCACCGCCAGGGCCATAGCGACGGGCGAGGGCCTCGACTGAGGGCGCAGGAAGGTTGGCCTCCACTACGAGGAGGTCTGCCTTGTCCAGGGCCGCGAAACGTTGCTCGAGCTGCAGGGGCATCAGGCTGTCGATCGCCTCCATGTCCGAAACCGCCGCCACAAGACGCCCCTCCGAATCAAGGAGACAGAGATAGGTAGGGCAGCGTCCGGCCTCAAGCAAAAGGGAGAGTGAAAGGTCGATGCCAAGGGCCCGGGTTTCTTCCGCAAGCCTACCCGCGCGGGAATCCCCCGCTATCACCGTCAAAAGGCTCACCTCGAGCCCTAGCCGCTTCAAGTTCTCGGCAATATTCCGCCCCACCCCCCCCGCACTCTCCGTCACCCTCCCCGGATAAGAGTCGGCACTTAAACTTAGGCCGACTTCGGCACTTAAACTTAGGCCGACTTCGGCACTTAAACTTAGGCCGACTTCGGCGGCCCTCCCCTGTATATCGAGGTTCATTCCTCCTACCACAATTGCATTCCATCCCTTCGCCTCGGACATTTCCGCTCCTTGAATCGAAGTCCTGATTGAGCTAGAATAGCCCATTCCGGCCTGACTGCGTGGAGACCCTCGGACGTGGATGAGATATTCGACCGCTTCGGACGCCTGATCAAGTCATGGGCAGCGCAGGGCCTTGGCGCCGCCCAAGGGAGCAGGGCCGCCCAAGATGCCGGCAGGACCCATCGCAGCGGGGATGCGGATTTCGACTCGGCCATGAGCGAGCTTGACGACTTCCTGTCCGCAGGCAAAAATGAGGACTCCGAAGCCAGGACAGCACGGGAAGCGCGCGAGCGGGCCCGCGCTGAAACTGCGGCCAAAACCGCAGCCAGGGCTGGGGCTGCCTCCGGACCCGACCCTCGCCTGGTGGCAGCCTATCAAACCATGGGCCTTGCCTTCGGACGACCCTTCGACGAGGTAAAAGCAAAGTACAAAAAGCTTCTGATGCAGCATCATCCGGACCGCCATGCCGGCGATCCAGCAAACATGAAACGAGCTACCGAGACTTCAGCGCGGATCAATTCCGCCTTTCAGCTCATTGAAACCTGGGCCAACACGGGGAAGCTGCCCAATTGAGTCGCAGACTGAGCCCTGCCACCTGCGCAGACATGAAACCTGTCGATCGTTCGGGTCTTTTCCCTCAAGGCGATTCTTGGGACGGCCGACATTCGATGATGAATCCTGAGAGAGGGGAACCAGAGGAATGAACAGAAAGCCGCTTGCCGCATATCGTGAAATCCGGGTCAAGACCGCGAGTCCTGGACAGCTCGTCGTGATGCTCTACGACGAGGCAGTCAAGCAGTGCGACCGGGCCCTCGAGTTCCTGGAACATGACCTCAAGAAACATCCTGAATACATAGAGAAGGTCAACGTCGCCCTCTCCAAGACCCAGGACATCGTGACCGAGCTCATGGCGAGCCTTGATTTCGACGCCGGTGGGGAGATCGCCCAGAACCTTTTCGCACTCTATGTCTGGTTCAACAAGGAAATCATGGAAGCCAACCTGGTCAAGGACAGGAAGCGCATCCACATCGTCCGCAATCAACTCGATGGACTCCGGAGTGCCTGGACCGAGGCCGCCAGCCGCGTCCAGACCGGCAGCCAGACCAGCGTCGGCGTCAATATAGCCGGCTGAGGGAGGAGGGGAAATGGCTGCGCGCCACGATGGTGAAATTGAGAAGCGGGTAGCCCTTCTCCACCGTCTCCGAGAGCTTCTGGTCGACCAGCGCCACAAATTCGAACGCTACCTCGAGGTCCTCGACCACGAGAAAGGTGATATCGAGTCCGACAACGTCGAGCGCCTCGCTGCCCATGTCGAGATCGAGGAAGGCATCGTCTCCGAGATCTACACCTTCCAGAAGGCCATCGATCCCCTCGAGGAGCTCTACCGCGCCGCCCTGCCAGCGGGCGATCCCGCCGGCCGCGAGGTGGGTAGCCTCCGCTCCTCCCTCCAGGACCTCCGCAAGGAAGTCCTCCGGCGAAACGAGGAAAACCGCGGCCTCCTCCGCGGACGCATGGAGGACCTTCGCCTCCAGATGCTGACCAACAGGAAAGCCCTGGGCGCGCACCGGGTCTATGGCAATGACGAGCAGGGAACCATGCTCGACCTCGGCGCCTGAACCGTGGCGCCTCGGCGCCCAAGCAAAGATTACACCGCCCGAAAGGGCGGTTTTTTTTTGCCCCTAGCGAGGGACCGAGCCCTTAGGCGCGGCCTATGGCGATGCGGCGGGAAGAGGCATTTCAGCCGAGACTAGCTGTCAAGGAAAACTCTTCTCATTACATTTTTTCCCCTGCTGAAATAGGGGAAGATTGTTCCCGTAACCTGGCGGTGCGCCATGACCCGAGACCTTTCCAGCGGAGATGTTCCACATATTAATCTTTATATTTTCATATATAATATAGCATTAATCGTAAATCTTAGAGTATGTTCCCGGTGCCGCTATACTTGGCATGGATCTTGCTTTGTTACTGGCATAGGGTCGTTGACCCCAGCGCAGTTGCGCAAGACAAGCTTCCAGAATGTCGATGCGCGAACAGCGATCGACAAGGAGACACCATGAATCGCACAGCAGTAGTCGTCATGATCGCGTTGATCAGCGCCACCACGCTGGTAGCCCAGGCCCAGTTCCAGCCAGCGCCCGGCGGAGCAGCAGGGCAAACCCAGACCATCACCAAGGTTGACGGAACGCTTGCCCTCGTCAACGGCATGATCGCCGTCAAGACCAAGGACAAGACCTACTACGTCGGAGGGCTCCAGCAGCTTTTCGGCTTTGTCGATGGACTGAAAGAGGGAGCGACGGTCACGGTTGAAGGTTACGCCACGAGCGTTTCCCTGGCCCCCGAGTACGCCTTCATGCATGTCACCAAGCTTACCTTCAACAAAAGGGAGTTTGACCTGAGCCAGACTCGCGGAATGGGCATGGGTCAGGGCCACGGTCGCGGGATGATGGATGGACAGGGTCAGGGTAGGGGCATGATGGGCGGGCAGGGCCAGGGTCCCGGCAACAATGGCGGGAACTACGGCCCCATGGGCGGCCGCGGCTAGGAAGCGATCCTTACAGCTTTGCAGATGGCGCGGGAAGCTCACCCTTCCCGCGCCTTTTTGATATAGTCGGAACAGGGGGGATGCAGTGCAAAAACGAGACAGACCCGCGCGCGCTGAATCGTTGCTGCGGCTCGGCTTCGGACTCATTGCCCTCCTCTTCCTTGTCCTCGTGATAGCGGCACTGGTACTCCTCAGCCGCGCCAACCAGGACTATGGCCAACTGACAATCGATCGCCAGGCAGCCCAGGCAGCAGCAGCCATCGAGCCATGGCTCGTCGCCCCTCCCCCACCTGACCCAGCCCCCCCTGCCCAGCACCCCCGCCGCGAGGGCGGCGCAATCCAGCCGGAGTCTCGCCTTCCATTCAGGGCCCTCTCCCCCGAGGAGCTCACGACGGGCCTTCCCGAGGTCATGGAAAACGTCCTCGGACTCGGCGTCTTTACCGGCAGGGATGGATATGTCTTCGCCTGGGGGGAAAAGTTGCCTGACCCCACCGAGCTTTTGGGATCCAAGGAAGGCCAGAGCATCCAAGCCTTCGGGGACCTCGTTGTACGGCGATCGGGGGGCATCGTGTACTACCTGAAAATGGGGCCCGGGATGCTCAGGGCACGACAGGGCATGCAGGGCGGCGGCAGCCGCGCCGGCATGGGCATGGGAAGGATGCTCAACCAGGTGCCTGGGAGGGAAATCATCGTATTGAAGTACGACGGGTCGAAGCTCCTGTCCGGGATGTACCTCAGGCAGACCCTCATTTTCGGGCTCGGCGGCGCGGCCCTCCTCCTCTTCGGAGGCCTGGCCTGGCTCTTCCTCCGCATCCAGAGGCTCCAGTCCGAGATCGACTCGCAGCGTGCCCTGGCACGCCTCGGCACGGCCGCCCGCACCCTCGCCCATGAGATCCGGAACCCCCTGTCGATCATAGTTATGCAGAAGTCCCTCCTTGAACGGCAGCTCGGCGAGGAGCACTTCCCCGCCCTCGTATCCATCGGCGAGGAGGCGAAGCGCATCGAGTTCCAGATCCGTGAGGTGCGCAGGGTCCTCGGGCAGGAAGGCCCTTCCGCCAGCGCCACCCCCATCGCAGGGTCTGGGGGTACAGGAACGCACACCGCGGACTTCGAGCCTGCCTTCCGCGGAAACCCCGCTCCCTGGCTTTTGGAGCTCGTGGACAGCATGCCCGCCTGGAAGAACAGGGTGATCCCGATCCAGGCAGCCCCGGCCTCCGGGTCAGGCGAAACCGCCAGTCCAGCCCTTTCGGGGGAATCGCTCCGCTCCATCCTGGTCAACCTCGTGGACAGTGCCCTCGATGCCTACACCCTTCGCGGAGCCATCGACGGAACCGTCGAGATGCGATGGTCGATGCCCCGCGGATACCTCCAGATCGAAGTGAGGGACCAGGCTGGCGGCATCGCCCGGGAACTCAGGCGCCGTATCTTCGATCCCTTTTTTACCACCAAGAAGCATGGCTCGGGGGTAGGGCTCAGCCTCGCCCGGGAACTTGCAGAGGCCGCCGGTGGAAGGATCGCCTATCGCTTCAGGAAGCCCGCAGGATCTTCGTTCGTCGTTACCCTGCCGCTCAGCAGGAGCAGGGAAGGGAAAACAAGGCCATGAAAACCATCGAAGGCGAAGGCCTCCGCGTCCTCCTGGTCGACGACGAGGAGAAGATCCGGGAACTCCTTTCCAAGTACCTGCAACTGGATGGACACCGGGTCGAGACCGCCGCCTCGGCGGAGGCTGCCCGCAACATCCTCGAGGCCCGTGAGTTCGATGTCGTCGTCACCGACCTCCGGATGGAGGGCGCCGGGGGCCTTGGACTCCTTGCCTGGCTCCAGGAGGCAGGGCCCTCGGTTCCGGCCCTCGTCATCTCGGCCTACAGCGACATAGCTGACGCAGTGGAGGCCATGCGCCGGGGCGCCTTCGATTACCTCGTGAAGCACTTCGAGCCAGGCGAGCTCTCGCTCAGGATCTCCAAGGCTGTCCGCAGCTTCAGGCTCGAGCGGAGCCTCCGCATCAAAACGAGGCTCGAGGCCTTGAAGGAGAGCCCAGGAAGCGCAGCTGATTCCACCAGAGCCGAATCGGGGGAGGGGGTCGAAGACCTCCTCTGGCGTCCCCGGTCGAAGGGGCTCCTGGAGTCAGCCAACGCAGGCATGCGGAATATCCTTGCAATTGCACGCAAGGCCGCCCCGAGCACTGCCAGCATACTGATCGGCGGGGAAAGCGGCACGGGCAAAGAGGTCCTCGCCTCCTGGATCCACGGCCTTTCCGACCGCTCGGGCAGGCCCTTCGTGCCGGTCAACCTCGGTGGCATCCCCGAGGGCTTCCTCGAGACCGAACTCTTCGGCCACGAGAAGGGCGCCTTCACGGGGGCGGAGCGGCGGAAGACGGGAATGTTCGAACTGGCCAACGGCGGCACCCTCTTCCTCGACGAGATCGGAGACATGCCACTCCACCTCCAGGTCAAGCTCCTCCGCGTCCTTCAGGACCGGCGCATCCAGCGCCTGGGCGCGACCCAGGGCCTGCCCATCGACATCCGCATCATCGCCGCGAGCCACCGAAACCTTTCACAATTAGTACGTGAAGGGAAATTCCGCGAGGACCTCCTGTACCGCCTCAACGTGATACCCCTCCAGATCCCGAGCCTCCGGGAGCGCCCCGAGGACATCGCCTCCCTCGTGGCCTTCATCATGGAAAAGCACCTCCGGCCCGGCAGGGCGGCAGGCATCAGCGCCGACGCCCTCGAAGCCCTGCGTAATTATGCCTTTCCAGGCAACATCAGGGAACTCGAGAACATGCTCGAACGCGCCCTTATCCTCTGCGACGGACCAGTGCTCAGGGAGCGCGACTTTGGCCTGGGCGAAGGCTCCGGCTCGGACCACCCCCAGGGCCTGACGGCCACCCCGGCCGGAGGCAGCGAAGTGAACTCGCCGGGTACCGCACAGGAGGCCGCTGGCCCAGGCAGAGCCGGCACCGAAGTGCGGCCCGCCCCCCTTCCGGGATCCACCCTCGCGGACATCGAGCGCTGGGCCATACTCAGGGAATTCACCCTGCAGGGTGGCCGGCGCCAAGCCATCGCCGATAGCCTCGGCATCAGCAGGAGGACCCTCCTCAACAAGCTCGTGGAGTACGGCGTGCAGGAGGAGTGAGCCCGGGAGAAGCATGTCTGCGGGGCGGCACCTGGCGCGCATCGCACCGGCAGCCCGACCCCCGGCATCAATTCACCATTATCAGAATCCCGCCGGCCTCATCCGCTTGACGACGATGGCGTCGTCCGCGCAGACCTCATGGCAGCAGTAGCAGCGGATGCACTTGTCATAATCGACCCTCACGCTCTTCCTGGCCTTCGACTTCGGATCGGGGACGAGCTCAAGGGCCAGGCCCGGACAGATCGTCACACAGGCCTTGCAGGCAATGCACTTCGTGCGCGAGAAAAAGGGCCGCGACACGAAGAGGTTCTGCAGGATGGCGGGCATCTTCTTTCCGCTGTCGGTTTCCCTCGGAACCTGCTTCCAGTCCTCCACCTTGAGCTCGTCGGGATTGGTACCAATTATCTCTATATCGGCATCGGACAAGACCCAGGCACCGCGCCCCAGCGCATCCTCGAGGTTGAAGACCAGCTTCGGATCGAGGTTTATGAGCCTGCAGGCCGTGCGGTCGAGGGCCAAAAGATCACGGGAGGCAAGGATCGCCCCTATCTTCCTCGGGTAGCCCGAGCCCGGCCCCGGCCCTTCCATGCCGACGATGGCGTCCATGATGGCGAATTCCGCCCTGAGCGCCAGGTTGAGGTCCGTGAGCATCTGTCCGAAGTGTGCCCGGTCCGGAAAGCGCATGTGAAACTGCGGCTTCTGCAAGCCCGGGATGCAACCAAATAGGTTCTTCATCGCCCCCGTGAAGTACATGAGCTGGTGCGTCTTCAGCTTGCAGAGCGACACAAGGATGTCAGCCTCGACAGCTGCCTTCGCCAGCGTGAAGTTCCTGACGACCTTACCTTCGGGGTTCTCGACCTGGACCGAGTCCGCGAAGTCGACCCACTCGGCGCCTTCGACAGCAGCAGCTTCGAGGAGGCCACTCTTCCGGAAGGCCGCAGTGCCAACCTGAAAGCCTGGAGACTCGCCCACGAGCACGCGCGCGGCGCCCTTGGATTTCGCGTAGCGGATGGCCGCGCGCAGCACCGCCGGATGCGTACACACTGCCTCGTCTGGCTCCGCGCCCTTCAGGATATTGGGTTTGAAAAGCACCGACTTCCCTGTCGCGTCGGGGAACCCCGCTGCGTCGCAGGCTTCTTTCACTGCGGCATCCACTGCCGCCTGGTCATATTCCGCGCAGCGGACGACCGACACCAAGGCTTTCATGGGCGGATGCTAGCATGGCGATGGCCTGTGTGGGAGGGCCTGACAATTGCAGGGAGGAGCAACCGAGACATCGAAGCCGCAACCGGGATCGCATGGGCTGGATGGCCACCGAAGCGGATACCGAAGGCTAGCTCCCATTCCTGAAAGGCTGTCACAGAAGGAGCTGCCTTGGTTTGACGCCCACTCAGATCCAAGCTACTATTCCCCATCACAAGCCGAGGTAATCACCGGGGATCTACTGATGGACCAAGCCACCCACAACAAGATCGTCTCCTTCATCTGGGGCATAGCGGATGATGTCCTCCGCGACCTCTTCAAGCGGGGCAAGTACCCCGATGTAATCTTGCCAATGTGCGTCATCCGCAGGATGGACGCCGTCCTCGAGCCGACCAAGAAGGCGGTGCTCGACACCAGGAAGATGCTCGACAAGTCCAGGATCACCGAGCAGCGGGCGGCCCTCTGTGACGCCGCGGGGCAGGCCTTCTACAACACCTCCAAGTTCAGCCTGCGCGACCTCAAGTCCCGAGGCAGCCAGCAGCAGCTCCTCGCCGATTTCGAGGACTACCTTGACGGATTCTCTCCCAACGTCCAGGACATCCTCGACAACTTCAAGTTCCGCAACCAACTCCCGACCCTTTCCAAGGCAGACGCCATCGGCACCCTCATCAACAAGTTTCTTGATCCCGAGATCGACCTGACTCCCGCTGGAATCGACAACCACGCAATGGGGACCGTCTTTGAGGAACTCGTCCGCAAGTTCAACGAGGACAACAACGAGGAAGCCGGCGAGCACTGGACACCGCGGGATGCCGTCAGGCTGATGGCCAACCTCGTATTCCTCCCCGTCGAGGGCAAGCTCAAGTCGGGCACCTACCTCCTCTACGACTGCGCCTGCGGAACGGGCGGAATGCTCACGGTTGCCGAGGAGACCCTGGGCGGCATCGCCTCTCGTCGCAAGCTCCAGATCGACAGCCATCTCTACGGCCAGGAGATCAACCCCGAGACCTACGCGGTGTGCAAGGCGGACATGCTCCTGAAGGGCGAGGGTTCGCAGGCCGACCACATCGTCGGAGGCGCCGAGTGGTCCACCCTCTCGCACGATGCCTTCCCAGCCCAGGAGTTCGACTTCATGCTCGCCAACCCTCCCTACGGGAAGAGCTGGAAGAAGGACCTCGAAACGATGGGCGGCAAGGAGGGGATGCGGGACCCCCGCTTCAAGGTGATGCACAAGGGGGAGGAGCTGTCCCTCGTCACCCGTTCCAGCGACGGCCAGATGCTCTTCCTCGCCAACATGGCGTCCAAGATGAACGCCGCGTCGGGCTTGGGGAGCCGCATCGCCGAAGTCCACAACGGATCTTCGCTGTTCACCGGCGACGCAGGTCAGGGCGAGAGCAACATCCGCCGCTGGCTTATCGAGAACGACTGGCTCGAGGCCATCGTCGCCCTCCCCCTCAACCTCTTTTGCAATACCGGCATCGCCACTTATATCTGGGTTCTGTCGAACAAGAAGCCCACCCAGCGGAAGGGCCAGGTTCAGCTCATCGACGCGAGCCAGGCTTTCAAACCGCTGCGGAAGAACCTCGGCAAAAAGAACTGTGAACTCGCGCCGGAGGACATAGATCTAATTACCAAGACCTTCCTGGATTTCAAGGAGACGCCCGAGTCGAAGATCTTTCCAAATGAGGCTTTCGGCTACTGGAAGGTCACTGTCGAGCGTCCGCTGCGCCTGCACAGCCAGCTTTCCCTCAAGGCGATCGAGGGTCTGCGCTTCAGCTCTGGCGACGAGGACATCCGCTCCACGCTCTATGACGAGTTCGGCGACGCCCTCTTCACCAAACTAGCCAAGATAGAAGCCAAGGTGGGGAAGCGCCTCGCCGAATGGGGTGGCGACGACGAGGACGATGATGACGGTGAGGGCGGCGCGACGAAGAAGGGCCTCGGCGAGAAGAAGATCAAGAAGCTCCTCGACGCCAAGACCTGGGATCGTGACGCCCGGCTCGTCGAAGCGGCAACCGTCCTGCGCAAGGCTCTCGGTGATACGCTTTATGAAGATCATAACTATTTCCGTTCCCGCGCCGATGCCGCCCTCGACAAGGCCGATATGAGACTCCCCGCCGCCGATCTCAAGCTTCTCCTCAAGGCCCTGAGCTGGAGGGTCGAGACCGCCGCCCCGGTCATCGCCAAGGTCCACAAGCCCGGGAAGGCCAAGGCCGACCCCCTACACGGCCTCTTCGAGGCGACTGTGGCCGGCAAGGCCTGCGTCGTCGAGTACGAGCCAGACTCCGACCTACGGGACACCGAGCAGGTGCCTCTTCTGGAAGAGGGCGGCATCGAGGCCTTTATCAGCCGCGAGGTCCTGCCCTACACCCCCGATGCATGGATCAAGGAGGAGGCCACCAAGATCGGCTACGAGGTGAGCTTCACGAGGCACTTCTACAAGCCCCAGCCCCTCCGGACGCTCGAGGAGATCAGCGCCGACATCCTCGCGATCGAGAAGGAAGCGGAAGGGCTGCTGGATGGGCTGTTGAAGGGGGGCGGGGGGTGAACGAGAACCTTCAAGGCGCCAGTGCGGCCTATGGGAAGCAAATTCCCGTGACAGTGTCACGAGAAATGACGGCGTTCGAGGATCGGGAATGAGTGACTACGATTCCCTACTCAAAGCGATCGGCGGACTCGCCGGAGAAATGAAAGCTCTCCAGAGCCAGGCAGCCGATCTCTATGCGCCCCTTGTCGACGAACTCTTGGAAACGCGCTCCCGTGATGCGCAGAGCATCGAACGTACACTCGATGGCCTTCTCGACTTCTGCGGCTACGAAGCTGTGCTGGAGTTGTTCAAGCGGCTCTGCCGTCATTATTGGACTATCGACCCAAAGGCGACCGCCCGCTATATCCATGCTTATCGGGAATACTGGGATGGTGAGGGTAATGGAGTTCAGCCATGAGTTCGAAGGAACGTGATATCGATAATTCTGTGGTATCCACCCCAGTAGATGGTCCGGGAGTCGAAAACCTTCTGGCCAGCCTTCGTGAAATCATCCACACCGGTCGGCAGAAAGCCCTGCACGCCGTGGATACGGTGCAAATCGGCACGGGTTGGTCGGTGGGGCGGCACATCGTCGAATTCGAACAGGGAGGCGCCGAGCGCGCCGAATATGGAACCAAGCTGCTACCTCGCATCGCGGTACGTCTGACAGCGGAGTTCGGTAAAGGGTTCGATGAACGCAACCTGTGGCATATGTGCCGCTTCTATCGCACATTCCCAATTCTGAACGCGCTGCGTCCAGAATTGAGCTGGACCCATTTCCGATCACTGCTTCGTGTGGAGGACTCATCTGCCCGCATCTGGTATATGAACGAGGCAGCTGACCAGAACTGGAACACCCGTGCCTTGGACCGCCAGATCAGGACGCTCTACTACGAGCGGCTTCTCGCCAGCAAGTACAAGCTCGTGCTTCCCTCCGAGGAGGAACTCCGGGCTGAGCTTGTCAAGGAGCAACTCGTGTTGGAGGAACAGGCCATGGATTCCTCTGCTTCCATCGAAGGAGACAAAAAATAAAAGCCACCGAAGCCAAGCTTCTCAGCTTCCTCCAGAAATCATCGCAATTCATAATTCCAATCTACCAGCGCACGTACTCGTGGACGGACAAGCAGTGTCGCCAGCTCTGGGATGACATCCTGCGAGCCGGGTCGAGCGATGTAATCGCGGTCCATTTCATTGGCTCAATCGTCTATGTCGAGCAGGGGTTATCCCAGGTCACGCATCAAGCACCACTGCTCGTGATCGACGGCCAACAGCGCCTGACTACGGTGGCTCTCTTGCTTGAGGCACTGTCGCGCGCGCTGGGGGAAGAAGAACCGATCGATGGGTTTTCCGGAGTTAAACTACGCGAGTACTACCTGACCAACCGCCTCGAAAAAGGCGACCGCTTCTTCAAGCTACTGCTCTCGCAGACCGACAATGCCTCGCTCAAAGCGGTTATCAAGAACACCGAGCAGCCGCAGGAACCGTCTCTACACGTGACGCAGAACTTCGCCTTGTTCACTGAGCTGCTGGCTGAGCAGAAGGGCGACCTAGCCGCAGTCTGCCGCGGTCTAGCCAAGCTGGTGGTCGTGGACATCGCCCTCAGCCGTGACCAGGACAACCCGCAGCTCATCTTCGAAAGCATGAACTCCACCGGGAAGGAGCTGAGCCAGGCCGACCTTATCCGCAACTTCATCCTCATGGGTCTCGACCCCGCGCTCCAGACCCGCCTTTACGAAGAGTACTGGAGGCCGATAGAGCAGGACTTCGGCCAAGAAGCCTATGGAAGCCAGTTCGACAGCTTCATGCGCCACTACCTAACGGTGCGTACCGGGGACATCCCTCGAGAGCGTGAAGTCTACGAAGCATTCAAGGACTATTCCCGCACCAAGCTTGTACGGGAGGCGGGCATCGAGGCGCTGGTGAAGGAGATCCGCGCCTTTGCACGCTACTTCTGCGCCTTGGCTTTGGGCAGAGAGGAGGACGTGACCCTCGGAATAGCCTTCCACGACCTGCGTGAGTTGAAGGTCGACGTGGCCTACCCCTTCCTTCTCGAGCTGTACCACGACTATGTGAACGACAAGCTCAGCGCCACTGATTTCGCTGCCGCGGTGAGGTTCGTTGAGTCCTACGTCTTCCGTCGCGCCATCTGCGCCATTCCTACCAACTCGATGAACAAGACCTTCGCCAACTTCGGCAAGGCGCTCAGGAAGGACCGCTACCTCGAAAGTATCCAAGCGCATCTACTTACGTTGCCCTCATATCGCCGCTTCCCGAGTGATGATGAATTTCGTCGCGACCTGCACACCCGCGACCTGTACAACTTCCGGAGCCGCGGCTACTGGCTGCGCCGCCTCGAGAACCACGGGCGCAAGGAGCGGGTGTCGGTGGATGAATATTCCATCGAGCACATCATGCCGCAGAACCCCGATCTACCTGCGGCGTGGAAGCAGGATCTCGGAGCCGAGTGGCAGCGCGTACAGCAAGAATGGCTGCACACGCTCGGCAACCTCACGCTCACCGGGTACAACGCCGAGTACAGCGACCGACCCTTTGCTGAGAAACGCGATATTCCTGAGGGCTTCAAGCAAAGCCCACTCAAGCTCAACACCGGGCTCGGTCAAATCGATGCATGGGATGAAGCCGCGATCAAGGAGCGCGCTGGACGCCTCGCCGATCAAGCGCTCGCGGTTTGGACTGGGCCAAAGCTCGATACGACGATCCTCGCTGCCTATCTGCCGGAGAGAATACCTTCAACAGGCAACTCCACCATCGAAGATCATCCGCACCTTCTCAGTCCTGGTTTGCGCGAAGTATTCGAGGTCTTCCGCAAGGAAGTGCTCGCCCTCGACCCCTGCGTGAACGAGGAGTTCTACAAGCCCTATGTGGCATACAAGGCTGAGACCAACTTCGTGGATGTAGTTCCGCAGGCTCGGCGCATGAAGCTCACCTTCAATATGCCCTTTGCCGAGATCAATGATCCGAAGCAGCTGTGCAGGGACGTGACGAGCGTCGGGCATTATGGCAATGGCGATGTGGAAGTCAGCCTCAAGTCGCTCGACGAACTGCCCTACATCATGGGACTCGTACGCCAGTCCTATGAGCGCCAGATGGATGAGGGAGACAGGCTGTGATCGCAGACCTAGCGCCAATCCGGAATACATGGAGTCGGGCATGCTAGCGCGCATCTTCATCAGCAGCGTCCAGAAAGAGTTCGCCGGGGAGCGGCGGGCGATCCGAGACTTCGTTCAGGGCGATCCCCTGCTCCGACTATTTTTCGAGGTATTCCTCTTCGAGGATCTGCCGGCTTCCGATCGACGCGCCGATGAGGTCTATCTCGACGAGGTAAGGCGCTGCGCCTTGTATGTCGGCCTGTTCGGCCAGGACTACGGAAGTGAGGATTCCTCCGGAATTTCGCCCACCGAGCGCGAGTTCTCGCAGGCGACGGAGGTGGGAAAGACTCGCCTTGTCTTCGTGAAGGGAAAGGACGATTCGGGTCGAAATCCCAAGATGGTGAACCTCATTCGCCTGGCGGGAAGCCAGCTCATCCGTCGGCGCTTCGATGACATCACCGATCTCATCGCCGCTCTCTATGCCAGCCTGGTTGAACAGCTCGAGAGGACCGGTGGTCTCCGCACAAAGCCCTTCGATGCTTCAGCCTGTCCCGAGGCCACTTTGGCCGACATAGCCGATGACAAAGTGAAATGGTTTCTGGGACTTGCGCGCCGCGAGCGCCAATATCCTTTGCGGGAAGACACGCCACCGGTCGAAACACTTGCGCATCTCAACCTTCTGGACGGCGGGAAGCCTAGCCATGCGGCTATTTTGCTTTTTGCTCGCCAAACCCAACGCTTCCTCATCAGCTCCGAAGTCAAATGCATGCACTTCCACGGGATGGACATTCGCAAGCCCATTCCCTCGTACCAGATCTATCGAGGTACGGTCTTTGAACTTGTCGACCAGGCGGTGGATTTCGTCATGTCCAAGATCGATCGCAGGGTCGGCACCCGAGCCCTCGGTCCACAGGCACCGGTCGAATACGAGCTGCCCCGCGAGGCGGTGGCGGAAGCCATCGTCAACGCTGTCGCTCACCGTGACTACTCGAGCCTGGGCAGTGTGCAAGTAATGCTCTTTTCAGACCGACTGGAGGTCTGGAACCCCGGTGAACTCCATCCGCCCCTCACCCTGGAAAAGCTCGCCCAGCCGCACCCGTCGCTTCCGCCCAACCCTTTGGTTGCCGAGCCCCTCTACCTGGCGCAGTATATCGAGAAAGTCGGCTCCGGCATTCTGGACATGTTTCGCCAATGCGCAGAAGCCGGCCTGCGCGCGCCAACTTTTCGCCAGGATGCTGGCTGCTTCATACAGACTCTCTGGAGACCCACTGCAGCCCCTGCCCCGGAAGTAACCCCGGAAGTAACCCCGGAAGTAACCCCGGAAGTAACCCCGGAAGTAACCCCGGA
>JBAXTA010000520.1:0-2036 GCA_037130415.1 Spirochaetota bacterium
GTGTCCGGAAGAGCCTCGAACTCGACGGACTCCTCGCCGAGGCGCGCAAGGAAGTCAGGCTCCTCAACCTCGAACTCAACGAGACCACCGAGCGCAACATCAGCCTGATCGAAGACCGCCTGTCAGGGCTGCGGGAAGCCGTAGCGGAGGCAGACCGGAGGGTTGGCGTGTTGAAGCGCGAGGCTGGAAAACGGCAGACCGAAACGGAGGTCTACTCGAAGCTTGGACGCCATGCAGCTATCGTGCAGGCCACTACTTCGGGATTCGGGCCTGAGCTCGACTCGCTGGTAGGGGCAGGGCCTCCGGCCCATCCCGCTACACAGCCCGCATCACAGTCTGTGGCGGTGGAGCCTACTCCTTTCGTCCAGGTCCAGCCCCGCGTTCCTGAATCTGCCCCTCCATCCCGCCGCGAGAGCGTCCTTGGGCTGTACCGCAACGGTTTTTCCGCAGATATCATCGCAAACAGGGTAGGTGCAACCATCGCTGAAGTAGAACTGCTCATTTCCCTCGACGAGGGTAGGCGGGGCCAGGAGGCCGAGGCCCGGGCTCTGGGCGAAGGCTGGGGCAAAGGGCAATGAGCGGAGGCATCATTGGCATCGATTTCGGCACGACAAACTCGCTCGTCGCTTTTATGGATGGCGACCGGCTAAGCCTCATCCCGAATGCCCGCGGTGCCCGCTCCACGCCGAGTGCGGTGGCCCTTTCTTCCAGGGGCGAAATCCTCGTGGGGGAGTCAGCCAAGAACCAGGCCTTCATCAATCCGGGCAATACGGTGCTTGCGATCAAGCGGCTTCTGGGTAGCTCATCGCCGGTCGTGATGGGCCAGCGCGAGTACAGGCCTCCCGAGATCGTGGCACTCATCCTCGGAGCCCTGCGTGCAGACGCCGAGCGCCATCTCGGCAGGGTGGTGATCAAGGCGGTTGTCACCGCGCCTGCGCATTTTTCAGAACCCGCACGGCGGGGCCTCCTCGAGGCTGGGCGGCTGGCAGGACTTGAAATTGTCAGGTTACTGAACGAGCCGACGGCGGCCTCACTGGCCCGCGCCTGGTTGTCGGCCGGAAAGGACGGGGTCGAAGCTGCCGCCTCCAGTCCCCGGCTCCTTCTCATCTATGACTTCGGGGGCGGTACCTTTGATGTGACCATCCTCAGGCAGGAGGGGCGTGAATGCAGCGTCCTGGCCTCGCGTGGCGACGGAAAGCTGGGGGGCATCGACCTCGACAAGGAATTGTACCAGAGGGCGAAGCGCCATTTTTCAGAAGCCTATGGCCTCGATGTGGAGTCCGACCGCCTCCTGGCCCAGCAGCTTGCCGACCAGTCGGAGCGCGCCAAGATCGAGCTTTCCGAGCGGGTCGAGACGACCCTTGCCCTGCCTTTCGCCTACAGATCGGCGGATGGGAGCCTCCTTCACCCTGAGTTCACCCTCGGGAGGGTCGAGTTCGAATCCCTTGCCCTGCCCTTCATCGAGCGAAGCCTCGAACTTACTGCCCGTGCCCTTGAGGATGCCAAGGTAGAAGCCCAGGCCATCGACAGCCTCATTCTCTCGGGGGGCTCGAGCCGCATTCCCCTCGTGCGGCGCCTCATCGAGGAGAGGCTCGGGCTCCGACCCTCAGGCGGCATCAATCCTGACGAGATTGTAGCCCTTGGGGCCGCCGTGGAGGGAGCCCTGATGGCTGGCTCGGAGCGGCTCAAGGTCCGCGATGTCGTCTCGCGCAGCTATGGTGTGGAGATCGACGGTGGCCGCTTTACCCCCCTTATCCGCAAGAACAGTCCAGTCCCTGCGACCCGCCAGCGCATGTTCACGACCATCACCGACAACCAGGACTCGGTGGAAATCCATGTTCTCCAGGGCGAGTCGGCAGTGATAGGCGAAAATCTCTCGCTGGGCCGCTTCCTCCTTGCGGGTCTCCGTCCTGTAACCGCCGGGATGCCACGGATCGCTGTTGACTTCACCATCGATGAGTCCAATATCCTCCACGTATCCGCACGCGACCTCGAATCCGGGAGTATCCAGGCGATTACCATCGTCGATCTGGACA
>JBAXTA010000521.1:0-2023 GCA_037130415.1 Spirochaetota bacterium
GTTCTGTTTAAACATATAATCATTGTTTCACAGTTAATTCGTCTTGACAATTCGTATAAATACCTATATAAACTAACTCGAAAAGTAGGCGGCCTTGGCATTCCCAAGGCCCACACAAGTTTTTAATGATGTAAACGACATATAAAGATTTTCGACTCTCAAGGGCAGCTTATGGCATGGTGTAAATAACCAATTAAACTGAACCCAAAATGGTCATGTGTTTGAGCCACTTTTTCAGATTTTCTTTTACGCTGTGCAAAATCAGGTTGATGGCTGTGAACTGAGTGATGTGATGATCGTTGATAAAGTGTATCCTCTACTTTTATCTTATCTGAAAAATTGGCAGTAGCGTCTTGAGATACAGATCAAAAGATTCCAAACTAACCGACCAGCCGTAGACCCCTCCATACCAGTAAACCCACATAGAAAATACCGTGCAGATCATGAATGAAAATATTAACCGTTTCATACTGACTAATGACTTATTTTCTACAGTTCTTTCCCCTGTCCTTAATTCGACCATAGAATCTAATTCACTGTATTCATTGGAGGTGGGTGAGGAAAAACGGAACCACTGTAATAACTTTAACATCTGAAGTGGAATCTGATCCGGGGAAATAAGGTTTATGAGAACTTGAATCGAGTAAACACCACTCAGTAAAACAGCCAGCGTACCGACCCCCATCGCCAACAAGGGTGTTAATACATAATAACTGCAAAAAACAACGGCAATCAAAACAAGGAAGAGGGAACTTGTTTGTATGTTTGTGGTTGACCAGCGAAAACCGCTAAGCCGCCGAACGATTACGTAGATCATCAATACATGAAAAACATACGATCCAAAGAACGCGATACCGGCTCCCTTCAAATTAAAATAATCCACACATATCCACGCGAGGCCAAGATAGACAACAGTCCAAGCCAACTCGGAAAATATCAGGAGGTTTTGTACACCCTTGGCGACAATAATGAAACCGATCGGCCAGGAAATAACGCGAAGAAACATTCCCAGACATAGCCAGCGCATGATTTCCACAGCGCCTTCGAATTGATGGGTGTAGAAGAGCGCAATGACCAGTGGCGAAAATGTTAAGGTGGCTATTACACCAGGCCCTGCCAACAACATACTGACATGGGCCTGTTCATTCACTAAAAGATTGCACTCGGTATTGTCTGCGGCGATAGCGGTTAAACGGGGATAGAAATCCGCTCCCATAGCCTGCAAAATGAACCCTAAATATAATCCACCCAGTGCCCATGCAGCTTGGTACAAGCCAGCCGCGTCGAAACCGACTTTACGAACGACTATGAGGCGTACCACATACGCAGCTCCTGACATCAACAGGCCACTGGCCATGAATGCAAAACCGAGCTTCAACAGGGAGGCTGCTTCCTGGCCTACTTGGGAAGCCGGTATTGAAGGTCTTTGTAACTGTATTTTACGGCTGTACCACCATGACGTGAGGATACTCATACCGGCAACCAGTATGAGCGATATTACTATACCCTCCTCGCGCAGGAAATATATCACCAAGATGCTGATGAGTGCGCCGAATAGGGTACCCAATATCCCCATCTTGGCCATATCAGAGATGCGCCGCATTCCTTGGATTAATGCCCCTTGACCTGCGGATACCAGATTGAAAAACACACTAATTGACAACAGCGCTACAGCAGCAGCATGTTGGTCGCTGCCAAAAGTCAAGAGCGACACAGGCCCGGAAAATACAGACAGTAAAACAGCGCCAAGCACTCCGAGGAAAAACGATATTCGCCGCAGCACTGCGGCAGTTCGAGCGACTCTCTCGGTGTCGCCCGAACCGACAGCCTCGGCGATCTGCCGCACACCACTGCTGTTAATACCCATTCCGGCAATATTAATTGTAAGGTCGATAATGGATCCATACAGACCCATCAATCCGATACCGGACGGCCCCAGCAACATCGCCATAGTTTTGGTCCGAACGATACCAATGGCAATATTAAGCAACGAAGAACCGCCGATCAACGCTGAAGACTTCAA
>JBAXTA010000522.1:0-2014 GCA_037130415.1 Spirochaetota bacterium
TGAAGAGACAGGTGAGCGGATCCCGGATGGCCTGCTCCTGGAGACTGTTCTTGAGCATGGTGATCTCAGCCAGCTGCGACTCAAGTTGCTTGCTGGACTCCTCCCGTTCCCGTTCGTAGCGCATCACTTCGCCAATGTCCCGGGCTATCTTCGAGGCACCCACCACCCTGCCTGAGGCATCCCGGACGGGCGAGATTGTCGCGGAAACCTCGACGAGGCTTCCTGACTTGTGAACCCGCACAGTCCTGAAATGCTCGATCCGTTCTCCCTGGGATATGCGCTTGAGGATTGCCGCTTCCTCGTCCAGGCGATCGGGGGGAAAGAAGATGGTCATGGGCTTTCCGATGACTTCTTCCTCTGAATAGCCGAAGAGCCTTTCCGCGGCCGCATTCCAGCTCTGGATGGTCCCCTCGAGGGACTTGCTGATGACCGCGTCATCCGTAGAGGCGACAATGGCCTCGAAGCGGCGGAGCTCCAGGCCATGCCGCTCCGATTCGAGCACTCGTCGCCGCAATTCCTCGTTGAGGTCCTGCACCCGACGTTTTGTCTCGACTGTCTCCTCAAGCATGGCCTCTGAACGCCGCCTGAAGCGGTGCATGGTCTCGATGGAAAAGGAGACTATCAAGCCATCGGCAAGAAACACGAGGTTGGACCAGAGGCTCGCTGTCAGGACCGTGAAGGAGAACGAGAAGTAGGGTGGAGTGAAGATGAACGTGGCGAGGACAAGCCCCATGGCTGTGGCAAAGAGGCCCCTTCGGTATCCGCCGACGATGCAGGCAAGGGTAACCGCCGGGAAGAAAGTAAGGTATTGGAGACCCGCGCTGACCGGCGCGATGAGGAGGCGCACAGCAAAGGCCAGACCGACCAGTGCGAAGGTCAGCAGGTAGGAAAGAAAGCCGCCGCCCTTCGTCGAGGCAAGGGACGCAAAGCCATGGATTCCCAGCTTTTCGATGTTCAAGACTCCCTCACTCTACGTCAGGATTTCCGCCGCGCTTCCCACCCCGCGCTGCGTCGAGGAGGTCAGGCCAGCCCGCGATGCTTGCCCCGGCCGGGAAGGTGGCGCTCCCGATACGCTGCTGCCACGACCCCATTGGCCTGGATCGGGAGGGAGAGGACCCAGGCATTGCCCCTTGAGTCGTCCTTGGAACCGGCGAGGTAGAGGGTTTTTTCGTCAAGGGCGAGGGCAGCTATGTCACCGCCTGGAAAGAGCTCGTTCGAAAGGAGTTTCGGATAGGAGGGGTTTGAGACATCGAAAACGTCCAGCCCACCGAACTTCGCCTCGCCCCGCTGCATAGAGGCCACATAGGCTGTCTTTCCATTGCTCGAAATGGCGATATGCGAAGCCTGGAGCGGCGTTCCATCGGAAGCTACGGGGGGGGCCACCTCCGCACGAAGAAGTATCTTCAGACCTGAGATGGGTTTGAGGTCGCGACTCGGTTCTGAAGCCACCGACAGCGTTCTGGCCAGACCACGAGAATAGGCTGAAGGAAGGCTTGTATCGACCAAGGCGAGCTCCTGGTCCGGGCGCGTGAGGCGCGAGGCCAAGGATGGATCAATTGCGAAGGTACAGCCTGCGGGGATCAAAATGGCAAGAACGATTGGAATGAAATGCTGCCGCTTGTCCATGAAGGGAGTGTACTGCCGCGTGCGTGGTTTGGCAAACACGGTGGCTTTCCGGGCGTTCTCCAACGCGTGGTACCGCTGCGGGGCCACGAGTCGGACTACAGCCCTCCGAGGAAATCCCTTCGTTCGAGCTCTTCGACCGAGGCCTTGGCAGCGCCAGCGTCCCGGAGTTTTCCCAAGATGCCGAGGTCGAGGTAGCGGAGGGTGAGGGGGCGTTCGAGGGCCATCCGGATGCTGGCGCTTTCCCATGTGGCTGCCTGGGGGTCAAGGCGGGCTGGGTCGCCGTACTTGGCCGAGAGGTCTGCGAAAATGGAGTAGTGGTCGATGCGGTCGGGGGCGAGGTTCAGGATGATGACCCAGAGCTTGCCGTCGAGGAACTGGAAGAAAGCCC
>JBAXTA010000523.1:0-2012 GCA_037130415.1 Spirochaetota bacterium
CGTACTTTTCCCCATCCTTCACGAGGATGGCTCCGACGTTCTTGGCTCCCATCGACTTGAGTGCGTCAAGGACGGGGTCGTTGACTCCGACCGAAAAGGTAGTCTCGTACTCTTTTGAGGCGAGAAGACTGCGAACCGTAGGCATGGCTTTCTCCTTGTCCCGAAATCGGGGTTTCCATCAGTGTAGACTTGCTTAGTCCTGCTTTTCTATAGGGTAGGCGGGTCGTGGCTGGAAATCGGTGGCCTTCGGGGAAGGAAATCGGAGGGAGTGCCTCAAATCTTCTTGCCCGATAAGGACCTGCCGTTGTACCCTAGCGCGCGTCATCGGTTCGATTTTTCCACTCGGACCGAGGATTTCAAACTCGCATAGATCAACAAGGAGCTGACATGGCAATCCTCATCGGCGTTCCCCGCGAACGGGGAAAGGATGAGCGGCGGGTCGCCCTGGTACCCGACGTCGCGAAAAAATACACCGCGCTTGGCGCGAAAATCGCGGTAGAGGCCGGTGCTGGTACGGGCTCCAGCATTCTGGATACTGACTTTCCAGACGCTCTGGTCGTGGCTTCCCCGGCCGAGCTGCTTGGCACTGCAGATGTCGTCCTCAAGGTAGCCCCTCCCTCCCTGGAAGAGATTGCCTTGATGAAGCGTGGGAGCGTCCTCGTGGGCTACCTCCAACCCTGGCAGGATCCCCAACGGATCAAGGCCTTGATGGCGGCCGGCGTCGAAAGCTACGCCGTCGAGCTGATCCCGCGAATCTCCCGGGCTCAAAGCATGGATGCCCTGTCCTCGCAGGGCGCTGCCTCTGGCTATCAGTGCGTTCTCATCGCAGCCAGTGCCTGCCCGAAATTCTTCCCGATGCTGACCTACGCGGCCGGCACGATCAGGCCCGCTCGCGTCCTGGTCATCGGTGCCGGCGTAGCAGGACTTCAGGCCATCGCCACGGCCAAACGACTCGGTGCCATCGTGGAAGCCTACGATGTCCGTCCCGAAACCAAGGAACAGGTTGAGTCACTCGGTGCCAAGTTCGTCGATACCGGGGTCTCGGCTGCAGGCTCAGGCGGTTATGCCCGCGAGCTTACCGAGGAAGAAAAGGCAAAGCAGGCCGAAAAACTCGGCAAGGCCGTCTCTGGCTGCGATGTCCTTATAACCACTGCTGCCGTGCCCGGACGCAAGTCCCCCCTCATCATCAGCGGGGCCATGGTCGCAGGGATGAAGAACGGCGCTGTCGTGGTCGACATGGCTGCCGAGGGCGGAGGCAATGTCGCGGGAACAAAGGCGGGGGAGACGGTCCTTGTCGGTGGCGTCACCATCCTCGGGCCGACCAACCTCCCCAGCCGCATGCCGGTGCACTGTTCGGAAATGTACGCCAAGAACCTTTTCAACTTCATTTCGCCCTTCATCAAGGAGGGGGAACTCACCCTCGACCGCGCCGACGAGGTACTGGCCGGATCCTGCCTCACCCGCGACGGCGCCCTCGTCCACGAGGGAGTGCGCAAGGCCCACGGAGGAAACCTCTCATCATGAGTGACTTCATCTACATCTACGTGTTCATGCTCGCGGCTTTCACCGGCTATGAGGTGATCTCCCGCGTGCCGGTCATCCTGCACACGCCCCTCATGTCGGGCTCCAATTTCGTGCATGGGGTAGTCCTCGTCGGTGCCATGGTTGCGCTCGGCGCCGCCGACCCGAGTGACCCCCTGCAGATCGGCATCGGCGTCGTGGCGGTCTTCCTCGGTGCGGCCAACGCAGCTGGCGGATTCGTCGTTACAGAGCGGATGCTCGCGATGTTCAAACCCGGCAAAAAGAAAGAAGGGACTAAATGAGCATTGATCTGCCCATCCAGGTCTCCTATCTCATCGTCGCCGCCCTCTTCATCCTTGGCCTCAAGGCCATGGCTTCGCCGGTCACTGCCCGCAAGGGCATCCTCTGGGCCGGCATCGGCATGGTCATCGCGACGCTTGTTACCTTCGCTACTCCGGGCATGCGGAACTTCGGCTGGATGATCGGGGCCC
>JBAXTA010000524.1:0-2002 GCA_037130415.1 Spirochaetota bacterium
GAGGGCAAGAACGCTTACATTTACCGGATACGGGGTTTTATCAGGTTCCTCGCCGAACGCGGACTCGTTCCGGAAACCTTGGAGCGATCCTTCGCGACCGAGAAAGCCTCCCATGTGCGGATCGTCAGCATCCTATCAGACTCGCAGATCGCCACCATTCGGTCGCATGGCGCTCAAAGCTCCACACCATCGGAACTCCGAAGCGCGGCCAGGGCGACGCTCGCCCTTCGGATGGGTCTGCGCTCCATCGACATTTGCGGGTTGCGGTTGTCCGACATCTCGTGGGAAGCAGCTACGATATCCATTGTCCAACAGAAAACCGGTTCGCCGCTCACATTGCCCTTTCCTGTCGAGGTTGGGAACGCCCTGGCCAAGTATATCCTCGAGGGGCGTCCTGAGTGCGACATCCCCAACGTCTTCATCAGTTTGAATCGCCCTTACGCGGCGGCGACACGCTCTCGCTGTTACAGGTCTTCGGTGGCTATCCTTGGTAAAAAGAGTTCGGTGGCCGATATACGGGGACTGCATATGGCACGGAAGACCTTCGCTTCCAGGCTTCTTGCAGCCGGCAATCCCATATCAATGATATCCCGCGCGCTCGGGCACTCCGATCCGTCCTCGGTCGATGAATACCTGGCGACCGACGTAAAACAGATGCGCCGGTGCGCGATAGGACTCGCAGGGATCGGGACCGCCGGGGCGATCGCATGAGCGGCTTCCACAGCCCCCTCGCGCCTTACATCACTGGGCTCAGCGAGCAGAAACGGGCTTGCGGCTACGCCTACGTGCATCAGGAATACGTTCTTGAATCCTTCGACCGCTTCTGCATCGGACAAGGCCACGAAGTGAATACCATCACCCGCGACCTGGTCATGAAGTGGGCAATACAGCGATCGACGGAAGGCAAGAACCAGCGCAACCAGCGCGTGTCCTTCGTGCGGCAGCTGGCGCAGTACATGCTGTCGCTCGGCATAGACGTATATGTGCCGCAGCATTATGCATCAGAAACGGTGCGCGCTCCGCATATCCTGTCCATGCGCGAACTTGTTGAGTTCTACGCGGCTGTAGACTCCTACGAGCCACCTCATCCCAGCCTGCGGCGGTTGGGACCAACTTACCGGATCCTGTTCCGCCTCTACTATTGCTGCGGCCTCCGACTCGTGGAGGCTTGTCGACTCCGTCGCTCCTGCGTCGATCTGGTGGAGGGGTCGATCAGGATTCTCCACTCCAAGGGTGACAAGGACAGGCTCGTGCCACTCGCCGCCGATGTCCAGTCCGCGTGTGCAGACTATGACGCCATGATGCACAGGATCGTCCCCGATCGCGAGTGGTTCTTCCCGGGGATGAAGCTGGACCGGCCCTTCGAGAAGACCTCGCTCGACCGGAAGTTCCGCCAACTCTGGGCTCGTACGCCTTCTGCCGCATCAGTGGATAGGCGGCCCACCATCCATTGTCTGCGCCACACTTTTGTCGTGAACAAGGTCAACGAATGGATGGACGCCGGGTTGGATCTCGGCGCCATGTTGCCCTACCTGAGCCGCTACCTCGGACACGCGTCCATTTCGGAGACGCAGCACTACTATCATGCCATCGCCCAGGCCTTCCCCGCCGTGCGACGATACGACTCCGTCTCCGCATACATCATCCCGGAGGTGGACAGCCATGAGGAATGACCACCGGACCGGAACGCTGTTTTTCTCGATGACCCAGGAATTCCTGGAGACGTATCTGCCGAGACAATGCGGCAGGAGTGGTCATACTGTGGAGTCCTACCGGGATGCCCTCTCGTTGTTTCGCCGCTATGTTGTGGGCGTGCTCGGCATCACGATGGGATCCTTCACATTCGCCGCATGCAACCGTGAGTGTGTGATGGGTTTCATGGACCACCTGGCCGCGAAGCAGAGCAAACCCGGCACGCGGAACCAGCGCCTGGCCGTGTTGAAGTCATATCTAGAGCCTGTCCCAGATTTTCATATTTTGAACAAATAGTATCAAAGACAAG
>JBAXTA010000525.1:0-2001 GCA_037130415.1 Spirochaetota bacterium
CTAAGGGCGTAGTCCGTAAGATGGACCAGAAGGCCTTAGACGCTATCCCTACGGGGTCTTCGGATAATCTGGAGGTCTATTTTGAAGAAGATCCGGACCGAACACACGAAGTCAATCAAGCCATTATGGATAGATTTGGGGTTTGCAACCAGTGTGGTGAGGTACTGTGGGAAAGCATGAAGTCTGATAAGCAGTATGTATGTAGCTACTGTTCGGATAGCAATGATGAAGATGGATGGGATGACAATGACGATGACCGCACCCGATGTGATAGTTGTGGTGATATGATCCCAGAAAACGATGATACCAGCTTGGTGGTAGATGGCGGTAACTATTGCAATCGAAGGTGCGTGACGGATGATTTGAGAAGAAGTGATTCGTACTGCGAACTGGTTGAAGAAGTGAGGGAATTACTCCCCACTCCCACTACATCTGATCAAGTATGGCAGAAGATGACCGATTCGGATGTTGCCCTGACAGCCATCCAGAACCTTGACAGTTTTAGTGAGGTACTCCAGGAACTATACCCTGAGATTGAGATTCCACCCATCCAGGAAGAGGATGACTTGTTCGCATAAAACACAATATAGATTATTAAAAACTGTCGCTAACTCTAATGGGAGGCGGCTGTGGCAACCAAAGTTCTGTTCATCCTTAAATATCGAGATGACCCTAGTAAATTCTATGGAGTTGGACTGTCTAGCGGATTACACGTATCGGCCCGGATGGTTCACCAAATGTTGCTGGACAACCACATCACCTCCCATATCGTTCATGTGGACAACCAGGACTGTGTGAGCAGGGAAGTGGACCACTACAAACCCACCCTGGTGATCCTGGAGGATATGTGGGTAACACCGGAGAAGCTGGAGAGTCTGGCAAAACACTACTCAAAGGTTACGTGGGCCACCCGCCTACATTCAGAACTCCCTTCCATCTCAACCGTAGGCTCTACGGTGCAGTGGATCAAGGATTACGTTAGCATCCCTGGAGTCTACGTAGCGTTCAATTCAGAGCATACGTTGAACGAAGCCCAATTCCTGTTGAGTCGCAAGGCGTGGAAAGCGATCTACCTACCCAACTTTTATCGAATAAATGAAACAAAAAAGTTGACCAAACTGGAAGGAAGTATTAAGATTGGCTGCTTTGGTGCGATCCGGCCATTTAAGAATCATCTCGAACAGGCTGTCGCATCCATTATGATTGGTGATGAATATGATTTACCCGTGGAGTTCCATGTGAATGCGACTCGACTGGAGCAGAATGGTGAACCCATAATGCACAACTTGAGAAGTTTGTTCAAAGGTCGTAAGGACAAACTGATTGAGCATTCCTGGATGGATCACGAAATCTTCTTGAAAACGTGTGCCGAAATGGATTTGGGGTTGCAGTGCAGCATGAGCGAGACGTTCAACATTGTGAGTGCGGATATGGCGAGTCAGTGGGTGCCGGTTGTGGGGTCAAACACAATCCCCTGGTTACCGCCAATGTGTAAGGCAGATCCAGGGGATTCGTACAGCATTGCAGATTGTGGTGCCACACTATTGAGTCTTGGTCGTTGGGGCTTACCTCAACGTTGGAGCCTGAGCCGACTGAGAAAACATAACCGCCTAGCCGAAGATATATGGATCGAGCGTACTTCCATTTAACTTCGCTTGTAATCTCGCCTGGACAAGATCACTTCGGTTTCGGTGGGAGTTCAATTCGCTCGATGCCCATTTCGTCGCAGACTTCCCACAGCCCACAGTGGCACTCGGGGTAGTAGGAGCATCGCCAAGAGTCATGGGATGCGTTCTCTTTGAAGTGCTGGATAGCGGTTGCCAACTTGCGGGTCAGCGAGGCATTGGCTTCCTGAAGCCTGCTGATCTCAAATTCAGCGGCGACCATTCCCACAGATCCAGTGGGCGGGTTGGGATGGGGTTCTCCGCAAGACATGGTTCTCCGTTCTGGACAGTTACAGCAGGTTTCGTTTGGAGTGGACTGCGTTGTAAGGCGCACCGT
>JBAXTA010000526.1:0-1997 GCA_037130415.1 Spirochaetota bacterium
CCGAAGTTTCTCCCCTGATTTCCAGTAAGGTGATATCGCAGAAAGGTTTACAGGATTTAGGCCATTATAATGTACCCATGTAAATAGTTAAGTATATGCTTTACATGTTGGCATATCGTGATATACTCAGGCCATGTACATCGACATCGTGCCCAACCGGAACTCCTCGCCCGCCATCCTGCTCCGTGAGTCGTATCGCGAGGGCGGGAAGATCAAGAAGCGAACCATCGCCAATCTTTCCGACCTGCCCATGAATGTCGTCGAGGGGCTGAAGGTGTTGCTCCGTGGCGGCGTCGCCTTTGATTCTCATGAGGCATTGTTTTCAATTGTGCGTTCCCTGCCTCATGGTCATGTGGCAGCGGTGCTGGGCATGGCCAGGAACTGCGGCGTGGCCGATTGGCTTCTGAAAGCGCCAGGAGTCCTTGGGCCGCTCCTTGTGGCGATGGTCGTGTCCCGCGTAGTCATGCCTGCGCCCAAACTGGCGACATGGCGTATGCTGCGCGATGCAACGGCTGCGAACTCTCTGGGCAGGCTACTGGGACTCTCCGACATCGGCAAGGCCCTGCCCTATGACGCCATGGACTGGCTTTCACATCAGCAACCGACAATCGAAAAAGCGATCGCAAAAAAACATCTGTCGAACGGAGTCCTGGTGCTCTACGATCTCACCTCGACGTGGGTCACGGGTCGGCATTGTCCACTGGCGGCTTACGGGTACAGCCGCGATAGCCGTCGAGGAGATCCGCAGATCGTCTTCGGTTTGCTGTGCGCCGCCGATGGCTGTCCGATCGCCGTGGAGGTATTCCCTGGCAATACATCGGATAGCAAGACCGTCGCCAACCAGGTGACGAAGCTCAAGGAGCGATTCGGCCTGTCACACGTCGTCTGGGTGGGAGACCGGGGCATGCTGACCTCGGTGCAGATCGAGGAAGTGTTGCGCCCCCGGGAGATGGACTGGATCACCGCACTGCGGGCTCCGGAAATCGCAAAGCTGACGGAGGAACACGGCCTTCAGTTTTCCATGTTCGAGGAACGGAACCTGGTGGAGCTTTCGAACTGCGAGGCATACCCCGGAGAGCGTGTCGTCGTATGCCGTAACCCGTTTCTCGCGGAGGAGCGGGCGAGGAAGCGGGAGGAATTGCTGAAGGCGACCGAGAAGGACCTGGACAAGATCGTCGCCGCCACGAAGCGCAAGCGGAACCCCCTTTCAGGCAAGGCCGAGATCGGAATACGGGTTGGACGGATCATCAACAGCCACAAGATGGCCAAGCATTTTTTGCTTGCCATCTCCGACGATGGCTTCACCTGCCGTCGCAAGATCGAAGCCATTGCCGTCGAAGCGTCCCGTGATGGCCTGTACGCGGTGCGCACCAACGTGCCGGAAGACACCTTGTCCACCGATGCTACCGTCAATGCCTACAAAAGTCTCGCCAACGTCGAGCGGGCATTCCGTTCAATGAAGACAATGGATCTGCATGTCCGACCCATTCACCACCGCACGCCTGAGCGCGTCAGGGCGCATGTGTTCCTCTGTATGCTCGCCTACTACGTGGAGTGGCAGATGCGCCAGAAACTGAAGCCGGTGCTCTTCGATGACGAGGAACGCTCAGCGCAGCGGAACAACCGCCCTTCGCCTGTCCTTCCCACGGAGCCATCGAGTGGCGCGATGCACAAAAAAGGAACCGCCTGCAATGAGTCCGGTCAGCCGATCCATAGCTTCAGGAGCCTACTCGCGGATCTCGGGACAATTGCCTACAACATCGTTGCCCCGGCTTCTGCGCCCAGCCACACCTTCGTCACCATCACAGATCCGACCCCTCTCCAGGCACAGGCCTTCTCGCTCCTTGGCATCGATCCAAAACGTGTCCAGTGAAAAACGGCTACATTTTAATTAATCTTATATCTATACGTTAATTACTGGATTGCAAGGAAGAAACTTCGGTCTAGCCGGGAGGCTGAGGTCTGCGTGAAGTGCTTCATTTCGGTCTGCTTCACCC
>JBAXTA010000527.1:0-1992 GCA_037130415.1 Spirochaetota bacterium
TCGAGGCCGCCATCCCGAACGAGTTCTGGCGCGAGGTGGTGGATCAGTGCGCCTCCGAGGCTCCCGACACCCTCCTCCTGGCCGAGGCCTTCTGGATGATGGAGGGCTACTTCGTCCGCACCCTCGGCATGCACCGCGTCTACAATTCCGCCTTCATGAACATGCTCAAGAAGGAAGAAAACGCAAAGTACCGGGAAACTTTACGCAATACCCAGGAGTTCGACAAGGACATACTTAAACGCTTTGTCAATTTCATGAACAATCCGGACGAGGAGACGGCCATCGCCCAGTTCGGCGACGGCGACAAGTACTTCGCCATCTGCACCCTGATGGCCACGATGCCGGGCCTGCCGATGTTCGGCCACGGCCAGCTCGAAGGCCTGGCCGAGAAATACGGCATGGAATACCGCCGGGCCTACAAGGATGAAAGTCCCGACCAGGTCCTCCTCGGACGCCACGAGCGTGAGATCTTCCCCCTCTTGAAGCGCAGGCACATCTTCTCCGGCGTCGATGACTTCCTCCTCTTTGACCTTGTCGGCCAGGAGGGCGGCATCAACGAAAATGCCTTTGTGTACAGCAACCGCTCCGGATCTGAAGCCGCCTTGGTGGCCTGCAACAATGCTTTCGCCCGCGCGGAGGGACGGGTGCGGGAATCTGCGCCCTTTGCCGTCAAGAACCCCGATGGCTCCAAGCACCTGGAGAGGCGGAGCCTAGGCGAAGCCCTCGGCCTCCACCGGGAGCGCGGTCACTACCTGGCCATGCGCGAGCAGCGCAGCAGCCTCTGGTACCTCCGCCGCTCGCGCGAGGTCATCGATGAGGGCCTGAAGGTCATTCTCGACGGCTACCAGTGCCAGGTCTTCCTCGACATCTTCGAGGTGGCTGACGACGCACGCGGGCTGTGGACCCTCCTCCACGACGAACTCGGGGGTCGCGGAGTAATCGACCTTTCGGAGGCGACCGAGGACCTGGCAAGAAAGGAACTCTATGCCATCCTGGCACGCTTCCTCAGCCTCGAGTTCATCAGTGCGGCGAGGCTGAGGCTCGCGCCGTCGGCCGGCGGCGTGCAAGCAGCCGGCGGCGTGCAAGCAGCCGGCGGCGTGCAAGCAGCCGGCGGCGTGCAAACAGCCGGCGGCGTGCAAACAGCCGGCGGCGAAAATGAAGCAATGGTGAGGGTCGGGGCGAAGGCGGACTTCACCCCGCCGGAGGGCTGCATGGAGGCCGCCCTGGAGTTCTTCGGCGCCCTGCGGACCCTTCTCCGGGAGGAGTCGGCCGAGGAAGGTATCGGACCCGACGAGCCGGCAGCTGGCAGCGCTAAGGCCAGGAAGGCCGACGCAAAGGCGGCGGCTGCCGCACGCGACAGGTTCCTCTTCGGGATGGATCGCCTTGTCGCCCTCGCCGACGACAGAACCGAAGCCGCCAGAACCATTTCAGAATGGTTTACCCGTGAGGGAGGACCCGAATCGGCCCTTTCCTTCCTTGTCCTCGACTCCCTGTCGGAACTCGTCACTGAGGGATCGAGGGGATCGAGGGACCTGGCCGCCCGTTCGCGAAGACTTGCGGAACGCCTTGCCCTCGAAAGGAAGCTGCGCGAAGCCCAGCGTGGCTCTGGGGTCACTGGTCATCAGGCCTGGCGTGGCACCTGGCTGGCCATGGTCCTCGCGGGCAGCCCGCTTGCTACTGGCGCGAAGGATGGATCGCCCTCGGCGCACAGCCTCCAGGGCCTCTTCTCGAAGCTTGAAACCGCAGAGGAAATCCGGAACGTCCTTTCCGTCAACGTCTGGGAGGGGACCGCCTGGTTCAACCGGGAGGCCTTCGGAGAGTTCCTTTCCTTTGCTGCCCTCGTTGCCTATGCCAGGGGATCTGTCGCGCCTGGCCCCTCCGTAATTCGGGTGGCCGCCGAACTCACTGAACTCCGCAGGATCGAGGCGGACTCGCTCTATAAGGTAGCGGAATTTGTCAGCGCCCTTTCCCCGGCCGCCACCGAGGATGAGG
>JBAXTA010000528.1:0-1986 GCA_037130415.1 Spirochaetota bacterium
GTGACAAGTTCTTCAACGAGATCCATCCCAAGCTCAGTCCCGTCGAGACGGTCATCAACGGCATCTATCTCGGCGGTTCCTGCCAGGGACCGAAAACCATTTCGGAGTCCGTGCAATCTTCATTGGCTGCCGCTTCCAAGATCTATGGGGTCATCGGAAAGGGCACGATCGAGCTCGAGCCCATCGTCGCCCGCGTCCACGAGGCCGATTGCAGCTACTGCGGAAAATGCGCGGAGGTCTGTGATTACAGCGCGATCACCGAGGCGGAGCATGGGGACAAGATGGTGGCGGTGGTGAACAGCTCCGCCTGCGTGGGCTGTGGCATCTGTGCTCCGGTCTGTCCGAGCGACGCCATCGACCTGGCCCGCTATACGAACGCCGAGATCGAGTCGATGATCGATGCCTTCGCCGCGGCCTCCGGCATCGCCCCCTCGGTGAGCGGGGAGGGCGAGGCGTCAGGGAAGGAAAGCATACAGATGAAGGAGTTCCCCGCGCGGTGGAACACCATGCTGGCGGCTATCGGCGACGAAGCGATGAGCATCCCGTCCATCGCCCTGGCGACGGGCTTTGACGCCCAGGACGTCACCTTCGAGGTGATGACGATGGTCAAGTACCGGGTCCTCGTTCCGAAGGGCATCGATGACGACGACGAATACTATTCCTATCAGCGGAAGCGGTGAACCCATGTCAGTACTAGACCCTTCTTTCAAGCGAACCCTCAAGCGCTACGGTGCGGGCGATTTCAGCGCCTGCTACAACTGCGGAACCTGCACCGCTGTCTGCAACCTTTCGGAAAAGAACGCCGAGTTCCCACGGAAGCTCCTCCGCTACGGCATGCTCGGCATGAAGGAAGAAGCCCTCGCCGATCCGGCCCTCTGGCTCTGCTACGCCTGCGGATCCTGCAGCGATACCTGCCCGCGCGATGCGGACCCGAAGAACTACATGGCAGCCCTCCGGCGCTACGCGGTTGCCCGCAGCGAGCCCAGCGGTTTGACGCGTCTCCTCTTTACGAGCAATCCCCTCTCGATTGTCTTCTCGCTCCTGCTCGCCCTGGTATTCGGATTCTTCATGCTCACCCTGAAGCCCGACCACGTGGTATCACGCTGGATCTTCGAAGCCATGCCCTACGAGATCATCCACAATGTCGGCCTCATCGTCATGATCCTGACGGTCATTTCCATGGTGGTCGGCGTGGTGATGATGCTGCTCCGACTGTTCAAGGGCATCAAGCTTCCCGAAAAGCCCTGGGCTGCCCTTGTGGACGCAGTGAAGAAAACCATCGTCGAACTCATTTCCATGAAACGCTACCGGAACTGCGACAATGACGAGGAATCCTTCTGGAGAACCCGGCCCGTGGCGGTCAAGCCCTGGTTTGTGCATCTTTCGATCATGTGGGGCTTCATCGGACTGCTCGTGGCCACTGCGATCAACTTTATCCTGAAGGACCCGGGCACCCAGGTCTGGCTTCCGACCCGCCTGCTTGGTACGATTTCCGGCATTGCCTTGGTCTACGGATCCAGCCTGGCGATCTACTACCGGCTCACGAAGATCGCCTCCGCGTACAAGAAAAGCAGCCTTTCGGACTGGCTCTTTCTCGGATCGCTGTGGTTTGCCGGAATCTCCGGCTTCTGGATGGAGATCGCCGTCACCGCCGATTGGGCCAGCAGCCTCAACCGCATCGTGTTCCTCCTCCATACGGTCGTATCGATGGAACTAGTGCTGCTCTTCGCCTTTTCGAAGTTCGCCCACGCCTTCTACAGGCCCATCGCCATTTTCGCCGGGTTTCTCGGAAAGAAGTGATGACGCTGCAAGGCGCCACGGCAATGTCGCCCCTCGGCCCGGTCGTCGAGGCTCAGCTCGAGAAGTCGGCCCGGCTGGTGTCCCTGTTCGCGAACGGAAAGCGCCTCGAGATCCTCTACATGCTGGTTGCAGGGGACCGAAGCGTCGGCGACTTGGTGACAGGCACCGGCGGATCCATCTCGGCCA
>JBAXTA010000529.1:0-1986 GCA_037130415.1 Spirochaetota bacterium
CTTTTCCCGGGCCGCCACCTGCAGGGCCAGTTCGCCATGGGGAACCTGGCGGACCCTGTACCCCTCCGGCTTCAGTATTCCCCCAAGGAATTTGAGGTTGGCCGCCACGTCATCCACGACGAGGATGTCCAGAATGCCCGCGCCTGTTTCCAGGCTTCTATCCATTGGAGCGCTCCCTCGGATCCAGGGCTTCCTGCAAGCCAATGAAGTCATAATTGTCAGCAAGGATACAAAGACGCCCTGCAAAGGCTGAATGGGCAACATCGATGGATCCGATGAGTTTAGCCAGGAGGCCGAAATCCGCCACCGCCAGCGCCTCGCGCATCTGGGAAAACAGGTGATCCGGGAGTCCCGCCAGGTCCTCTTCGGAAATTCCGCCACTATCCATGACATTCCCAGCTGAGGGCTGCGCTGTTTCCTCCGCATAAATGTAATCAATACCCAGGGCCTTCCCTATGACGGCGAACAGCTCGTCCTCGTGGAAGGGTTTGCGTATATAGCCCTGGACAAGGCCTGCGATTTCTTTTTTCCGCTCCTCCACGAAGGAACTGGCGGTAAGTACGACGATAGGCGTCCCTTTGCCCCTGTCGGTCGACTTGATGCGGCGGGTCGCCTCGTATCCGTTCATCACGGGCATGCGCATGTCCATGAGGATCAGATGCGGTTCCCATTCCGAGAATATCGCAATAGCCTCATTTCCGTTGTCTGCCTCGTTCGTCTGGAATCCCGCATAGCCGAGGAGTTTGGCGATGACCCGCCGGTTTTCCTGTCGGTCGTCGACAATCAGTATCCGGGCAGGCTCCTGCCTGTCCTTGATGCCTATGATGCGTCTGGATTTGACCGCCGTGATGGCAAGGCCCTCCCCCTCTCCTATCCCGACATGGAAGGTGAACACCGAGCCTTTTCCCGCCTCGCTGGTGACGCTGATGTCACCACCCATCAATACGGCCAGCTCCCGACTGAGCGCCAGTCCCAGACCCGTGCCCCCGCCTGTGGCCTTTCCTGCGCTCGTCTGTTCGAAATGCCTGAAAAGCCTTCCTTTTTCGCTTTCGGGAATTCCTATTCCGGAATCCTGTATTTCCGCGATCAGACTCATGGTCGACTCGCCCAGGTCTCGGACTGCTACGCGGACCGCGATACCGCCTTCAAGGGTGAATTTCGCAGCGTTCTCGATGAGGTTGTAGAATATCTGTCGCAGTTTGCCCTCATCGACCACAGCCAGGCGAGGGACCGCTGCCGAGACCTCGAAGGTGAACTCTAGATGCCTGACCTCTGCCCGCTTCCTGAAAATCACCTGGATGTCGTCCAACAGGGCATGCAGATCGACAGTCGAAGGATTCAGCACCATCCGCCCCGCCTCGATCTTCGACAGTTCCAGGATGTCATTGATAAGCAAGAGCAGTTGCTCGCTGGCAAGATTGATCGCTGTTATGTTTTCCTTCTGGGAGTCCGACACCGCAGTGTCGCGTTTCATCAGCTGCGAAAAGCCGATGATCGCATTGAGGGGTGTCCTGATCTCATGGGACATGTTTGCAAGAAAGAGGCTTTTTGACTTGTTGGCCGAATCTGCCTGCTGCTTCATGCTTATGGCGATGTCAGTTGCGGTCTCGAGGCTGACATTCATATCCCGTAGGATTATTTCCGCCTTCTTGCGCTCGGAAATGTCGCGGTAATTGAGGAGGACACCCTGGATATGGGGGTCGCCCAGGAGATTCGCGGCTGTAAGCTCGATGGGTTTATAGCTGCCATCCTTGCATTGATACCTGAATTCCAGAGTCCTGACTGACTTGTCTTTCTCCAGCAAGGTGAAAAAGACCTTCTGGACAGCCGGGATGTCATCAGGATGCACGGTCGAAAAACCGCTGGTCCCGACGCGTTCCTCAGGCAGCCAGCCGAATAATTTTTCGATGTTCGGGCTCTTGTAGGTCATGATTCCGTCGGCGCCCATGATAGCGATCACGTCTGATATGTTGGAGATCATGGAAG
>JBAXTA010000053.1:0-17854 GCA_037130415.1 Spirochaetota bacterium
GACCAGCAGCTGGTCTACACGGCGCTCCACGAATACGCCCACCATCTCCACGCAGAGCGGCGGGGTTTTGACACTTCCGGACGCGCGCATACCAACGAATTCTGGGGCATCTTCCATGACCTCCTCGTCGCTGCGGAGGCCAAGGGTCTCCATTCCAATCCCTTTGACAGCGAGCCGGATTTCATCGACCTCACGCGTCGCATCAGGGAAAGCTGCATCTCCGAAAACGGTCGCCTCATGCTCGAGTTCGGGAAGCTCATGATCGAAGCCCAGACCCTCTGTGAGCGATGGAAGACCCGCTTTGAGGACTACATCGACCGGGCGCTTGGCGTGCCAAGGGTCACTGCGGTCGCAGCGGTCAAGGCCGCAGGCCTTTCCATCGACCCGAGCATTGGCTGGGACGGCATGAAGATGGTGGCCGGGATCAGGGACGCTGCAGAGCGCTCGATGGCGGTTGAGGCGCTCAAGGGCGGCGCGAGCCCGGCCTCGGTGCGTGCCCGCTTTTCAGCCCAGCGGCCGCCGGAGGATCCGGAAGAGCGGCTTCTCAAGGACAAGGCTCGCCTGGAACGGAGCATAGCCCGCCTCCAGGAGGAACTCGAAGAAGTCGAGCGCCGGCTCGCGGAGCAAGGATTCTAGCCTCGAGAGATTTCGGAGAAGCACGACGGCTTCGCGGTCGGGAAATACTCCAACCAGCAATTCGAGGTCGGGGGAAAAGAAGTGCCAGAGCCCTGGGCCCAGGGCCGCTGTGTCGGAAGCTGTATCCAGAGCCTCAGCGTTTTCAGCCGCAGCGGGCCCCACCGATTCGGCAGGGGATAGAGGCTCAGATCGGTTGAAGGCCTGGAAGGGGCTCTCGCCGACCCACCTGACTTTTCCTGGCAGGGCATGATCGCTCGTGGACGGGAGCGCCACCATTGCAGCCGAAAAACCTCCCCGGAGCAACAGCAGGGCCATGGCCTGCGGGTCGAGGACCCAGGGATCGGGGAGCCGGACCGCAGCGAGTGCCTCGAGGCGGCCCAGGTCATAGCCTTCCGGACTATCCTTTTCAGCTATTGCCCGGGCAACGCTCGCTTTCCATCCGCCACGCCAGCTTGCCAGCAGTCTTTCCGAGCCCATGAACCCCAGGCCAGCCCTTGCTTGCAGGTCGTCGGGATACACCGATCCACCTGGCCTAAGCGCATGCCCGCGATATGAAGCTTCAACGAGGATGCCCTGCCTCCTTCCCCGGGCCAGCTCCACGGGAACGGAAGTTCCCGCCTGGACTGGCATATTCCTGTGCCGACCCTCTGAATCGATCCAGGTGAGGGACAGATCGATGGGACTGAGTCCATCCCAGCCCGGTGGAAGGGCGGGCACGAAGAGTTCGATGATCTCGGTTCCCGCGACCAGGACGGAGCAGGCTGAAACAGCCAGGCTTGATACAGGCAGCATCAGGAAGGGCCAAAGTGAATGCTTCATGCCCCTAGCTACGCCCGAAAGCCCTCTCGATGCTTGCATCCAGAAGCGGAATTCGACCTTCCGATAGTATCCCTGCCCCCCCCGTCGCCCCCTCCGCCTTGCCATATGCCCTGATCTCGCCGATAATGCGAGCCATGGCGGATGAAGGGAATTTCGTTCTGGAGCTCGGGCGCGCGGTGGAATCCAAGCGCGAAAGCCTCGGACGGAACGAGCTGGCAAAGCTCAAGGACAGCTGGAAGCTATTCCAGCTGTCCTTGAGCGGCCTTCAATCGATGCTCATCAAGAAAGGCGCAATCCACGAAGACCCGTACCGGGACGAAATGAAGATTTCCGACATCACGAACCCGAGCGACAAGCCCTTCCAGGAGTCGGAGCGCAGCGACCAGATGAGCCTCAGGCTTTCCCAATATGTCTCCTATGTCGAATTCCTTAATAATTATTACCAATTCGACACCGAGTTCCTTACGCTCGGGCGGATCAAGCGCATGCTCGCCTTCGTGAAGTTCATCAGCTTTGCGCAGCTGACCGAAAACAGCACGCAGCCAACCACAAGGGGCGTCGCAGAGCTGGTCGGCATGATCAAGAAAGGCGGGGACCAGCTGTCCGCAGGCATCATCGGAGAGTCGGTCAACCAGCTGGATAAGATGACCCATGAAATACTGGCAGCCCTCAAGGCGCTGTCGGAATTCCAGCGGGAAGCCTACAAGCTCGACGTCAGGAACCTCGTCATCACCGGTATGGACATGGATGCGAACCTGGCGCTCACGCATCGCGACGAGGCGCTGCGCAAGGTCAAGGCGCGCTTCTCCTCGACGGCCGGCAATCGGCCCTTCATCCCCGAACTGATCGCGGAGATCCTCGATGATGACTGGTCTGACGGGGGACAAGGACTCCGGGAAGCGCTTCTGGGAAAGCTCGCCGTCGAGACCATGAAAAAAAAGGAAACCAGGAATGCCAAGTCCCATAAGGTGATCCTCCTCGATGGAATCCGAATCCTGGCCAGCGCAGGCAGCCAGATCGAGGAGGCGATCACAAAGCTCTCCGCCAACTCCTCTGCCATCGAGTCAGCAGACCGCGGCCTCGGGGCGCAGATCCGCAAGATGCTCCAGAAATTTTTCGGTGGAGGCACATCCAGGCTCGAGTACGAGATATTCCTCCCCGATCCGCTGACCGGCGAAAAAAAAAGCGAGACCATACCCTTTGCCGAGTTCATCGAGGACGGCACCCGGAAGTTCCGCCTCCTGGGTTCCCTGCTCATGCGCTCCGGCCCTACGATGAAGCGCCTCGAAACCGCTGCCGACGACCACGTCTTCAAATTCCTCGAGCGCAACCTCGAGGAGCTGCAGATCCTCGTCAAGCGCATGAACGCCCTCGACGACCATTTCAAGGCAGTATTCCCAGGCAATGACAGGGGCAAGTTCAAGGGCATCAAGGCAGAAATAACGACCATCAAGAACTGCATCATCAAGGCAAACCAGAAAAGACATGAATACCACGCCCAGGTCGAGGAGGAGGAGCAGCTCCGCCGCCTCGGCGCCAAACTGGAATGAAATGAAGGAAGGCCCAATGTCGCGTATCCGAAATATCGTCTTTGCTGCGGGCCTGTTTGCCGGCATCACCATGGGACCTCCCAGGTCCTTCGCGGAGGCCGGTACGACGCCAGTCCCCGCCCAGGCCCGGACCGTGGTGGTCGCCTTCAATGCAGTTGATATTGAATTCGATCCCCATCATTCAATCTTCGCCTCCGAGGCCCAGCTTTTTACGGCCATCTACGAGGGGCTGTTCAGCTACGACCCCGCGACGCTCGAGCCGGTGAAGGCCGCCTGCTCCGCCTTCAGCAGGTCGAAGGATGGACTCGTCTACAACTTCACGATCAGGGAAGGCGCAACCTGGTCCGACGGCACGGCACTCAAGGCCCGTGATTTCAGGGATGCCTGGATCCGTGCCCTTTCGCCCGCCACCAAGGCCGACTACGCGACCTTTTTCGACATCATCGAAGGCGCCCGCGACTACAGGACAGGAAAGCTCAAGGATGCCTCGAAAGTAGGAATTACGACGAAGGGCGACAAGGGCCTCGAAGTGCGGCTCGCAGCCCCCACTGCGTATTTCACGCGCCTCCTCTGCCACCACGCATTCTCGCCGATCCATCCCTCGATGATCAGCGTCACGGACTGGAACGCCCGCGCATCCTTCCCCGTCAACGGTCCCTTCACCCTCGCTTCGCGCTCCAGCACCGGGATCATGCTTGAGAAGAACCCGCGCTACTGGGACGCCGACTCGGTGGCAATTCCCGGCATCCGCATCATCCTCACCGATGATGACGACGATGCGACGGCGCGCTTCGACAACGGAGAGATCGACTGGCTGGCGGGACCCATGAACCTCGATGCCCTCCTTTCC
This sequence comes from Spirochaetota bacterium, assembly GCA_037130415.1. GTDB lineage: Bacteria > Spirochaetota > Spirochaetia > Treponematales > Rectinemataceae > CAIJMU01. Next base: position 3,856 of record JBAXTA010000053.1, read on the forward strand.
AAGAACGCCATCCACGCAGGACCCATGTTCGGCACCCAGTACCTCTACTTCGATTGCGCCCTTTCCCCCTTCGACTCCGCCGACCTCCGAAGGGCCCTTGCCCTGCTCCTCCCCTGGGGCGATATCAGGTCCAAGGAGTCCTACGCGTCTCCCGCGGAGACCCTGGTGCTTCCCCTCGAGGGTTACTCCGAGGCCAAGGGCATCCAGGCTGCCGATGCAGATCGCGCAATGAAACTCCTGTCCGATTCGGGCCATGCCGATGGCAAGGGCATCCCGAAAATACGCATTGCCATCCCCAAGGGCGGCGAGGACTCAGCTCGTGTCGCCGGCATCATCAAGACTGCCTGGGAAAAGATCGGTCTCGAGGTCGAGATCGTGACAATTCCCTCCTCGACCTATGTCGACAAGGTCCGCGCCGGCCGCGAGGGTTCGGGCTACACTGTCGCGCTGAGCACCTGGATCGGGGACTTCGCCGACCCCCTGGCCTTCCTCCAGATGTGGGAGAGCCAGTCCAGCCTCAATGACGCACGGTATGTGGACGCCGAATACGATAAAATGCTGGCTGAATCGGCCTCGCTCGACGGCGCAAAGCGGTTTTCGGCGCTGGCAAAGGCCGAAACGAGGCTCCTGGCAAGCGCTGCCTGCCTTCCCCTCCATTACAGCCTCGCCCTCAACGTCATCGACCTCGATGCGATACATGGATGGAGCGGCAACGCCCTAGACATGCACCCCTTCAAGGCCCTGAAGATAGGGCAGTCAAGGATCAGGCCGGGCGTCGTGGATGCACTTCCTGGCATCGGGAAGGCTTCCACCGACCCCAACCATTCATAATTGGGAGGATCCTTCCGGATGGACGACGAACTCTCGGAAAGTGCGCACCTGCTCCGCAACCTGGGCTTCCCCCTCCTTGAGGTGCACCATCCCTTCAACCACTTCGACTTCTCCCGGCCCGGCCGCAGAGTCCTTGTGGTTGGCCCCATGGGCTCCGGAAAGACCGAGTTCTCGGCCCGGCTCTGGCGCGACAGCCTGGTGGCCAGGCACAAGACCGGGGCGGCAGCCAGGGAGACCCTTACCAGGGGCGCGGACCGAAGGCGGATATTCGTCGTCAGGCAGGCACTCGACTCGGGACGCTTCGCCGACTATCCGCCCGACGCCCTCGCCTGGCGCGGCGGCTACGAGCGCTGCGGATCGAGCATCGGCCAGGCCCGCGATTCCTTCGCCCTCGAGACCCTTCTTGCGGAGAACCCCGAAGCAGGCACCTGGATCGTGGACGAAGCCTCCTTCTTCGACGAGCGCATCGCCTACCTCATGAAGAATGAGTCGGAGGCCAGAGGCCTGGTATTTGTCTGTCCAACGCTGGTGCTCAATTTCCGCAGAGAGATCTTCAATCAGACCGCCCGCCTCCTGCTCGAGACAGCTACCGACGTATTCCCCCTTTCGGCCTATTGCGAGCACCCGGAATGCCTTTCCAATTCCCTTTATACCTACAGGTACTACCTTGTGGACGGGACCGAATGCCCGGCGCTCTATTTCGATCCCCTCATCATCATCGGTGGCGATCGCACGAAGGACGACGGCCGGGAACCCAACTACTGCACCAGATGCGACAGGCACCACCACCTTCCGGCCAAGGAATACACCTTCCTCACCCTGAAGCCCCTGGGCGAAGCGGCAGCCCGCGGCGACACCGCGCCTCTGTTCGCCGAACTCCTGGCCCTTGCCGAGGATATCGGCAGTTCGCGGCTTGCCGCATCCCTCCGCCTCCGCGCAGGTACGATGTCCGCCGGCGAGGCTCCCGACCTCGCCTCACTTCTGGTCCCCTGCGTAGCCGAGCGGGCCCTCGTCTACCTCTTCGCCGAGCAGAACCTCCTGCCGGTGGAGCTCATGAGGTCCTTCGTGGCTGACCTGGGGCTCGACCGGAATTACCTTTCTCGCCGCCTCGCAGACAACCGCCGACCCTTTGAGTTCTGACGCCCGCGATTGCCATGGCATCCTGGCCTTGGCCGATTGGAGGCTCAGAACTGGGGATTGCTTGTTTTCCGTTGCTTCAGTTTGATGAAAAAGGCCCCCGCCGAGGCGGGGGCCTTTTCGGAATGCTTTCTCTGCTCAGCGCTTGGCGGCCTTTTTGACGATCTTGGCGGGAGCCTTCTTGGCGGCGACCTTCTTGACTGCTGCTTTCTTTGCAACAACCTTCTTGGCGGGCTTTGCTGCGGCTTTCGCTGCCGGCTTCGCAGGCTTTGCGGCGGGCTTGGCGGCGGCTTTCGCAAGGGGCTTGCGGCCGGAGGTTTTCGCAGCCTTGTCGGCAAGCTTCTTGGGCCTGCCAGGTTTGCGCTTCGTGCCCTGGCCAGATACCTGGACGGGCATGGCCTTGAGGGCAAAGGCGCGGAGCTTCTCGAGAAGGGTGACGAATTTCTTCAGGTCGCCTTCGCTGAAAAACTCGCCTGAACCCGAGAACAGGTTGCTGATGTCGGGCTTTGCGTGGGCAACTGCGTTCTTGCCGCTGGTGGTCAGGACGATGCGCTTGACCCGTGCATCGCCTTCGTGGTCCTTGCGCTCGACGAGACCCTTTTTCTCAAGGGAGCCGCGAAGGACCATGGCAGTGGTGGAATCGGTCTCCAGGGCATGGGCAAGCTGGGCCTGGGAAAGGCCGTCATGCTCGGTCAGGGCGACGAGGGCAAGATACTGCGCATAGGTAAGGTCCCGGGCACGGAGCCTGGCCTCGGCAGCCCTGCGGGCGCGTGAGGAAGCGGATGCAACGAGGGAAAGCGCATGGATGATATTGGAAGTGCCTGTGCTCATGTGTGTACTCCTTAGGTGTTGATGTTATTTGTGATTGTAACAATTGTCAACGCAAAAATGGCAGGAAAGCGCCAGTCGGGACGTTTTTTTCACGATTTGCAGGCAAAGGAGGCACTTTCAGGTCCGTTCCAACTCCACCAACGCGTTTCGGAGGAAGCCATCGAGGGCCGCTTTGTCCGGGAAAACGCCCCGGAACCGGCCACCGACCCCTCCACCCTTTCCTCCGAATTGGGACAGGATGGAGGGAATTGCCCCTGGAATTACAGAACCCCGCCCTGCCATCAGGCCTACAGCAAGGCCCTCGCGATGGGCCACAAGCCCGGCAGCTTCCGCCTCACGAAGGGCCTCGAGGCAGGCTTCAAGGCCCCCTGGGCCGGCATCGTCGGCCTCCACCAGGGGGAATGGAGAGCCTCTGGCGAGGGCGGAGGCGACGGCCAGACGCGCCCAGGCGGACAAGAGAATCCTGGACCGGATCCCTTCGGAAGCCAGCTTTGCCAGCAAACGGCCAGCCTCTTCCGCGAGTTTTCCAGGAGGGGCCGATAGCTGGCGCGAAGCATCCCGTACTGCCATATGAAGGCGGCTGAACTCCCGGGCTGCGCGCCCGCCGGCCACAAACGACAGGCGCGTCATTCCCTTGTAGCGCTCGGCACCGACTACGCGGACCAGGCCAAGCCGGGCCGCATCGGGGACGTGAGTGCCTGAACAGGGGCTATGATCGAGACCTTCGATCTCGACTACACGTATCTCCCCCTTGCCGCGCGGAGGGGCCTTCCTGAGAGGAAGGGAGGCGATATCTTCCGGTGGACAGCGGTGGATGACAAAGCGCCGACCCTCCGCCACGAGGGCATCGACCGCTGAGTCAAGGCGCAGCATCGAGTCGTCCCCGAATGAGGACAGGTCTGCGTCCACATCGATCGTGGAGCGGGCATTCCCGAGATGGAAGGACCTGGTCGCGATCCCTGAATCGCGGAACAGGATTCCCGAAAGGAGGTGTTGGGCAGAATGCTGCTCACTATGGTCGCGGCGACGGCCGCGGTCGAGCTCGAGTTCCACCTCGTCGCCGGGCATCGCGGCCAGGGGCAGGGCAAGCCGATGCACGATCTGGCCTTCCTCCTCAGTCACCGATTCAAGGGATATCCCGCCGAGGCGCCCACCGTCGCAGGGCTGTCCTCCACCTTCCGGATAGAACAGGGTCGCATCGAGCTGAACCGACAACCCGTCGGATGACAGGCCGGTGACCCGCGCCAGGACCCTGTCCATCCCGGGGTTCTCATAGTAATGAAGGATTGTCGCCGCAAAGCTCATCGAAACCTCCGGGGAGTGGCCTGCCATCTTTTCGCAATTGCTTCCATGGCGATCCCCAGTCGCCCCGGTCCAGGCTCCACCACAGTGTCAGGTGGGAGCGCCATGCCCGGGCCTGATTCGTCACCGCCTGGAGCGTCACCGCCTGGGGCGTCACCATCAAAGGCCTCATCGCCTGGGACATCGAGCAGGAAAAGCTTGCCGTGTCCTTCGAGTCCCGAGCGGAAATCCACGCCATCGGGACGAAGGAGAAGGGATGCATGGGGGTAAGCCTCCATGAAGCGGTTGAGTAGGGCTGCAGCGGGACCAGCTCCCGGTGCTGGAACCGGCCGCTCCTGCGGAACGAGGATTCCTGTAAGTGGCAAGCCCCAACTCCAGGCCCAGAGCGCAACCGCCAGAGCCTCGTCGTCGCGATCTGGAACCGAAAGGTACAGTTCTCCTGCGAACCCGCGCCGCTCCTCGAAGAAACGCACTATAAGATGGACCAGTCTTCCGACAAAGCGCAGCGGGCTGCCGGAACCCAATGGCAGGAGCCGGAATGGGCCTGCCTCCTGGGCTGCGCCACGTTCGAGGAGCTGGATGGCCCCTTTCCCGCCCTTGACGCCGATAGGATAGACGGAGCCGCCGGAGCCGGCCAGAAGTGAAGATGGCAGGCCCATGATACCGGTTTCGGGGCAAAGTACGACCAAGGGGAGCTCATAGGCCACACAGGCCTCAGCGAGTGATCGCAGCGCCTCACCTTCCAGCGATACGAGGGAGACAGGACTGCCACAAAAGGCTTCCGAACTCCCCTTCGCGCCGAGGAAGCGGGCCAGGGACAGCGACAGCCGATCGGCAAGGTTTCCATGCTTCTTTCCTGGCCCATACGCATCAACCGAACGGGCCAGGTCAGCGGCCGTGCCAACAGGAGTCCCCTCAGGCAACAGGAGGTCGAGGGCGAGCGTGGCTGCCTCGATGGCTGAAAGATCAGCTTCATAGGCAAGGAATCGTATGTCGATCCCCTCGCAGGGAGCATAGACGCCAGAGCCGCAAGGAAATCCGCGAAGCCCAGCCGCAGCGAGGTCCAGGGCAGGGTCAGCGGCGGTTCCATCGGAAAAATGCATCGACAGATACTAGTAAATGACAGGGAGCTTGGACAAGGCGGGTCCACTGGTGATAAGCGCCGGCGACAGGCGCTTGCGACAGGCGCCGGCAATTGACGCCTCCTGTCCCTGCCGGTATCCTCGCGGCATGAAGATCTGGATGAAGTATCTGCTCGGATCGCTCATTGGTTGCGCGATAGCTCTCGTGCTGCCCGTTTCAGACGCGGGGGCCTCGAAGATACTCTCCACCCTGTTCGGAGTCGCCATAGCGATAGGTCGCTATGCCCTCATTCCCCTCCTTTTCTTCTCGCTTCCCATCGCCGTCTTCGAACTGAACGAGGACCACGAGTTCTGGAAGGATCTCGGGCGGGCGACATTGTTCCTCTTTCTTTCGATCATCGCATTTACCTTCATCGGAGTCACTGCTGCCGCGCTGTTCCACCCCGGCCGCATACCCCTGGTTGCCGACTCTGGAACGGCCATTTCGGCACCGGCTATCGGCCAGTATCTGGGAACCCTTTTCCCCTCAAGCGTCTTCGCCACCCTGGTGCAGGGGGATTACCTCCTCCCGATCTGCCTCCTGGCGGTTTTTCTGGGCCTGTCCTTCTCGCACGACCGGGCCCTGATGAAACCCGCGATCCTGCTCTTTGACTCGTTCTCGAGGGCCTTTTACCAGATCAACGCATTCTTCACCGAGTTCCTCGGCATATTGGTCATAGCGGTCGCGGCCTATGCGGCCTTCCAGCTCAAACAGTCCCTCTCGGGCGATTTCTACAGGCCCCTCCTGCTCGTGGTAGGCGTCGAGACCCTCGTCATGGCCCTGGTAATAATCCCTATCGCACTCTTCTTCCTTCTCGGAAAGAAGAACCCCTACCGCTATATTTATGCGCTTGTCGGGCCTGCGATCGGCGGCCTCGTCTCAGGCGATGCATATTTCCCGCTCGGCTCGCTTATCAGGCACACCAAGGAGAGCCTCGGCGTCCGTCGCCGGGCCAGTGCCCTTGCCATCCCGGTTGCTGCGATCTTCGGACGTGCAGGCACGGCCCTGGTCACGTCCACGACCTTCATTGTCGTACTTGCCTCATATTCGGACCTCGGCATATCACTGGGCACCCTGCTGTGGATCCTTGCAGTAGCCCCCGTGATGACCGTCGTGCTTGGTACGGTGCCGGGGACGGGTACCATTACCGCCCTCATGGCGATCACCGCCCTCTTCGGACGCGGCTTCGAGAATGGCTACCTCATCGCCGTCCCCGTCGCCCTCCCCCTCTCAGCCGCTGGAGCCTTCCTTGACATCATCTGGGCGGGCACTGCCTCCCTGGTCCTGGCAAAACGCGAGGGACATGCCAAGGAACGGGAAGCCAAGTACTTCATCTGACCACCTGGCAGGCCGAGGCGGCAGGCCACATCAGAACGGCGCAGCGGACCAACTCCCCGGAATTGCGCTGGCGACACGCTCCTTCCCGGTCCATCACAATAACCCTATTCCTTCACGGCTCCCGCAGTCAGACCCTTGATGAACTGCTTCGACATCGCGAGGTAAAGGAGCAGTATCGGTATTGTCGCCATGGTCAGCGTCGCCAGGACCTTGGTCCAGTCGGTCTGATACTGGCCGAAGAGCCTTGTCACCCCGAGCATCAGGGTCCGCTGGTCGTCCGCGTGTATGAAGATGAGGGGAAACCAGAGGTCGTTCCATATGTTCACGAGGTTGAATATCGCCACCGTTGCCAATGCAGGCCGCGCCAGGGGCAGGATGATCTTCCGGAAGATCAGGAGGCTTCCCGCCCCGTCGATATAGGCCGCCTGGGTCAGCTCCTTTGGAATCGTGCGCAGGTATTCCGACATGATAAGGACAGCCATCGGCATGCCCATGGCTATATATATAGGGAGTAGGCTCACGAGTTTGTCGAGGAGCCCGAGGAATTTCATGAGCTGGAGGAGATTGATGCTCGCGATGCGGATCGGGATCATCATGCCTGCGATGAACAGGAGGGACAAAAGACTCGAGGCCTTGGTCCTCCAGTTGACGAGGCCGAAGGAAGCCAGGGTGGCGCAGAGTACCGTGCCCGATATGGACAGTATGGTGATGATCAGGGAATTGATGAAATACCGTCCAAAGTGGCCGGTGTTCCAGAGTGCGAGGTAGCCGCTGAAGTTCCACTTTTTCGGCCACCCGAAGGGCGAGGAGAAGATCTCGATCTGGGGCTTGAAGGAATTGATCACCATCACATAGAGGGGCCCAAGCACGAGGATGGTCCACAGCCCCAGGATGAGGTAGCTGCCGAGGAAACGGGGAAAGCGCCTGGTCCTGCTCATCGTCGCTCTCCCTTGGTGGAGTCGTCCCCGGAAGAGAAACGCCGCATCAATACGACCCCGACCAGGAGGACCATGAAAATTATCGTAGCCACGGCTGCGCCAAGCCCCATGTCCGGGATTCCCACCGGGTGCTTTCCGGCTATGCCCGTACGATAGAAATAGGTACCAAGGATGTCGGCGCTGAAGTTGGGGGCTCCGTTGGCTCCAGCCATCGCATAGACGATGTCGAAGGCGTTGAAGTTGCCGGTGAATGTGAGGATGCTGACAACCCCGACCATAGGCAACAGGAGGGGCAGCTTGATGAAGCGGAAGACCTGCCAGCCCGAGGCGCCGTCGATCTGTGCCGCCTCGAAGTAGTCGTCGGGGATGCCCTGGAGGGCCGCAAGGAAGATCATCGTAGGTATGCCCATCCATTCCCAGGCTGAAACGAGGGTGATGACCGGGAGGGTTGTCGATTCGAGCCCCAGCCAGGGTACGGCCAGCTTCCCGAGCCCGACCGACTGGAGCAGGAGGTTGACGCTGCCCCAGTTCGGGTCGAGGAGAAGCTTCCAGAGGAAGCCGCAGACCACGATGGCGATGGTCGCTGGTATGAAGATCAGGGTACGGAAGGCCGCTGCCCCCCGCAGGTTCTTGTTGGAAAGCAGGAGGGCGAAGCTGAGGCCCAGGGTGTTCTGTACCAGCATCGTGATGGCGAAGAACACCCAGGTGTTCCGGAACGCGTTCCAGAACTGCCCCGAGATGTCCGGATCGAAAAAAAGGCGCCGATAGTTGTCAAAGCCGATGAAGTCGTCAATCTGGAAGCCCGAACCCGTATAGAAGCTCAGGCGCAGCGAATTCGCCAGCGGCAGGGCCATGAAGACCAGGTAGAGCGCGAGTCCCGGTAGTATGTACAGCAGCCAGAAAGGCCGCCGGGACAGCTCCAAGCCCTTGTTCCTCGTCCGTGCCATCAGTCCCCCTTCGATCCGGAATGCTCAAATAGACTTATTTGGCAGGCTTGTACCACTGCGCCAGGCCCGCGGCCAGGTCGTCGGCGGCTGCCTTGGGGGTCTTCTTTCCATTGAGCACTGCGATGCTCCCGTTCATGACCAGGTCGTAGGCGCTGGGCTTGCCGGACATGAGCATGGGCCAGGTAAAGCGCACATCGGTCGCCCTGTCCTTGTTGAAGGCCAGGAATGCGTTCGCATACTTGTTGCTGAGCGTGACGGTGTTCTTGGACATCGGGAAGAGTCCTACCATGTTGTCGCCGATGGCCTTGGCGCCATCGGGTCCGGCGAGCCAGGCAAGGAAGACCTTGGAGGCCGCGATGTTCTTGCTCGCGGGATTGATGGCTACGCCAGCATCGGGGTGGAAGGTAACGACTGATTTCTTTCCCTTGGGGGCAGGGACCGCGAAGACACCCCAGTCAAAGTCCGGGCTGGCCTTCTCGACATCCGGGATGGTCCAGGAACCGTCGAAGAACATGGCTGCCTTCCCCATCGTGAAGAGGGCGTGCATGGCGTTGTAGTCGACGCCCTGGAAACCGTTCGGTAGGTAGGGACCCAGGTCCTGGACAGCCTTGAACACGCTGACCATCGCTGCATCGTTGAAGGGGCGCTTCCCCGTCTCGTAGGCGACGCGACCGTCGGCTCCGACAAAGCTCGGGGCAAGGTTCATCCAGACCACTTCGCAGACGTCCCACTCGTCCTTGAGGCCGTTGGCGAAGGGGGTAATTCCCTTGTCCTTGAGCTTCTTGGCTGCGGCAAGGAGGTCCTCCCAGGTAGCGGGAATGGCGATCCCGTTGTCCTTGAAGATCTTCTGGTTGTAGTAGATGCCATGGGACACGGCGGCCAGGGGGAGGCCGAAGACCTTGCCGTCGAGGGTGGTCCAGGGACCGATGTTGACCTTCTCGAACTTGGAGAGGAAGGATTCCTTGCTCAGGTCGACCATGTAGCCGGCCTTGAAAAGCTCGCGGCCCGTATCGTAGGAACGGGCATAGTAGATGTCCGGGCCGGTGCCATTCTCCAGCTGGAGGCGGAGTGTAGCGTTGTAGTCCGGCGGGTTGGTCGGGTCGAAGGTGATCTCGATGTCGGGATTGGTCTTGTTGAAGATGGCGATGATGGCGTTGACCTTTTCAACGTCATCGGTGCGCCACGAACCGAAGGTCAGGCTGACCTTGTCGGCTGCAGTCGCGAGCATGGGCATGGCAACCAGCAAGGCCAGCGTCATCACGATGATCCTGGAAATCCTCATGGAACTCTCCTTTGAAAACGGGATGGCGGAGTATCACACCAATCAAGCGATCTGTTGAGAGTTGCTTGTACCGGCCTTGTCCCCGTTTTGTACCTGCCGGTCCCGGTCGGCGGGACTGCGGCCTTGGGACAATAGCCTCGGGACTGCCGTCCCGGGACAGCAGTTCCTAGAATAGACCGGAACTCCTGGCCATCCTGATTGCCACCATCCTGTCGGAGGCCCCGAGCTTGTCGTAGATCCGGCTGATGTAATTGCGAACGGTCTGCGGTGCCATGCAGACACGCTCCGCGATCTCGTCATTATGGCTTCCCGCAACCATGAGGCCGAGGACCTGCCGTTCCTTCCGCGTCAGGGCGTCGTACCAGGCCGGCACCTCGCCCGAGGCCCCATCCCCGGCTCCTACTCCGACGAGGGCCTGCACCACGCGCGGGTCCAGCTGCAGCGCGCCGGAAAGGGCCGCACGGATGGAAGCCAGGAGCTCGGTGGTGGGAATGCTCTTGAGAAGGTAGCCGCTCACCCCGTAGCGAAGGGCCTCACGGACATACTCGTCGTCCTCGAAGGTCGTCAGCATCAGTATTTTCAGCATTGGGTACTTCGACTTGATTACGCGGGTCGCGGCGACTCCGTCCATGACGGGCATCCTGACATCCATGAGCACCAGGTCGGGCTTCAGTTCGTCCACCGCGTCCACCGCCTCGCGCCCGTTTTCGGCCAGCCCGCAGACCTTGTAGCCGTCGGCAGCCGACTCAAGGACAGCCTTGAGGCTTTCCGAGAACAGGGTCTGGTCATCGACGATGAGGATGCGAGTCATGACCGCTCCGAGAACGCAGAGCGGGGAATCCTGGCCCAGATCGTGAAACCGTGGACCGTGCCCTGGTAGTCGAGGGTCCCGCCAAAGGGGGCCAGCCTCTCCCTCATCCCTGCGAGTCCGATGCCCTCGGTCACCTGCCCGGCTCCGAGTCCGTTGTCTGCCAGGCGGAGGGTCAGCTCTCCCGAGTCGAGCCTGATGCCCACCGACACCCTTGTCGCCTTGCCATGGACGAAGACGTTCGTAAGCCCCTCCTGGATGAACCTATAGAGGACGAGTTCCAGCTCTGGCGGGATGTCGTCCGGGGGCTGCCCGCCGGAAAGCTCGACCTCGACGGAGGTGGCCTGGCCGAAGGTCCGGCAGAGCTGGTGGACGCGGTTCATGAAGGCCTCGGGCCGCTCGGTCCCGAGGCGGAGCTGCCGCAGGGCCTGCCGGACTTCCTGGAGGCCCGCACGGGCCGACTCCTCCGCAGAGGCCAGCAGTTCGCGCAACCTGTCGTGGTCGCGGTCGAGCAGGACCACCGCCGCCTGGAGCACCATGGTCTGGTTGGTCATCGTGTATCCGACGATATCATGGATTTCCCGCGTAATGCGCAATCGCTCACGCTGGATGGAAGCCTGTTCCACGGTAGTGGTCATTTCCTGGAAGCCGACATTGGCCAGGATGACCTGCTGGACCGCCTCCTTGAGGTGGGCCACCTCGGCTTCTGCCTCGCGCCTTTTCCTGAAGGCAAGCTGAAGGGCCCAGGCCCCTCCTGCCAGGGCGAGTCCCAGGGCCCCCATCGCAAGAAGGGTTTCCCGCGTCGCGGCGTTCACTTCCTGGCCCCATACAGTCCTGGGCCCTTGGCCGGAAAGGAAAAAAGCCAGCTCAAGGAGAGCCGCCACGGGACCCCAGGCAGCCGGCAAGGCGAGGACGGACTGCACAAGGATGGGTGCCATGACCAGGAGGCGGAAAGTGTTCGGAAAGCCCGGCGGAATCAGCATGAGCTGGATGGCCATGGCCCAGACCATGAGAATGAGACTGGCCGGAAAGGTTCCTGGCCTCGCAAAAGCAAGCACGCTTCCAGCAGCGAAGCCCAGGGCCACGAGCCAGGGAATATAGGTCGCCGAGACAATTCCCTTTTGAGCAGCCAAGGTCTCAGTGCCGAGGACCATGGCAGCTCCATGGAGGAGGGCGAGAAGCCCGAAGGGGAGGAGGAGGCTGGAGTCAGGAATCCGGAGTTTCATCGATGCATGATAGTCCTCAGGCAGCGGATGACGCCAGCGATGGAGTTCCCGTCCACCCAATCCCAGGCTTGCTTGACGGCTCATGTGGGTGACCGTACAATGGCGAAATGAGCCTCAAGAACGTCCTCACACAGGACTCAATCGTATTGCACCTCAAGGGCAGCACCAAGGAAACGATCATCGATGAGTTGCTGGCGGCAGCCTCGAAGAGCGGCAAGATCAAGGATATCGCCTCCGCGCGGAAGTCGGTCCTCGAGCGGGAGCGGCGGATGAGCACGGGCATGAAGCATGGTATCGCCATACCGCACGGCAAGACCGATGCGGTCGAATCGCTGGTGGCATGCATCGGGGTTTCCGACGTGGGGGTGGACTTTGAGGCCCTCGACCAGCTTGACTGCAGGATTTTCATCCTTACCCTATCGCCAGCGGACAAGACCGGGCCCCATCTTCAGTTCCTGGCTGAGGTCAGCCTCCTGTTCAGGAGCGAGGAAAAACGTAATATTATCTTAGCGGCTAAAACTGCAGCCGAAGTCATCGCTGCGCTGACGGAACCTGCTTCTTGATCTGAGGCTTCCCAGGCCGTCCTTCGCGAGGCCGGAGCGCACACGATAAAAAGGCCCGCCAGGAAATCCTGTAGCGGGCCTTTTCGTCTCCAGTTGCCGTGACAGCCTGGAGGAGCTTACTTACTCGATTACGGCGAGGATGTCCTGCATCTTGACGATGAGGTGCTCGACAGTATCGATCTTGACCTGGGTACCGGCATACTTGTCGTACATGACCTTGTCGCCTTCCTTGACCTTGATAACGTCGGCATCGGTGCCTACCGCGATTACGACGCCTTCCTGCATCTTTTCCTGGGCGGTCTGGGGAATGATGATCCCGCCAGCGGTCTTGGCCTCGCTCATCTGGATCTTGACGAGGACGCGGTCACCTAGTGGCTTGAGTTTCATCTGGACTCCTTCTGGGGCTTGCTTGATTGTCTGTTGGCTTCACCGAAGCAGGCCAAATATACGAAAAAACGGCCCTGCAGGTCAAGCAAAGGACCCGCATGGACTTCCCTCGTCGAAAGGAGGATATTAAGAAGAGGAAAGGGAGATTCAATGGCACGCAAGAAGAGTCCTTGGACAAAGACCAAAGATACCAGAAAGACAGGCAGCGCCAGGCCGGGGCAGCCAGCTGGCCCTGGGTCCCTGTTCTCCCGTCTTCCCGGAGGTCCCTTCCGCCTTTCCATAGGCTATGTATTCGCGATCCTTGTTGGCCTCGTGCTCTTCAATATGCTCGTGGTGGGTTCGGATACTTCGGTGATTCCCTATTCCGCCTTCAAGGCGAAGATACGCGCGGGGGACATAACCCGCGTGGAGATCGGGCAAAACTTCATTGTTGGCTTCCTGAACTCAGGCAGGTCTAGCTCTGCCGAAACATCAAGGAAGCCCTTTTCCCTCTTCAACCAAGCAGCCGCCGTCCCCTCTGTCCGAACCGTACCTGTGGATGATCCCCAGCTTGTACCCCTCCTTGAGGAAAAATCCGTTTCATACCAGTCAGCTCCCCGCGATTCGGGAGGCGTAGTAGGTTTTATCATCACCTGGGTTCTCCCCCTCGTCTTCATGTTCTTTATCTGGAATCTCCTGATGAAGCGGATGGGTTCCTCCAATTCCAATGTCCTGGCCTTTGGGCAGAACAAGGCCCTCATCGTCGCCGAGGGCGACATTGCCACCCGCTTTGCCGACGTGGCTGGCGTCGACGAGGCCAAGGAAGAACTGGTCGAGGTTGTGGACTTCCTGAAAAACCCCAAGAAATACACCGACATTGGCGGCAAGATTCCCAAGGGGGTCCTCCTGGTCGGTCCTCCGGGAACGGGCAAGACCCTCCTGGCACGCGCCGTGGCCGGAGAGGCAGGAGTTGCCTTCTTCCGGATGAGCGGTGCCGATTTCGTGGAGATGTTTGTCGGCGTGGGGGCTGCACGGGTGAGGGACCTCTTCAAACAGGCCCGCGAAAAGGCCCCCTGCATCGTCTTCATAGACGAGCTCGACGCGATCGGCAAATCGAGGAACGCAGGAATGATGGGCGGCAACGACGAACGCGAGCAGACCCTCAACCAGCTCCTCGTCGAGATGGACGGATTTGACGCGACGAGCGGATTGATCATCCTTGCAGCCACCAACCGTCCCGATGTCCTTGATCCTGCCCTCCTCAGGCCGGGGCGCTTCGATAGACAGGTCCTCGTAGACAGGCCGGAC
>JBAXTA010000530.1:0-1984 GCA_037130415.1 Spirochaetota bacterium
CATGTGCTCCTGGACGGACGCGACGTCGGTGAGCAAAGCGCCCTCGAGTACCTCGATCCCTTCGAGGCCTTCCTTGAAACCTTCAATGCCAAAGGTTTCGACTATCGTGTCGCCTCGGGTGGCGGCAGGCAGTACATCACCATGGACCGCTATGGCGCCAACTGGGAGCAGGTCAGGCGGGGCTGGGAATGTCACGTCCACGGCCAGGGTCGCGCCTTTGCCAGCGCCCGCGAGGCCGTCCTCGCCTACCGCACCGAGAACCCTTCTGTCATCGACCAGGACCTCCACGAGTTCGTTGTCGTCAAGGATGGCAAACCCGTCGGCTCGATCGAGGACGGTGATTCCGTGGTCTATTTCAATTTCCGGGGCGACCGCGCCCTGGAGATCACTGCGGCCTTCGAGGACGGGAGCTTCGGCCATTTCGACCGGGGCAGGCGGCCCCGCATCGAGTATGCCGGCATGATGGAGTACGACGGCGACGCCCACGTGCCGAAGCAGTACATCGTCGAGCCCCCCTCCATCGACCGGACCCTGGGCGAATACCTTGTTGCATCGAAGGTCCCTATGCTGGCGATCTCCGAGACCCAGAAATACGGCCATGTCACCTACTTCTTCAACGGCAACCGCCAGGGGAAATTCTCTGAAGACTATGAGGATTATGTCGAGATCACCTCCGATGTCCTGCCCTTCGAACAGCGCCCCTGGATGAAGTGCGCCGAGATAGCCGACCGCGTCATCGAGGTTGTCGGCTCCGGCAAGTACCAGTTCATACGGCTCAACTTCCCCAACGGTGACATGGTGGGCCACACGGGCAACTACCAGGCCGTGGTCTGCTCCCTCGAGGCCATGGACCTCCAGATCGGCCGCATCCGCTCTGCCGTCGAGCGGGCGGGGGGAATCCTCCTTGTCTCCGCCGATCATGGCAATTCAGATGACATGTACGAGCACGAGAAAAAGGGCGCCGCCGTTTCCCGGAAGCCCGATGGCAGCCCCCGCGCCAAGACCAGCCACTCCCTCAACCCCGTGCCCTGCCTCCTCTACGATCCGGGTTACTCTGGCGAGTATTCAAGGGAACTCCGCGACGGAAAGGAGGGAGGGAAGCTCGGCATTTCCAGCCTCGCTGCAACAATCATCGAGTTGCTCGGATTCATGCCCCCCGAGGGCTACGATCCCTCGGTCCTTGCAATGGAGGGTTCCGCGCGATGATGGAGGTCGAACTCAAGGCCCACGTCTCTGACCCGGAACTGACCAGGAAGCGTCTCGAGGCCTTCTGCCGCCTTGACCGTGACTTCGACAAGCGTGATGCCTACTGGCATGGTCCCCTCTGGCGCAAGGAGGGAGACACTCGCGGCTTCCGGCTCCGGACCGACGGTGGGGACTCCTTTGTCACCTTCAAGGACAAGCGACTGGAGGGAGGCATCGAGGTCAACCGCGAGCGGGAGTTTACCGTCTCAGACCCTGTGGCCTTTGCCGAATTCGCCGGGCGCCTTGGCTGCGAACCCCATTTCGAGAAACGGAAGCGAGGCAGCCGCTACGAGGCGGCGGAAGGGGCCCGTACTGCGGCCGGTGCCGGGACGGCGAACAGTGCCGGGACGGCGAACAGTGCCGGGACGGCGAATATGTCGTCCATCGGCCTCGAACTCGCCGAGATAGAGGGAATTGGCTGGTTCCTTGAGATCGAGGCCCTCGTTCCCGAGGGCGACCCGGCGGCCGTATCTGCTGCCCGGGCTGAGCTCCGCTCCTTGCTGGCAAGGGCCGGCCTCGATGGAGACGCCATCGAGCCGCGCTTCTACTCGGAACTCCTCATGGCCGCGGGGCGGGTGGCGCAGGCCTGAGCCGCCTGCTGCCGCAGCCTACCAGTACCTGCCGTAGAAAGCCTTCGCCTGGCCCGGGGGCCCTGGCGCCCGACCGGGAATTCGTTCGAGGTTCCGGAGTTCAAGCGTCAGGCCGCCCCGGTCCACACAGACCTTCCCTGTCATGATGA
>JBAXTA010000531.1:0-1968 GCA_037130415.1 Spirochaetota bacterium
CATTGTCATCGCGGCCATTTCAAGCTACTCCGATGTTCTTTTTGACCTGCTCGTCCAGTTCGGACTCCTCGACGAGGCGAAGCTGAAGTTCTTCGGCCTCCCGGTGGCCCGCATCGCTTTTGCCAACCTTCCCTACCTCTTCCTCTCCCTTTCCTTCCTTGTGACGCTGTTTCGAAAACGCGAACGCTGAAACTCCGAATTCTGCAGAATTTCCCCTCGCTTCGCAATCAATCCTGCTTCACCCGGGCGTAGATGGATGCTGCGGAGGCAGCATGAAACTTTTCGCGCACGAGCCCTCGGGTTTCGAGGGCGATCTTGTCACCGTCGAGGTGGATGTCCGTCGCGGCATTCCCGCTGTTGACCTTGTCGGGCTCGCCGATGGCGCCGTCAGGGAAGCCCGCGAGCGTGTCCGGGCAGCTGTCAGGAACTCCGGCTTCGAGTTTCCCCTGGACCGGGTCCTCGTCAGCCTCGCCCCCTCCGCGCTTCGCAAGGAAGGGGCTGCCTATGATCTTCCGATTGCCCTCGGTATCCTCGGAGCCGCGGGTGCCATGCCAGATCCTGGGGAGCCTGTCCTGGCACTCGGCGAGCTACGACTCGACGGACAGGTCAGTGCGGTACGCGCCGTCCTACCCGCGATTGCCGCAGGCCTGCGGGAGGGTCTCCGCAACTTCATCGTGCCTCAAGGAAACGCAAGGGAGGCGAGGGCCCTCGGCGAGGGACGGATTTTCCCCATCGAACGGCTCTCTGCGGCGACCGATGCGCTCATCGCCATCCGTACTGGCAAAGTTCCTCCAGAAATCTTCGAATCGATCCATGAGGACCCGCCTTCGACCCTGAGTTCCGAGGAGGGTGATTTCGCTGACATACGAGGCCTCCCCCGCGTACGCCGGGCCATGGAGATCGCCGCCGCCGGCGGCCACAACCTCCTGCTCTTCGGCCCGCCTGGAACGGGCAAGACGCTCGCGGCCCGGCGCTTCATCAGTCTTTTCCCTGATCTCGACAGGCCAGCTTCAATCGAAGTTACGGCCTTGCATTCCTTGGCTGCTGCCCTTCCTCCCTCCTCCGGCCTCGTAGCAAGGCCCCCCTTTCGGAGTCCCCACCATGGCGCATCCTTCGAGGGCATCCTCGGTGGAGGACGCTCTCTCCGTCCTGGTGAAGCAGCCCTGGCCCATCACGGCGTACTCTTCCTCGACGAGGCTCCGGAGTTTCACCGGAATGTCCTGCAGGCACTTCGCGAACCCCTCGAAGATCGATCGATTTCCATTGCCCGTGCCGGGCGTTCAGTACGCTTTCCCTCCCGCTTCCAGCTTCTCCTTGCAACCAACCCCTGCCCTTGCGGAAACCTCGGCAGGGATAGCCGAGCCTGTCTTTGTTCGGCCATCGAGCTTGCCAGCTATTGGAAGCGTCTCGGCTCTCCGCTACTCGATCGTGTGGACCTCCGGGTGCCGGTGCGCCCCCTGGCCCGGCGCGACCTTCTCGGTCCTCCTGGCGAGTCCTCTGCCGCCATAAGGCTCCGGGTCGAGGCGGCAAGGAAGATCCAGCGCAGACGACACTTTCCTGGTCCGAATGTTCTCAACGCCAGCCTTGATCCTGCAATGATCTCGAGGTACTGCGGATTATCCGTCATCGCCCAGGATGCGCTCGCGGCAGCGGTTGCCCAACTGGACCTGAGTTCACGCGCCTGCCATTCCATCCTCAAGGTTTCGCGGACCATCGCCGACCTCAGGGGGACCGATTGCATAGCGGAGGAGGATATCCTCGAAGCCATCCAGCATCGTCGTTTTGGAGATGGGGATTTTTATTGGAAAGACGCTTGATTCAGCCCTGGATTCGTTGACAGTCTCACGGCCTTCTGGTAATACTCCCCTCCGCGCCGGATGCCTGGATTTTTGGTTGATACGGCCTGAAATGCTGATTGATAAAGAGCTGCTGCAATTGATTTTCCTGCTTGACGCGGTCAGACGAAAG
>JBAXTA010000532.1:0-1951 GCA_037130415.1 Spirochaetota bacterium
TGAACCCCGTTTTTCGTTTTTTAGTCAGTCACTAAAACAAATGCCTCGCCACTTTGCTAAAAGCAATTTTTAGCGCCCCATGAGGTGCATTATTTCCAACCTAAGTCGCCTATTAAAACAGCTCATTATTTATGAAAGTAATACTTTATTTTATCTTTTCCATGATCTTGATTTTAGTAAACCATACAGTTCTAGCCGAACAAAGCCAAGACTGTACTCATCGCTCTTCCAGGTCTGAAAAGAAATGTTTGACAGGAAAGAAGGACGACAAAGGCAGCACAAACACAAACAATAATGTAAACAACAGCAAATCATCCCTATTACAGTTATTAAAAAGCTTGGCAGAAGAAAGAGCCATTTCAAGTATTACGCCTCTTTTGAAAGATAGCGAACCCTATGTACGCGATGCGGCACTAGACGAATTAGGGCAATTAGACGCAAAAGAAGCTATTACCCGTATTATTCCTCTTTTGCACGATACGGACAGTGCTGTTCGCAATAAAGCAATCAATGTATTAGTGCAATTTCGCGCTAAGGAAGCGATTCCAAGCATTACTCCTCTTCTTCAAGAAAAAGACAAAAATGTACGCATCAAAGCCATGGAAGCATTAGTGCAATTGGACGCTAAAGAAACGATTCCAACGATTATTCCGTTATTGAAAGATAACGAAAGTGCGGTACGCATGGCGGCTATAAACACCTTATTGGAATGGCAAGCAAAAGAAGCAACCCCCAGCATTACCGAGCTTTTAAAAAATAACGATAGCGCTATACGTATCCGTGCCATGGAAGCACTCGGCTTGTTACAAGGAAAAGAGGCGCTTCCCGGAATTATTTCTCTTTTAAAAGACAAAGACGACAACGTGCGTTTGAGCGCGATAAAAGCATTACAGGATTTAGACGCAAAAGAAGTGGTACCCGGCATGATTCTTCTTTTACATGACAGCAATGCAGCTATTCGTTCTACTGCACTCAGCCTGTTACGCAAAGTAAAAGCAACCGCAGCCATTCCCGGCATTACCCTTCTTTTGCAAGACAGCAATCCTGATGTACGTAGTAACGCAATAGCTGCCTTAGAGGAACTACAGGGAGAAAAAGCGGTTCCCGTTATTATTCCACTGTTAAATGACACCACGGGCCTTGTACGCCTTCAGGTGATAAATTCGATAGTACGCTTACAAGAAAAAGAATTAATCCCTCGTCTTATTCCTCTGTTACATGATAATGACGACCTGATACGCATCCGGGCAATGGGGCTATTGAAACAATGGCAAAAAGAAAATGCCTTAATCCCTAAAAAAGAAGCGATTTCTACTCTGTTGCCTCTTTTGCAAGACACCAATAAAAACATCCGCTATACAGCCGTCACCACATTAAAAGAGTTACAGGCACCAGAAGCAATTCCCGGCATTATTTCTCTTTTACAAGATAGCGATAATGACGTACGCCTTGCAGCAATAGATTCCGTAGCAACATTACAGACTAAAGAAGCCATCCCAACGCTGGTCTTTTTTTTAAAAGATGGTGAGCCAAAAATACGTATTAGCGCAATGAACGCACTACTAGCATTACAAGGTAACGCGGCAATCCCTATTATCGCCCCGCTTTTAAAAGATGAAGTCATTGATGTACAAAATGCCACACAGGAAAGACTGGCACAGATACAAAATCCATTATTAACCGCGTTAATCAATAAAACGTTTACCCTGTTAATGGCGCTATGTCCTGTCTTGGCGTTTTTGCCATTGTTTTTATCGGGTAAAAAGTTTTTTGTCAGCATTGCCGTCTTTATCGCTTCACTCTTCCTTTTTCGTTTTTTGGCTGATATTTCGCCTTACTATCCGCAGTTTAAAGAAGGAAGCACATGGGGTGGAGTCTACGAACTGGCGGTATTATTTGTTTTTGCAATCGCAATGTTTTTGAAATTAATTTGGTCTCTCGTAGCCAATGT
>JBAXTA010000533.1:0-1946 GCA_037130415.1 Spirochaetota bacterium
CTCGAAGGTAAATACTCCATTGGATTTGACACCATTTGCTGTATTTTGTAACGTTATGTCCACCGTATTTGTTTGAGCAGCAGTTGCTCGGTAAGTACTCGCTGACCCGGAGAACGATAGTTTGATCTGTACCAAACCAGTGGGGCCGACAGACGCCACGGTTCCTATGAGATTTCGGTAAGCTCCAGTTCCACCGTTGGTTATCACTCTGACGGTAAGCTGAGATGCTACCACATCTTTCATCATACCATACACATAAAAGCTGTCGTTGGGTCGGGGATTGACTGATTCAATGTCACCAGGGTAAAGTCCGATGGTTCCGAGATTGTAGGTAGATGTCCCATGCGCCCTGTCAATTCCACTGGTTAGAGTAAGCAGGGGAACAGCAGCCGCTACCGCTACGTTAAGTTGCTTTGTATCCCAGGTTCCAACAGTGCTTCCTGGTGCATAGGCCGAGTCTTCTACTCTGAATACCACTGATTTATTAAACGTATCAGTGGTTCCGGAGATTGAAGTAGTTCTGAAATAACCGTCAGATGACACCTCCATGGAAGTTGGTATGGAGCTAGCTGCAGTCCAACGGTATGGAGGGACTCCCCCTGTGGCTATGAGTTGCTGGCTATAGGACTGGCCTGATGGGATGGTCGGAATTGATGTTGTCGTAATCATAAGAATCGAGGATGCAACTACCAAGTTCAGAGTTCTTGATGCAGTGTCTCCGATGCTATCAGTGGCAGTAACCGTAACATTTGTAGCCGAACCCGAAAGGGGGGTGCCGGTAATCGTACCATTCGAATTCAGAATTAAACCACTGGGGAAGCCCGAACCTGTCCAGACCAATGGAGTGTTACATCCAGAGCCCTCTAGGGTAGCAGAGTACGATGTTCCGACTCTACCCTGGGGTAAGGATGTGGTTACAATATTAACACTGGGAACCGATGAGAGAATTGCCTGTTTCGTTACAGTCGCTCCAGCCACATCAGAAATCGTAACGTTGACAGCTTGGTTGGTAAAACGTTCAACACTCGTACCACTGATGTAGCAAGTGACTCCACTATCAACAGAGTTGGGGGTGAAGCCCAGCCCACTTGGTAGATTAGATGCTGACCAGGAGAATGGAGCCTGACCTGTTCCCGTTACTCGCATGACTCCTTGATACGTACAGCCACGTTGGACTGCTCCAACACCAGATAGATCCAAACCGAGTGAGGCAGTACTGGGGGAGATCGTCAAACTCAGAGTAATACGAGGCCATCCACCTACGGGCACTGGTCCACTATCTCTCAATTCCACTGTTATGGAGCCGGTGTAGAGAGAGGTGGCTATCCCACTGATAAGACCCGATGATGGGAAGGAGTTGAATCCACCTGGAAGGGAGCCGCTGGTCAGGTACCATGTATACCCCGATTCTGTGCCTCCCCTTCCGCTTAGCTGGAAGCTATAGGGTCTTGCTATAGTCCCGCTTGGTATAGGGCTGGTTGTCGTGATAAACAACTCCTTAACCACCCTCAGTGTCAGAGTGGATCTGGAGGTCGCCCCACTTACATCTGTAACCAGAATATCTAAGTTGTAGGTGGAAGTGGGTGTGCTAGTTGTTCCGCTTAACAGTCCAGAAGGGCTTAGAGTAATTGAGGTAGGGAGGGTTGAAACGGTTGTCCAAGTGTACGCTCCGACTCCGCCTACAGCCTGTAGCTGTACTGAGTAGGCAGATGAGGAAACTTCTGGAAGGTTAGACGTAACAATCTGCAAGGGAGTCAGGAAGGTGACCTCTAGTCGTTTATACAGATAGGCGGATTTTCCTTGTGCGTCTGTGGCTTTGATCCAGAAATCAAAGTACCCGGATTCTGTGGGTGTACCCGTCAGAGTGACGGTATTGCCAGAAACTCCGAGGATTAGGCCAGCCGGTAATGCCCCCGAATAGACAGTGGCACTTGTTAGTGCATCCC
>JBAXTA010000534.1:0-1934 GCA_037130415.1 Spirochaetota bacterium
CCGGATGAGCAGTTGGCACGTTTCAAACAGCGGCTTGATGATCCCGCCCGAAACTGGAAAATCACCGATGCCGATTATTCCGAGCGTGAGTTATGGCCCAAATACATCGAAGCTTACGAAGATGCATTGGAGCGGACAAGTACCAAGATTGCACCGTGGTATGTTATTCCTGCCAACCACAAATGGTTTCGGGATCTTGCCATCTCGGAGATAATCGCTGATACGCTGGACGAAATGGGTCTTAAGCTGCCGCCTACGCATGTCAATATGGACGAAATCCGTAACAAGTACCATGATGCCGAGCAAAAGCAGAAAAAGCAAGTCGGCAAAGTTGATAAGGCAAGTCAAGTAAAGCCTGAAGGCGGATACTTGCTGGATTGCGCCAGTGACTGGACGCCAGAAGAGAGTTAACTTGCGATGGTGATATGGCTGAATTTTTTTGCCGGTCTTAGACCTTTAAGTCGGAGTGGCGCGATGCGTGATGCTATCGCCGGTTTAACGTTGGCGTCGATGAATATTCCCCAGATACTGGGTTATACCCGTATCGCAGGTACGCCTGCCGTAACCGGACTTTACACGGCTCTGCTGCCCTTGCTTATGTTTGCTATTTTCGGCTCCTCCCGGCATCTGGTAGTAGCGGCAGACTCTGCAACTGCGGCTATCTTTTCCAGTGGACTGTCGGGTATGGCACCGCAAGCCAGTGTGAAATATATGGCTTTAGTGGGTATGGTTGCGCTACTGACTGCCGGATTGTTGTTGCTGGCGCGAATGTTTAAACTGGGTTTTTTGGCCGATTTTCTTTCACGCACCGTGTTGGTTGGGTTTCTTACCGGTGTCGGATTTCAGATCGGTATCGCCATGCTGGGTGAAATGTCTGGCATACCCGTGACTGCGCATAAAACGCTCGAGCAGTTGCAACAGGTTATCGAGGGCTTGTTGCAGGTCAATCTTCCCACGCTCAGTCTATCGGTGCTGGTGGTAAGTTGTATCCTCGGTTGTCGCCACTTTCTGCCACGGTTTCCCGTGCCACTGATTGTGGTGGCAGCAGGTATTACCGCCAGTTATATTTACGATTTTGCCGGTTACGGTATCGCCATCATCGGACCGGTACCTGGCGGACTACCTTCGTTCACCTTTCCAGCGGTGAGTTGGGATGAGGCGCTTGACGTTATTCCTATCGCTTTATCCTGCTTCGTGATTATTATTGCCCAAAGTGCGGCTACTTCGCGTGTTTTTGCCGTGCGGCATCATGAACGGGTGGATGAGGATGCGGATATTTTGGGTTTATCGGCAGCGAATGCAGCCGCTGCGTTATCGGGTGCTTTCGTGGTCAACGGTAGCCCGACCCAGACCGCAATGGCCGATCTTGCGGGTGCCCGTAGCCAGGTTGCGCAGTTGATGTTCGCCGGCATTGTGTTGCTGGTGTTGCTGTTCTTTACCGGGCCGCTACAGTATCTGCCTCATAGTGTACTTGCCGGTATTGTGTTTACTATTGCCATTGGCCTTGTTGATCTTAAAAGTTTGCGCGGCATCCGCGCAGAGAGTCCGGGCGAGTTTAACCTGGCGATTATCACCGCTGTTGTCGTGGCGCTGGTCGGTCTTCAACAAGGTATTCTGCTGGCGGTCGTGTTGTCCTTGCTGCGGCATGTACGGCACAGTTATCGTCCGCATACCATGGTGTTGGTGCCTGATGAGTCGGGGTTGTGGTTGCCAAGAGCGGTAACGCCGGGGCTTGATACAGAGCCTGGCTTGGTGGTTTACCGATTTGGTGCGGATTTGTTTTACGCCAACGACAACCGGTTTATCGACGAAGTGCGTGCGCTCATAGAGCACGCTCCGACCCCGATACGCTGGTTTATAGTTGATGCAGGTGCGATGACGGATATAGACTTTTCCGCTGCACGCTCCTTGCGTGATTTGTGTGACGATCTAAA
>JBAXTA010000535.1:0-1930 GCA_037130415.1 Spirochaetota bacterium
CCATCGACTTCGAGGGCAGGGACCTGACCAGGAACAGGACCGAAGAGGAGTGGATGGGCATCAGGGGCAGGAAGATCGCCATGGTCTTCCAGGATCCCATGACCTCGCTCAATCCCCTTGTACCCGTAGGCAGGCAGATCGGCGAAGTGCTGACCCTCCACAAGGGCATGTCCACCAGAGAGGCACGCGCAGCTGTTGTGGAACTCCTCGATCGCGTGGGCATTCCCGAGCCGGCTGTCCGAACGAAACAATACCCCCATGAATACTCCGGGGGGATGAGGCAACGCGCGGTGATCGCCATGGCCATCGCAGCCGGGCCCCGCATCCTGGTCTGCGACGAGCCAACCACGGCCCTTGACGTCACCATCCAGGCCCAGATACTCAAGCTCGTGAAGGCCCTGCAGAAGGACCTCGGTTTCACCACGATCTACATCACGCACGACCTCGGCGTCGTGGCGAACGTGGCTGACCGCGTGGCAGTGATGTATGCGGGCAAGATTGTCGAGACGGGAAGCGCCGGGGAGATCTTCTACGACGCGAGACATCCATATACCTGGGCCCTTCTTTCTTCCCTTCCCCAGCTCGGCGTCAAGGGCCAAAGCCTTTACTCGATCGCCGGCACGCCTCCGAACCTCTTCAACGAGATCAAGGGTGATGCTTTCGCTCCGAGGAATCCCCGCGCCCAGAAGATCGATTTTGAGTTCGAGCCGCCCTTGTTCGAGCTGAGTCCCACCCACTCTGCGGCCACCTGGCTCCTCGATCCCCGCTCTCCGAAGGTCGACCCGCCTCCGGCCATCCTCGCTATGCGCGCGCGCTATCGGGGGAGGGCTCCATGAGCGATCGTGAAGTCCTCCTCGATGTGCGGGACCTCTGCGTCGACTTCAAGCTGAAGGGCGGCGCGGCCTTCCACGCGGTGAAGGGAGTGAGCTTCCAGATCTACAAAGGGGAGACCTTCGGCCTCGTGGGGGAGTCTGGCTCGGGCAAGACAACGATAGGCCGCGCCATCATCAGGATCAATGAGATCAGCGGCGGGCAGATCATTTTCCGCGGCAGGCGAATCGATGGACGCATCGACGCTGCGCTCGACCGCGAGCTGATACAAGGCATACAGATGATCTTCCAGGATCCCTTGTCCTCCCTGAATGAGAGGGCCAAGGTGGACTACATCGTTTCAGAAGGCCTCTCCCAGGCGCGGCCAGGGCTCTCAGCTGCCCAGCGGCTTGCGATCGTGGAGAAGGCCCTCCTCGAGGTCGGTCTCCTCCCCGAGTTCGCCAGCCGCTTTCCCCACGAGTTCTCGGGCGGCCAGCGCCAGCGAATCGGCATCGCCCGGTCCCTCGTGATGGAGCCCGAACTCGTCATCGCCGACGAGCCCATCTCCGCCCTCGACGTCTCGATCCGTGCCCAGGTCCTCAACCTCCTTTCACGGCTCCAGAAGGAAAAGGGCCTGACCTACCTCTTCATTGCCCACGACCTTTCAGTAGTGAGGTTCATAAGCGACCGGATCGCGGTCATCAACAAGGGCGAGCTCGTCGAGCTTGCCGACACGGAGGAGCTTTTCACGCGGCCCCTCCATCCCTATACGAGGGCCCTCCTGTCGGCCATTCCCATTCCCGACCCTGTACAGGAGCGGAGCAAGGAGATCCTCGTCTACGACCCCGCCTGTCATGACTACTCGAGGGAGAAACCAGCCTGGCGCGAGGCGACCCCAGGTCATTGGGTCCTGGCCACTGGCCAGGAGATTGAGAATTTTAGTGATGGCGGGCAGAGCAGTGCAGCTTCCGGTTTCCATACGGCAAGAAAGGAACAAATATGAATGATGAGCGCAGCGCCCGCGCGAAACTCACGGAGCGTCTGGCCAAAACCTTCGCGAAACCTGGCGAAGGCCTTGCGTCCCTGCAGGTCCTGGTTCTCTGTCCCGGCGAAGCGCCCC
>JBAXTA010000536.1:0-1928 GCA_037130415.1 Spirochaetota bacterium
AGATTTGTGTTTATCGGTATTTTTTATTATTTACCCACTACGATTCACATAGAGCTGTTTTATTACTCGATCTTCAAGTTTTTAACTGGCGAATTGATTTCGGGGAATTCAGCGATAACAAGCATTAGGCGTAGGCCAATGGGATGGACCCCTCCCACCTATCGGCATCGATGTGCCAAACTGATATGATTATGCTATCAGATAAATAGAAGAGGAGTCCGAGATGAATATTAAACGAATAGGTATAGATCTGGCAAAAGAAGTTTTTCAACTACACGGAGTGGATAGCCAAGAAAAGGTGGCTGTACGTAAACAATTACGAAGGTCGCAAATGCTGGCTTATTTTGGAAAAATACCCCCTTGCTTAATTGGTATGGAAGCCTGCGGTAGTGCGCACTACTGGGCGAGAGAACTACAAAAGCAGGGACATACCGTCAAACTAATGGCGCCCCAGTTTGTAAAGCCTTACGTTAAAAGTAACAAAAACGATGCTAATGATGCCGAGGCTATTTGCGAAGCGGTCGCCCGCCCGACCATGCGTTTTGTAGCTATTAAAACGATAGCTCAGCAAGATATTCAGGCTATACATCGTATTCGTAGTGAACTGGTTCGCCATCGCACTGCCAAGGTCAATCAAATCAGAGGCCTGCTTGCCGAATATGGCCTTGCCGTTGGTCGACGGGTCGAGGTACTTCGTACCGCTTTGCCGTTATTACTTGAAGATGCCGAAAATGGCTTGACGCTGGATTTTAGAGTGCTGCTTGAAGATCTAAGGCAAGACCTCATCTATCTGGATCAACGCGTTGACGATATGGATACAAAAATAAAGCTGCTGGCCAATACCCATAGTGAAGCTAAGCGCTTATTAGCGATACCAGGAATTGGTCCGATTACTGCGACGGCTTTAGTTTGTGCGATTGGTGATGGCGGTCAATTTAAACGTGGCCGAGATTTTGCGGCTTGGTTAGGTCTTACGCCCAGACAACACAGTAGCGGTGGTAAAGATCGCTTATTGGGGATTAGTAAGCGAGGTGATAGCTATTTACGAACCTTACTGATACATGGTGCACGATCGGTCCTGAGAGTAGCTGGCAACAAGGATGATCCTCGCAGTCGCTGGATACAAAATTTATGTAACAGGCGCAATAAGAATATTGCAGCGGTGGCCTTGGCTAATAAAAATGCACGGATTGTGTGGGCGCTAATCGCCCGACAAACAGATTACCTGCCGGAGGGCAAACCTGCTTAAGCTCGAAGGCAAGCCTTCAAACTTAAGCAGGTTTATAGAAAGGAATCATTCACTCACGATTGTTTAGCATAAATGACTAATGGAAAACAGGTCGAACCGGCGTTTGTAAAACCTTACTATTCCGCTGTGCCTTGAGCACGATAGGCCGATTAGGAACAAACGCGCGAATAGCCCATTATGGCCAGAGTATAAAACTCAATTAACAGGCCGAATATACGTGTGCAGTCGTACCCCAATTCAAAAGTCATGAAATGCTTGCAAAACGGGAGGTGTCCATATACGGAATAAGACCACTCAAGCGTAGCGCGTGGTGGCGTTTCCGGCACACTTGTAGAGCATATGCCGGAAACGCTTGTTCTCGCTTACGCTTGAAAAGCCTTATTCCGGCCTACATCTATTAGTCGTTGTGTTGCAGGTTATCTATGATCTATAAAATCAAGGTAAGAAAACTTGAAGATCGAGTATTAATGTTTTTCGACATCATTTTCTGGTGTGCCAGAGAATCGAATTAAGCGTAATGAGTTGATAATCACCGAAACAGAACTGAGCGCCATCGCCGCTGATGCCATGGCAGGATTTAGTTTTCCGGCTATTGCAAAGGGAATGGCGATGGCGTTATAGCCGAAAGCCCAAAACAGATTTTGTTTAATAATACTTAACGTTTGGTGACTCAAGGCGA
>JBAXTA010000537.1:0-1925 GCA_037130415.1 Spirochaetota bacterium
CCAGCTTCGCAAGGACCTCCAGAAAGAGGAGCGTGTGCTTGCCGAAATCGAGGATGCGCTGCGGCGAGACGAGTCCATGATCAAGCTGCAGGAAGCTGAAATCCTGGAAAAATCAACCCGGACCAATGCCGAACGGGACTCCAAGATCGAAGAGATCTCCGGCCTGAAGTCAGAGGAGGCGCGCGCCTCCAGCGGAATCGAGAAGGAAGTCATTTTCAAGTTCGAGCGTATCATCCGCTCGAAGCAGGGTCTCGGCATCGTGCCGGTAAAGGGATCTGTGTGCACAGGTTGCTACATGATCCTGCCGGCACAGTTCGTGAATGAGGTGAGGTCTGGAAGCAAGATCATCTTCTGTCCCTATTGTTCCCGAGTACTGTATTTCGAGGAATCGGACAACGACGCGAGCGACCAGCTCTTCGTCGATATAGAATCCGGGTCCCTGTCTGACCTTGAAGACTACGCCGAGGAAGGGGAGGAAGACTCCTACGACGACGATGACGCCGATGGCGAGAAAGAAGGGATGGACGAGGGAGATAACAATTAGTATTTGTTTGTGGTGTTGATTCAGGGAACGGATCGGACCATCGCCGCGGCGGTGCTGGCTACGCCCGCACCGTCTCGGAGGAAAGTCCGGGCTCAGGAGAGCGCAGCGCCGGGTAGCACCCGGGTGTATCGGTCAACGGCGTTCGCGTCGCGGACCGGTGCAACAGACAGCGCAACAGAAAGCAAACCGCCCGCCAGGGAATGGGATATGAAAGGGACTGGGGGAATGCGTGCGTTCCCCCAAGCCGATCACATCCGGCAAACTTGGCGAGCAAGGGTGAAAGGGTGGGGTAAGAGCCCACCGCGCCTCCGGCAACGGTGGCGGCATGGCAAGCCTCGCTGTGAGCAAGGCCGCGCAGCGGAGGGAGCTCCCCCGGCGTCGAAGACCCAGGGTCTTCGACGCAGTCCGCGGGTTGGCTGCTTGAGCGCAAGGGAAACCGAGCGCCGAGATGGATGATGGTTGCCGCTCTGGCCCAGGCTGGAGTGGAACAGAACCCGGCTTATAGATCCGTTCCCTTTTTTTATCCCAGGTACTCCAGGTTGACATTTCCCATCGACTCGAAGATACGCCGTTTTGTCAGGCTTGACCCTTCGGTCAAGTCCTGGATCTTGCGGCGCACTTCCCTGCGCTTCGAGTCCAGGCCAAAGGCGCAGGTACAGGCAGCAGACCTGAAGCCCTTGGCGGCTGCAAAATCGATGATTTGGCGTTCTTCACAGAGCGCCAGCGGCCTTATGATCTTGATGGGATACTTATCATAGCTGACAACCGGTTTCATGCCGGAAAGCTCACCTTTGTACATCATGTTCATGAGAAGCGTTTCCACGATATCGTCCAGATGATGGCCAAGGGCGATTTTATTGAAGCCCTCGGCCATGGCATATTTTATCAACTCGCTGCGGCGCTGGGTTGAGCACCACCAGCAGTTCATTTTCTTACCCGGCTTTAGTCTTCCGATTACCGGGACATCGACTGAAACATAATCCATTCCCCAGGATTCCAGGCTTTTCTGCAAACTCGATTTCTTGCAGCAGGAACAGAAATCGGTCGCTATATGTATTGCGCGGAGCTCAAACGGGACGGGCCACCACCTTCGTTTTCCCGCAAGGTCGCAAGCAAGGGCCGTCGAATCCTTGCCCCCGGAAACTGCGACAAGTACACGGTCGCCTGCTGCTATCATTTCGTAACGCCGCAGCGCCACTTCTACCAATTTCGCGATTGTCGTCTCGGCGTTCTTCATGCCGAATTCTTGCACGAAAGCAGCAGGACCGACAACGCCCGCAAAAAAGGGAAATCAGCTACCCGCGACCTTCTCAACGATTTCCTTGATTGCTTCCATGGAATACGGCTTTGTGATATATCCTTCACATTGATGCTTGAAGGC
>JBAXTA010000538.1:0-1921 GCA_037130415.1 Spirochaetota bacterium
ATGAAACCCTTCCACACTCGCTCAATGGCAGGATGAGGATCCTGTTCAGCCAGGCAAAGACGCTTGAGTATCTCTGTGCCTTGGCAAGCCACCTGAACGACAGGCCGAATCCCAATGACACGGAATCCCGAATCCAGGCGATAACGACCGAACTCCACAGGGAGCTCCTCGAGCACGATGGCAAGATTCCGCTTCTCAGCGAGTTGGCTGAACGATACGCGATGTCCGCAAGGACCCTCAACGACGAGTTCAGGAAGCGCTTTGGAATGACCATCTCCGCTTTCGTGGTCAAGCACCGCCTCGCCGAAGCCCATGTTGCCCTCGAGCACACGAAAACTCCGATGAAGTTCCTCTCTGCGAACCTGGGCTACACCCACGTGAACCACTTCATCACGGCATTCAGGAAGCGGTACGGCTATCCGCCTGGCAGCCTCAGGCGCGGGCAGGGACCTGACGAAAGCCGCTAGGCGGACGGCGGAGGAAGCCCCTGCCCCGCGTGCCAGAGCTGGCCTAAGCCCCGAGCGCCCTGAGGATCTGCCGTATTTTCACAGCCCCCGTCGCGCTGGGCTTTCGCACGCACAGGGCCTCGCAGGGCGGCATCCCGCCTGACTGCGCCCCGGAGGGCGGCGTGCAGACAGCACAGGAGGGGAAGCCTGAGTCGCTCTCCTTCAGCCGCTTCAGGGCGCCTTCCGGGTTGTCCATCTCGAGCCTTCTCATAATTGGTGGTATATCGATGGACGCCGGGCAGGCCCGCACGCAGGCTGGCGCCTCGCACCACTGGCAGGAAGCCGCCAGACGGCCCGCCTCTGAAGCAGGCAGGTTCCCGGGCTGGCCTGCGGGTATGACGCGGACGCGGGCCTGGGCTCCCTCTGCCACGACGGCTGCGCTTCGGTACTCCGGCAGGCCCCGCGCGCGGAGCACAACGTTCGCCGCGCTGATGCCGGAGACAGTGACAGCTGGCGTGCCGGTGCCCATCACCGTGGCTTCTCCCGCGATGAAAAGCCCTCGCCAGGGGCTTCTCGCGTGGGGCCGCCGGAGAAGGTCCTGACCGATGCACTGCTTCGGACCCGCAACCGAGCCGACGAATTTCCGGAGATAGCGCTCAAGAGTGGTGGGACTGCCCTCGATGCGTGTCTCCATCGCGGCGACGAAGCCGGGGAAGCGGCGCTCCACGAGGGCGAGCATCCTGTCAGCCTCGGCTACCTTCATGTCGCGGTACTCCGCACTCCGGTAGCCTGCGCCACCGCTGGTGGCGGCGCTACCTGCGGTGGCGGCGCTACCTGCGGTGGCGGCGCCACCAGCGGTGGCGATGCTACCTGTGGCATAGGCCGGCCAAGGCGCAAAACTGGGACCAATTATCAGGAATACATGGACAGCATCCGGGGCAAGACGGGGATCCTCGATGCTCGGAAGGTAGAGGGTGACGTCATTGTCGTCTATCTTCTCGCGGTTGTCTATGAACATCTCGACGGGAAGGGTGCCCTCGGGGATTGCCTGTCTCCGGACCGTACCATATACGACGAAACTGGGATAGGAATCGACGAGGGCACGCACCTTGTCGACCCAGCGCCGGGCCCTGCCGCCCCCCGCCTCGATGGCGGCCTCTCCAACCATCCCCCCCGCCAGGTGCTTGACCGCCCCCGCGTACACGAGGGCCTGTGCGCGCACTTCGCGGCCATCGGACAGGCGCGCTCCGACTGCCCTCGCCCCGTCGAAAAGGATTTCCCGCACATCTGCGTGGTAGAAGAAGTCCGCGCCGGCCAGTTCGGCCGCACGCTCGAGCCTCGAGGCGAGGACCATCGCGGAGCCGGCCGGATAGAAGCCCCCGCCCTCGTGGTTCTCCGAGAACATCGTAGCGGCCAGTACCGCGGGCGTCTCCTCCATCGTAGTGTAGCAGTATGTGGAGGTGAGCTTGTCGAAG
>JBAXTA010000539.1:0-1912 GCA_037130415.1 Spirochaetota bacterium
GGCTTGTCTTGCCGTGGTCGACATGGCCGGCTGTGCCGATCACATACAAGGCTGCCCCTCCCGGCCATCAGCCGCAAGCAGCTGGGCGATCGACGTGGCTAGGTAGTCCTCATCTTCTCCGTACATTGTTGCCAAAGAAAGAATTACGTGGTCCTCGGCGATAACCCCGATGATTGGAACGGGAAGGTCCCGCAGTTTCCGCTGCAAGCTCTGGGAACCCTTGCCATTCCCAAGTTCAATGGCGACCGAAGGAAAGGTCTCATCTGGAGAACTGCCGCCGCCTGTTGCAATTGGCCAGGGCCGAAGTCTGGCCTTTCCCTCGGGGATACCCTGAAGTAGTCGCTGCCCAAAGGCAGTCAACTCGCTGACCGAAAGCGCTGAAAGCTTGCCGGCATGCCCCATATCCACGCCCCGAAGTCGCCTGAGAAGCTGCTCCTCGAGGAGGGAATACACTACCTTGCCAGGCCTGAAGGCACGCATGAGCGGATGATCGCGAAGTTGATTGAGGTGGTTTTTATTCCCTGCAATAATCCCGGCCTGCGGGCCGCCTAATATTTTGTCACCGGAGAAGCAGACCAGCCGGGCGCCCTGTTTCAGATAGTCTCTTACGCTGACTTCCCCCGGCAGCTTTTCATCAAGGACACCTGATCCTTGGTCCACCACAAGGATGACCTGCTCAGGGAGACTCTTTGCAAGCGCAGCCAGGTCTGGTTTTTCAGTGAATCCCCGTATCCTGAAGTTGGAGGGGTGGACAACAAGGACTATCGCGGCTTCAGAAGTGATAGCCTTTAGGTAGTCGTCCTGGGTCGTGACGTTGGTGGTTCCAACCTCGACGAGCCGTGCCCCCGAGAGCGCAAGAATATCAGGAATGCGGAAACCGCCCCCGATCTGCACCTGCTCTCCTCTTGAAACAACGACCTCCCTCCCCTTGGCGAAGGCCGAAAGAATAAGGAGGATGGCCGCCGCGTTATTATTGACAACAAGGCCGTCCTCACTTCCGGCGAGAAGGCCTATGAGTTCGGGGCAGACCCCGGCCCGGCTGCCACGCTTCCCGCTATCAAGATTAAGTTCAAGATTGGAATAACCAATATTCGTTTCCCTTGCAGCATCCCAAAGCTCTGACGAAAGCGGGGCCCGCCCCATGTTGGTATGGAGGATTACGCCCGTCGCATTGATGACCTTCCGGATCTTGCGTGAAGCCAGGTGCCGACATTCCACTTCGATCTTGCCGATTAGTTCCTCAGGACTAGGGGAGGTCCCAGAATCGGTGATGGCCCTGCGGGCCGCCGTAGTTGCAGCAATGACAAGCCGAGTTACCAATGGCCGCGAAAGTGCATCGCTCCAGGCCGCGATTCGCGGATCAGCCAAGAGTTTCTCGACCTGCGGAATACCTCTGTATGGATTGCTTCGCATGGGGTCCCGGCCTTTTCGGAAGAGGCAGGAATCGAACCTGCCGCTGCAGTTTTTGCAGCCAGCGGTTTTGAAGACCGCGGAGACCACAAGACCCCATCAACTTCCATAAGAATAGTAGGGGGGCCCATTATAGATGTCAATCATTGGCTTCGTCGTGACTTGCTTATGGAGCGCAGCGTCAGGGGCAGCAAGGGAAAGGCTACCTTGGCCGGCCTCACCCGGGCCCAAATCCAGCGCGGATTCTCATGGATTGGCCCTGCTGGACTTGCCCTCCAGTCGTCGGCATCCTTGCCGACTCCTTCCGGGCCGCCTCAGCTCGCTCTCGCGCCATCCTTGGCGCTCGTCCTCGCTCCGCTCGGAACGCGCGCTTCGGTTCAAGTCCAGCAGGGCCACCGCCTACAAATGCGTAGCCGCCAAACACATTATGCTGCCGTCGTGACGATGGGCCCTGCTGGACTTGCCCTCCAGTCGTCGGCATCCTTGCCGACTCCTTCCGGGC
>JBAXTA010000054.1:0-17406 GCA_037130415.1 Spirochaetota bacterium
CACCTGGAAGCACGCCTCCGAGATCGCCGAGGACGTGGTCAACATCGACAATGGAATGCGCTGGGGTTTCAACTGGGACCTCGGACCCTTTGAGATGCTCGACGCCATCGGGGTGGAGTATTTTGCAAAACGGGCGGAACAGGATGGAGTGAAGGTCCCCGAGGACCTGAAGGCCATCGGCTCATTCTATCGCCTGGAGGGGGCACAACGACAGTATTGGTGCTTCCGGTCGAAGGCCTGGAAGGATGTTCCGGGCGATGCCAGCAGGGTTTCCCTTCAGGCTTCGAGGCGTGCGGGCAGGGTAGTCGAGAAGAGCGCCGCGGGCTCGGTGCACGACCTCGGCGATGGTGTCTTCTGCCTCGAGTACCACAGCAAGATGAACGCCATCGGGGGTGACACCCTGTCGCTGATCCACAAGGCCTTGAAGCGCGCCGGGGAAGAGGGAGTGGGCCTCGTGATCGCCAACGAGGGGCAGGTCTTCTCGGCGGGTGCCAACCTCATGCTGATGGCCATGGCCATAGCCGAGGGATCCTTCGACGAAATAAGCATGACCATCAAGGCCTTCCAGAAGGCCATGATGGCCATCAAGTACTCCCCGATTCCCGTCGTGGCCGCGCCGCACAACCTTGCCCTCGGGGGTGGCTGCGAGACCTGCCTCCACGCGGACGGGGTCGTCGCCTCAGCTGAAACCTACATGGGCCTCGTGGAACTCGGCGTCGGACTGATCCCCGGAGGCGGCGGCACCAAGGAAATGGCGATACGCGCAATTACGATGGCCGACCGCTACGAGACCGACGTGCAGCCCTTCATCCTCAAGAACTTCATGAACATCGCGATGGCCAGGGTGAGCATGTCGGCGGCTGAGCTTTTCGACATGGGCTTCATGAGGCAGGGCGACGGCATCTCGATGGATCCTGACAGGCGCATCCACGACGCCAAGCTCAGGGTCCTGTCCCTGGCGGCGACCTATCGCCCCGGCTCGCCCCTCGTCGATCTGAAGGCCCCGGGCCGAAGCATTGCGGCAACCATCAAGTCCCAGATCTGGAGCATGCGCATGGGCGGATTTGTGTCTGAGTACGACCAGCTTCTGGCTGGTGTTGCTGCGGACGTCATCACCGGTGGTGATGTTCCTGCAGGTACCTTGATTACCGAGGAGTATCTCCTCGACCTCGAGAGGGAGGGCTTCCTCAAGCTCTGCGGGCAGAAGAAGACCCTCGAACGCATCCAGCACATGCTCAAGAAGGGAAAGCCCCTTCGCAACTGATGTAAGGAGTCATGCATGAAGACCGCATATATACTGGCAGCCTACCGAACGGCGGGCAGCAAGGCGAAGAAGGGCAAGTTCAAGGATGTGCGTCCAGACGACCTGGCGGCGGCGGCCATCAAGGGCCTGGTCGAACGGAGCGGGGTCGATCCGAAGGACATCGAAGATGTCATACTTGGTTGCGCCTTTCCCGAGGCGGAGCAGGGCATGAACATGGCACGGGTTGCCAGCATGAGGGCGGGCCTCCCCGTCGAGGTGCCTGCCCAGACGATCAACCGTTTCTGCTCTTCCGGGCTGCAGAGCATTGCCAGCGCCGCGGAGCGCATCATGGCGGGCTTTGCTGACTGCATCATCGCGGGCGGCGCAGAGAGCATGAGCCTGATCCCGATGGGCGGTCAGAAGTACAGCGCCAACCCGGCCCTCATGGCCAGCTGGCCCGAGTCCTACGCTTCGATGGGCATCACCGCTGAACTGGTGGCCGCAAAATACGGCATCAGCCGTGCGGAGCAGGACGCCTTTGCGGAGGCGAGCCACAGGAAGGCTGCCGCCGCCATCGCCGCAGGCAGGTTCAAGGACGAGATCATCCCCTTTGAGGTAGAGGTGGCGGCCCTTGTGGGCGGCAAGATGAAGAAGACAAGGGAACTCGTAGAGACTGATGATGGCGTGCGCTCTGACACTACGGTCGCAGGCCTTTCTGCGTTAAAGGCGGCCTTCAAGCAAGACGGGACGGTCACCGCTGGCAATGCCTCGCAGATGACCGACGGAGCGGCGGCAGTCCTCGTGGTTTCGGGTGAGTACCTCGAGCGCGTCGGCAAGAAGGCCCTCGCCCGTTTTGTGGCCTTTGCCGCGAGGGGAGTGTCACCCGAACTCATGGGCATTGGTCCCATCGCGGCCATCCCTGCGGCCCTCGCTCTGGCGAAGCTCGAACTCAGGGACATCGGTCTCATCGAGCTCAATGAGGCCTTCGCCGCCCAGTCCCTGGCGGTCATCAAGGAACTCAGCCTCGACCCAGGCCTTGTCAACGTGAACGGCGGAGCCATCGCCCTCGGCCATCCCTTGGGCTGCACCGGCTCAAAGCTCACGGCGACCCTCCTCCACGAGATGGGCAGGCGAGGGCTCCGCTACGGCATGGTGAGCATGTGCATCGGAGGCGGCATGGGAGCGGCGGGCATCTTCGAGCGGGTCTAGGACGAGCGGGCCTGCCCCCGTGGCGGCGCCACGCAGGCGGCGCCACGCGGGCGGCCTTTGTGACAATGCCTATGATATACTAGGACTGAGTACTGGGAAGGAGCGTATATGGCACGGATTTTCAAGGGAGCCGAATATCTGATATCGCAGGTTTCCAAGGACGATATCTTCACGCCCGAGGATTTTACCGACGAGCAGCGCATGATGGCTGATACGACCGAGCGCTTTGTCATCGACGAGGTCGTGCCAAAGCAGGAGGAGATAGAGCAGCACGACTTCAAGCTACTCGTTAATCTGATGAAGAAGGCCGGAGAGCTCGGACTTTTGTCCCTCGACGCTCCAGAGGCCTATGGCGGTATGGAGCTCGACAAGGCCTCGTCCATGCTTGTGGCTGAGAAAATCACCAGGGGTGGAAGCTTCGGGGTAGCCTACGCTGCCCACACCGGCATCGGTACCCTCCCTCTCGTCTACTACGGGACGAAGGAGCAAAAGGACCGCTACCTCGAGAAGCTCACGACCGGGCAGTGGATCTCGGCCTACTGCCTGACCGAGCCTGACTCCGGTTCCGATGCCCTCGGGGCCAAGGCGACCGCCATCCTCTCAGCCGAGGGGAAGCACTACATCCTCAATGGAACAAAGCAGTTCATCACCAATGGAGCCATAGCGGACCTCTTCACGATCTTCGCCAAGATCGACAAGGAGCACTTCACTGCTTTTCTTGTGGAGCGCGGCTACGAGGGCCTTGTCGTCGGCCCGGAGGAGAACAAGCTCGGCATCCGCGGTTCTTCCACGACCCAGATCATCCTCGACAACGTGAAGGTGCCCCTGGAGAACCTCCTTGGCGAAAAGGGGAAGGGCCACAAGATCGCCTTCAACGTCCTCAATGTCGGACGCTTCAAGCTTGGTGCCATGGTAACCGGCGCAGCCAAGTATGCCTTCGGTATCGGCGTGGAATATGCCAATCTCCGCAAGCAGTTCGGCGTGCAGATCTCGAGCTTCGGCGCGATCAAGGAAAAGGTCGCCAACATGGCTGCCGACCTCTTCGCTTCCGAATCCCTCGTATACCGCCTCTCGGGCCTCCTTGACTCGCGCATCGCAACCATCCCCAAGGATGCGCCCAATTACTATGTCCTCTACCAGGCCGCGATAGAGGAGCATTCCATCGAGTGCGCCATCTCCAAGGTCTTCTGCTCGGATGTCCTGGCGCGCACCGTTGACGAGGTCCTCCAGATCCACGGCGGCTATGGCTTCATCGCCGAGTACCCGGCCGAGCGCTTCTACCGCGACGAGCGCATCAACCGCATTTTCGAGGGCACCAACGAGATCAACAGGCTCCTCATACCTGGTACGATCCTGAAACGTGCGATGAAGGGCGAGATCCCCCTCCAGAAGGAGGCAATGAAGGCCTTCGAGGCCCTCATGTCCCCCTCCTCGGACGAGATCGACGGCTCCGTTCCCTTCGCCCTGGAGAAGGCCCTCGTCGCCAACCTCAAGCAGGCCTTCCTCGTCGTCTCTGGCACCGGGGCGATGAAATTCATGGAGAAGATCGAGGCCGAGCAGGAGATCCTCCTGACTGCGGCCGATGTCGCGATCGAGATCTTCGCCCTCGAGAGCGCCGTGCTCCGGGCGGAAAAGATGCTGCCGGCACTGAGCGAGGCGAAAAAGGTGGCGGTCACCGCCGCGGTCAAGGTCTTCGCCTTCGATTCTGCCGAGCGCGTCGCCACCGCAGCGAGGAAGGGCGCCTTCTACATCGAGGAGGGTGACAACCTCACCATGCTCCTCGGTGGCGTCCGGAGGCTCTGCAAGTACGATGCGACTGGACTCCTCAAGGCCAAGCGCGCCCTCGCCGCCGCCTGCTTCGAAGCCGAAAAATACATCTTCTAGGATAGGAGGATCCCGCCGGGAGGGCCGCTGCCCTCCTGGCGGGAAGCCCTTCATGAAACCATGAGACAGCACACTGCCCCCACTCCCTTCATGGTCGGTGACGTCCACTTCTACGGCGCCGACATCGGGGGGAAGCCTGCCCTCTTCGATTGCGGTCCGCCCACCAAGGCGGGCAAGGCGGCGATCCGGGCAGCGGTCGATCCCGGGAGTCTCGCCTATATATTTCTAACACACTGCCATATCGACCATTACGGACTGGCCTCCTGGCTTGAGGGCCAGGGCGAGGCTGTGATCTACATCCCCCGGGTCGACCTCGTCCGCTTCCAGCGGCACAGGGAGCATCTGGCCAAGGCCGGAGAACTCATGAAGAGCTACGGCTTCGGGTTCATCTTTCTCCAGGCGGTACGGCAGTCCTACCTCAGGACGACCATCCCGCCGAAGGACATTTCGCGCTACCGGATCGTCGAGGATTCGGCCGAACTCGAATCGATGGGAATTGGATGGATCGCCTGTCCAGGCCATTCACAAAGCGACCTGGCTTACCTGGTCGGCGATGAGGCAGTGACAGGAGACATCCTCCTTAAAGGCATTTTCCAGGTGCCCCTCCTCGATATCGACCTCCTTACCTTCGAGGGCCGTTTTCGCAATTATGACATCTGGTGCGCCTCCATCGCTTCCATCGCCAGCCTGAGGGGCAGGAAAATCCTCCCCGGGCATCGCCATGAGGTCGACCTCGGCGCTGCCCTGACCGAGTATGTCGGCATTCTGCTCGCCCGGGCCGTAAAGGTGCGCCGCTTCCAGCACCTTCCTCTCCCCGAAGTCATCTCCGAGCTCTTCAAAGGGAGGCTCCGCGAGCCCTTCCACGTCTACATCAAGGCCTCGGAAATTGTTTTCATGATGGACTTCCTTGAGAACCCTGGGCTCCTCCGCACTGCCCTTGAAGGCGCAGGCCTTTTCGCCGGCGTCGAAGATGTATGGGAGGGAGCTCTCGGGGCCTGAGCCGGTTCTTATCAAGATTCCCTTATCCAGCTATACTCGGCGCCCATGAAGCTTCCGGATCTCGATTGCTGGTTCCGCGAACTCCTCGATCCCGACGCACTGGCAGGGGTGGACGATTCACTCAACGGCATCCAGGTGGGCCGCTCAGGCGGCGACATTTCGAAGGTGGCCTTTGCCGTCGATGCATCCCTCGAAACCATCCGACGCTCTGCCGAAGGGGGAGCCCAGGTACTCTTTGTGCATCATGGCCTCTTCTGGGGCAAGCCGGTCAGAATCGAGGGCTTCATGCGCGAGCGGATCAAGCTCCTCCTCGATGCCGACATCGCGCTCTGGGCCTGTCATCTTCCCCTCGACAGGCACCCTGAAGTCGGGAACAACGCAGTGCTGGCCGGACTCCTTGGCCTCTCCGACCGAGAATCCTTCGGCGCCTACCACGGAGTCAAGATCGGCTATCGTGGGAGCTTCCCTGAGCCGATCAGCCTCGATGAGGCCATCGCGCGGATCCTGCCCGACGGCAGCCGCCCTGGTTGCATCATCGCCTCGGGACCAGAGGCCATCCGGACAGCCGCCGTTGTTTCAGGCGGGGCTGCCTTCGAGGTCGGCCAGGCTATCGCAGCCGGGATCGACCTCTATGTGACCGGGGAGCCGAGCCACTCGGTCTACGGCATGGTGGTGGAGTCCCAGACGACCTTCCTTTCCGCCGGTCACTATGCCACCGAGGTCCACGGCCCGAAGGCCGTTGCCGCCCTCCTGTCCAGCCAGACCGCCCTTGAAACGGTCTTCGTCGATATACCAACAGGCCTCTGATACGGGCCACCAGTCCGACCGCAAAGGAAAGCACATGGGAACCATCGCCAAGCGACCCCTCCTGCCCTTCGTCCTGACCGCCATGCTCCTGGTCCTGGACCAGGCCACCAAGTACCTCATAGTACTGAACATCAAGCTCGGTACGATCGGATGGAGCGCCTTCGGTGATTTCTTCTGGCTGGTCAGGCAGCAGAATACCGGCATCGCCTTCTCGATGGGGGACAACCTGGCGGTCGAGATCCGCCGGGTGCTCTTCATCGCCCTGCCCCTCCTCCTCATCGTGGGCCTCCTCATCTATTACTTCCGCTCCGACGAACCCACGAAATTCCAGCGCTGGATGATTGCGGGCATCGTGGCTGGCGGCCTGGGCAACCTCGTCGACAGGATATTCCGCCCTGCGGGCGTAGTCGATTTCCTGTCCTTCAAATTCTACGGGCTCTTCGGCCTCGAGCGCTGGCCTACTTTCAATGTCGCGGACGCAAGCACGGTCTGTTCGGTGATCCTCCTCGCCATCTCCCTCATTTTTGCGAAAGAAAGTGGTGGCCTGGCGGGCGGCGCCAGGGATGGCGGCGCCAGGGATGGCGGCGCCAGGGATGGCGGCCGTGACGCGGAAAAGAGGGCAAAATGAGCAGCATTGATATCTTCGCCCGGCTCGGTATCCGGGTTCCCGAAGTCCTTCTTCCTGCCGCGGGAACCGATCTCCAGCGCTGGGCTGTCGTCGCCTGCGATCAGTACTCCTCCGAGCGCGGCTACTGGGAGCGGGTCAAGACCCTTGTCGGCGGCGCGCCGTCCACCCTCGGCATGGTCTTTCCTGAGTGCTACCTCGAAGACGCAGACAGGAAGGAGCGGGTCGCGGCGATCCAGGCGGCGATGCGCGATTCCCTGGCAAAGGGGGCCATGGCCAGCCCGGGACCGGGCTTCGTCCTGGTCGAACGATATACGCCCTACGAGAAGGAAAGCCGCAAGGGCCTGTTGATGGCCGTGGACCTCGAAAAGTACCAATTCGGAAAGGATTCGAAGTCCCTCGTCAGGCCGACCGAGGGGACCATCGTGGAGCGGCTGCCTCCCCGCATGGACATCCGGCGCAGCGCATCCCTGGAACTGCCGCACATCATGCTCCTCGTCGACGATCCGGCTCGCAGCATCATCGAGCCCCTCTACG
This sequence comes from Spirochaetota bacterium, assembly GCA_037130415.1. Lineage (GTDB taxonomy): Bacteria > Spirochaetota > Spirochaetia > Treponematales > Rectinemataceae > CAIJMU01. The sequence goes on from JBAXTA010000054.1 coordinate 7,305, forward strand.
CGCGCCGCGAGCGTTTTCCGAAGCTCTACGACTTCGACCTGATGCTCGGTGCCGGCCGCGTGTGTGGATGGCAGGTGAAGGATGAGCCGAGCCTGGCAGGCATAGCCGCTGCGCTTGAGAAGTTGGCTGATCCTGAAGCCTTCCGCTCGAAGTACGGCCAGGATGAGCTTCTCCTCTTTGCCGTCGGCGACGGCAATCACTCGCTGGCCACGGCCAAGGCCATCTGGGAGGAGACCAAGGCGGGCCTTCCTCCAGGCGATCCCCTCCTGGCTGGACACCCGGCTCGCTTCGCCCTCGTGGAACTCGTCAACATCTACGACGAGGGCCTCCCTTTCCACCCGATCCACCGCGTCCTCTTCGGTGCCAGCCTCGAGATGTTCCACGAGGTGCTCAATGGCGGTAACTACGAGAAGCGGGGTCAGCATGTCGCAAGCGCCGAGGAGGTCTATCCCCTCGTGGATTCACTGGAAGCGGGAATCCACAAGATAGGCCTTGTGAGCGAGGGACGGAAGGCCTGCCTCTCCATCCTCAACCCCACCCACAATCTTGCGGCCGGCACAATCCAGGAGATCCTCGACGAACTCCTCAGGAAGAACCCGAAGGTGTCAATTGATTACATCCATGGTACCGAAAGCCTCGGGGCCCTCGCCACGAAACCTGGCAACCTTGGCTTTTACCTTCCGCCGATCGACAAGTCGAGTTTCTTTGCCACCGTCATCCGTGACGGCGTGATGCCTCGGAAGACCTTTTCCATGGGTGAGGCTCCGGAGAAGCGCTTCTACATCGAGGCCAGGAAGATCGTGCCATAAACATGGCCGCCCTCAGTCGGCCTGGCCCAGGCCTTCGCCCGTTCCGCCGCCGGGACCGTCGAGGGCGAGAAGCTTTGGATAGACGGCAAAGGCATAGTAGAAACGGAAGGCCGATACCAAAAGTGGTGTGCCCATCAGGACATAGAAATTATAAAGGATTTCTGGCGGAACGAGGCCGGAGCTCCGAAGCAGGATCCCGGCAGTGATCATGATGCCCATCATGATGTAGCCTTTGGTGTCGAAGAAGGCGAAGAGGCTGGGCTTGGCGAGTTCGAGGGCCTGGATGCGCGAGATGTGCTTGAAAGAGACCTTCGCGAAGACGAGGATGAAGAATCCGAGGCCCAGGACGACATCGATCGCAAGGTGGAGCATGAAGAGTTGATCGTTGGCGTCGAGCCAGGCCAGGCCCCTGCCCCCGAGCATGAAGCTGGCGAAGGTCCACACGAGGCCTGCTATCAGGAGGAGGTAGCGCTTGGGCACCCCCGGCTTGAAGCGGTGCATGAAGCCGTTGGGTCCTTCGCGGTGCTGCATGCGCCGATGGTAGCGCGGGGTAGCTTGGGGATTCAAGGTGAGGTGGGGATGATGGCGGAATGGAGCATTCTTCGCGGAGCATCCACAGCCGTGAGGGTCCTCTTTGATACTTCGGTGATCGTGCCCGCCCGGGAGGGCCACGCAAGCGATGAACCCCAGGCTTGGGGACGGCCGTCCCGCGCTCAGAAGCGGAGCAGCCGCTCGAGGAAGAGCTTCATGAAGCGCTCCGAATCGAGCTGCGAGGGTAGGTTGATGCTGCGACGGCCCTCGACTTTCGGGAGGCCTCCCGGGAGTCGTCGGTCATGTATGCTGCCCGAGCGAAGGCCAGAGGGACGGACCGACAGAGAACAGGGTCGCTCGTCGAAGAGGGTCGGATCGATGAGCCAGGAGGCTGCGACCACATCCCAGGGGAAGAAGCCTTTCGCCTTGAAAAAGACCCTCCTGTTGAGCGCGAGCCAGGGGCCGATGGCCTTCGCGAGGTGACGGGCCATATCGCTGTCGTGGTCCACGACCCTCCGCAATTCCGCCTCGCGGAAAACAGCCTGGGAACAGACATCCATGGTGATGAGGGTCGTTGGTACGGGGGCCTCAAGGACCGCCGCCGCTGCCCGGCCGTCAAGGTGGAAATTCAGCTCCCCGAAAAAGGAAAAGGGCTTGAAACAGAGGGATCCGCCCATGACCACAAGCTCCCGCAGATTGGGGGCGAAGGCGGGATCCATGGCCATGGCCGTTGCGATGTTGGTGAGAGGTCCCAAGGCCAGGAGGGAGATCTCTCCTGGGCTCTTTCGTACTGTCTCGATCAGGAAATCGACTGCCTCGCTCGGTCTTCCAAGCTCCTTCCTCGATCCGGCGCCTTTGTGCAAGGGGACAGTCACGCCGGCGAGGCCGAGGAGTTCCTGCGCCACGGCGAAGCCCCTGTCCACTGGCACATTGCCGAAGGTCACGGTCACGCCCTCCACTTCGACCTCCGGGGAGGCCAGGAGGACGAGGAGGGCCAGACCGTCGTCGACATCGCGGTTCGGCACGCCCGTCGCCGGATCGGTGTCGATGAGGAGACGCCTTTTCATAGCATCTTCTTGGAGGGCTGTAGTGCTGGAGGTCATCGGTTCCATGCCTTGATTGTAGTTCATGGAAGACAGCAGAAGGTGTATTCAGAATCCCTGGAACAGGAAATCCAAGGCCAGGGCGATGGTTCTGTGCTCTGATTCAAGATTGGCGACAGGGGAGCCCAGTACCCGGGTTGGTACGGCGGCGATTTGGGGCGTGTCGAGCATGCAGGAGATTCCCTCGATCGTGAGGAGCGGTGTCGGGCGAAGCGGAATGGGGCCACCTTCCAGGATATCCGCTCTTTGGAGCGAAATGACGATGCGCGCTACCAGATCATCGAGGAAGGGGCTCTGGACATTCAGGAGGAAGGGGGCGACTGCGAGGCAGCAGAGTTCCTGAGTCACGGCGAAAGCCCTGTCCATTGCTACCTTGCTGTCGGATCTCCAGGATCTCGGCTAAAAGCCGCTCGAAATAGTCTTCGTCGAGATAGCTCCCGTTCTCCAGACGCTTTCGATCGAGCACATAGCCCTTGATCGCGAACTCGCGCAGCACCTGCGTCGCCCATTGACGGAACTGGGTGGCGCGGACCGAGTTCACCCGATAGCCCACGGAGATGATGGCATCGAGGTTATAGAACTGGGTGAGATAGCTTTTCCCGTCCGATGCGGTATTCCGGAATTTCCAGACTACTGCCGATTCCAGCAGCTCCCCCGCCTGAAAGATATTCCCGAGATGCTCGCTGATGGTCCGTATGTCGACCGCGAACAATTCCGCCATCAGCTTTTGCGTCAGCCACACCGACCCGTCATCGTAGCGGGCTTCGATGCTCTGTTCTCCCGCCTGCCCGGTGAAGATCAGAAACTCGGCGGTACTGTTGCGGATAAGAATTGCCTTATGTGCCATCACCATCCTCACTTGATTCCAGAGGGTCCGACCCCAAGATCCATCATCTCCTGTCGACATTTTGCTATTATCTCGACATGATAAAAAGCTCACATCGAAAATTCATCCAATTTGCGGCACGATCATCGGTGGGCATAGACTTGAAATAGCGCCGTGGCCTTCTCCGTCAAGGCATAGCGCTGCAAGGGGCTGTGAGGCTTGTCAGGCAGGGTTTGGCACACTAAACCCGCATTGATGAGCGGGAGAATGAACCGGTTGAAGTTGAACCGATGGTTCGATACTTCCAGCATCGAGAAAATGGCCTGCTTCGCGAGAGCATTGTCAGTCAGGAGTCGCAGAATATTCTCGAACTGCTCAAGAAGTTCTTCATCAGCAGCTTGGACAGTGACTTGGGCAGTAGCTTGGGCAGTAGCTTGGTTAGCGGCTTCAATCGGCCGCGCAAACACCAGGTCCCTGATCGCGTCGCGCAGGACCGGCAGGGGGGCAGACGATGATCGCTCCGTCGTATCCTCATTCTGAAAAGTCGGATGCGGTTTCAGAACAACGCTGAACCAAGTCCTGTCCTCATCCGTTTCAAAGAGTGCCTCTGGAGACCCATTCTGGAGCAGGGCGGCCTTGACCATCTGGATACCGGTCAATCGTCCCTCGGTCAGTTTGATCTCCTTGAGGAAGTCACCCAGGCGACGGTTGCGGTAGCGCTGAGGAACCGCGCGCCCCGCCAGCAAATCATCCAGCCTGATGGATCGATCAAGGCCGCCCAGATTGTAGATCCGCAGTTTGTCCGGCTCTATGCGAATGCTGATCGGCTCGTGTTCCTGATAGTCCCGGTGATAGACCGCGTTGGCCAGAACCTCTTCCAGCACCCGGTAGGGGTAGCTCCAGACCCGGATTGCCTCCGCCTGGTCGACCACCTTGATGACACGTTCCAGGATGACCGTGGATTGGAAATAGTCCAAAGCCTGCTTGATCTGGACATGCATCGGTCCGTAGCAGCGTTTTTCGGAGAAGGTCCTCGAGCCGTCCCCCTGCCGGAAATCGACGATGTCGATGTAGGAATAAGGGAAGAAGCGCTCGGGCGTCTCGTTGAAAAGCATGAGGGCAACGTTGCGCAGCCTGCGCTGTTCCGCAGGGCCGGCGAGCAGATTCATTCGGGACAGGACCTGCTCGAGATCCAGCGCGTCCATCTCGGTGGCCAGCCGGCTCCCCGCCTTGCGCAGGAAGTCACGGACAAGGAGGATGTCGACATCCTCCAGCCTGGCCTGGGCATGGGGCCTGTCGTCGAAGGGGCTACGATTGGCTAAAGCAAGGAGCTCATCCCGGTCCGTGCCCTTGGCTTCGATCGTGCTCGCGTAGCGGCGGATATAATATTTCCAGACCTTGTGCCGGGCAGTGATCGATTCGGGCACCTCGTAGGGTCGGTCGTCGCCACCAGGAATCCAGAGCACCAGGATCCGCCTGTCATCCACAGTTTCGATGGCCAACAAAGGCGCAAAGGCTGGCCTGACGAGATTGTTGTAGCCGATCATCTCCTTCTGGATCGAGGTGAGCTGCGCCTCCGACAAACCCTGGACAGGCCTGACGGCCTTCCCGTTCCTCTCCGCGACGCCGATCAGGATATAGCCCCCGCCGATGTTCGCGAAATCGTTGGCGAAGGCGCAGACGCTCTGATACACCTTGTCGGGGTTCCAGCCCACCTTGAATTCAAGGCGGTCTGATTCGATGGCCCGGGCATTCAAGAGGTCTTCGATGGCGATGGGGAGGGTCATGCTAGCCTTCCTCCGCTATGTCCTTGGGGACGGACCCAAAGGCTATTCAATAGGCACAACTAGGTCGCCTCCCTGACAGGAACCGCGATGCCGAGCTTCCGCATCCGATGAAACTGGGCTATGCCCTTCGTGCCGGAATCATAGTGCGCCTTGGTGAGTTCGGGCGCACCGGGCTCGGGAAAGATAATCAGGCAGTCGACGACATGATCGCGGTCCTCGCCGGCTAGCTTCAGTTTACCGAGGATTCCCACATCCCGCGCATAGCCGGCCACCTGTCGGACGTCCTCGATGACATACTCGTCCGCGTAGCGCGGCTTGTACTTCGCGTCGATGACTAGCCTCCTGTCTACATCAAGGAAGTCCACGGCCCCATAACGCCCGACGCCTTGGAAGTGGATGCTTGCTCCGATCTCCTTTCGCAGCCTCGCGAGGACGAATAGCTCGAAAAGCTTGGGCATGTCGATGACATAGGGAGGGACCAGCCGTACCTTGGTCTCGCCGGCGCCTTCGCGATAGCCCTGTATTCGCAGGATCAACCGGGCGAGTCGGAGCGCCTCTCCATACTCCCGATAGAGAGGATTGCTCCTCTGCTCACGAAGTTCTGCCACGCCACTAAGGTAGCCGATGTTCCTGAAGTGGGGCTCGAGATTCTCGTAGGAGGGCATGCCAGGCACCCTGAGCCCCATGCGGGGGATCCAGAGGCGAAGCATGTCCAGGCTTGCGCAGTAGGCGCTGTGGAGGAGCCTGTTCTCCGGGCAGTCGACCGAGAACTCCTGGTACCTGCACATCATCCGGTCGGGCCGCATGCCGAAGACATTTTTCCGAAGATGCCCGCCCATGAGGATCTTGCCCTTCAGCTTGGCAATAAGGTTTTCTTCCCTCGCGACATAGCCCTTTTTGAGCGGCTTCCGGAGGAGGTCCTGGAGGAGGGTCAGGAAGTGGAGGACGAGGAGGGGCGTGATGTCTAAGCGCTCGTCCCGGCAGGGGATGAAGCGGCTGGAAGCGCGGACATCATAGGCCGTTCTGAGGTGCCGCGAGGCTGCGGGAGATTCGAGGCAGGCCAGGAACATCGCCTGGAAGTCGAGGCCCTCGACCTTGGGGCCGACCTGGAGCGCGACCTTTCCCTCCTCGAGCCAGTCGAGGCCGACGTAGTAGCTCAGAAAGCCGCCCGGTGCGAGACCAAAGGCCCATATCTTCGCGATGTCCCCATCGAGCGGCTGTGGACGGAAGGCCTTCAGACGGCCGAGGCAGTCCTGGTCGAGCTTTTCATGCTCGCTGAAAAATCGAAGGACGGGGCGCTTAATCGGCGACACCCAGCGCTCCAAGGATGCTCCTGTAGTGCTCATTTTCTTTCTCGCAGACGAGTATGCCGTCCTTCCGGTACTCCTCGAGGAGGGGAGCGAGCTCATAGCGCAGCTTGAACTCGAGTGCCGCCATCGAGTCGGCCATGAAGTAGCTGTGGCCGATCATGATGTCGTCGGAATCGAAGTCGGGGTTCACAAACACCGTTCCCTCGGCCTCGGGATGGAAGAGACCCTCCACCCGCCCGAAAAGCTCGCAAGCGTGTGCCTTCAGCTCCGGTTCCTTGTCCGCATAGAAGGCTTCCACCGCCTCCTTGCTGGACCTGAGCGTGACGAAGGAGAACCTCCTCCGGAGGGCATAGTCGATCTGCCCGAGGCTGCGGTCCGCGGTGTTCATGGTACCGATGATGTAGAGATTCCCTGGAACCATGAACTCTTCCTGGGAGTAGGACAACTTGACCGAAAGCTCCTCGGCGGCACCCCTGCGCTTGTCCACCTCGAGCAAGGTTATGAGCTCTCCGAGGATCTTGGAGACATTGCCTCGATTGATCTCGTCGATGATGAGCACATGAGCCTGGGGTTCCGCCGCGGTCTCGACGGGATCCAGACCATGTTTGCTTACCAGGTATTGAATGACGCCCCGGTCATAGCTGTTCGTTCCGGAATTCATCAAGGAGGCTAAGATACGGTTCCGGGTCATCAGCCATTTGGCGCTCTCGTTGGTGATGGGACGGAAGTAGAGCCTTTCGTCCTCGAGCCAGACCGGGAACGGATCTTTCATTCCAGAGATGTAGGGGACTCTCTGCTCGGGCTCGCGGTCGAAGGAATCCATGAATGATGTCCATGCCGAGGCAAAGGATTTCTCGTTTGGATTTCCCATGCAGGCGCTGGCGATCTTTTTGAACGGACCGGCCTGGATCGCGAAGCTCGCAGGGCCGTTCCCGCTGTCGACAGGCTTGTACCCCTCGACAAAGTCCTCATAGTCCATGGATTGGTGGAAGGTCACGAAGACGATCTGGCCTCGCGCCACCGCCGCCTGGTACTTCCTATTCAGTTCGGTTCGGGTGGCGGGAATTGCCTCGCCGAGTATCCTAAGTGCCGCTTCCTTGGTGGCATACGTCTTGCCGACCCCAGGCGCGCCTTGGAGAACGACTTGCTTCTTCTGCTTCAATAGTTCATTGATGTGGATCATTTCTTTTGCCTTCATGATACGTCCATACCACCCCATGATTGTCTTGCTGGTATCAGTCTTGTCATTGCTGCAGATCATCAGCGTGCCCCGCGAAGCGGGAATGATGAAGTCGAAGTCGGGGGTGTACCAGTCGAGAACCTGGACCTCCCGCCTGTTTGGGAACCAGAGCAGGTCCTCCTTGGGAAGGTTGTGGCACTCGCCGATGACCCGCACCAGGGCGACGGGAGTCTGCCCGGTGCGTACTGCCACGATGTCGCCGATGGCCATCCTGTCCCTGAAGTCGGGAACCAGGCGCTGCCCCTCGGTCCAGGTTCCATCCTCGCTACCCAGACCAATGAACCCGTGGTCGGCGGCAAGGCAGGTCAGAGCTTCCCTCTCCCTCCCCCAACCAGGTTCCCCGGGGTGTATCTGCATGTGCCAGAAAGTCATCACTGTTACCCCTTCTTCTTCATATTCCTCGGACATGGACTGAAATAAGACATGCGTTTTTCGGCTCTGATTCCCTGGGGTTTGGCCTCGCCATTCCCCCCCCTACCACCTTACCCCACCGCCTCTTCCACCGCCGAAGCCAGACAGCGAAAACTCCCCGACCTGCTCCGTCCGGCCTCGACATGATTCCCGATCGCCCGCGCCGCTTCCAGCTTTCGCAATCCCGTCTTGAAGTAGCCCGCGCCCTTGAGCACCCGCTCGAAGGCCTCCCAGGTGCCGCCTGCGATGGCGTCGGGATCGCGATAGGGGGCCTTTTCCGGAACGGTCGCCGAAACCCTGGGGTAGGCGGCGCATACAGCCTGCCAGTCACCAAAGTACCAAGCCTCGAGCTCCTCGATCGCGATGCGACTCGCGAAATTCCAGCGCCCCTTCCCCAACCTTCGACGGCTCGTCAAGCCAGCCCCTTCCGCCGCGGATTCGAGCTTCTCTTTAAGCTCCGCGCACTGACTATCATCCCGATCGACGATGACGATGATCCGGCGATCGATCCCTTTCCAGGCCGCAAAGGCCTGGAGGCGCGCCGCGAGTTTTTTGAGGAGATCATCCTTGCCTCTGTGCGCGTGGATCCTATAACGGCAGCCCGCTGGCAAGGCGCGGGGCAACCAGGCACGAAGGAACTCCTCCATCGAGGGTTCCTCGACCAGGAATACTATTTCCTGCGCGGCCATCAGTCTCCGAGCTCCAGAGGAGCTACCGGACCACCCTGGTTGACCGTCGGATCGCCCACGCCGAAGTGCCCCTCGAGCCAGAGTTGCCCCAAAAGAGCGCCCTCATGGACGAACTCCGCGATGCCCGGAATGTCGGCTACCCGCGCGCTCTTGGCGAAACCCTCCTCGTCCCGCCACAGCACCCGGATATCCTCAGGCCGCAGCGCGTCGAGGAAAAAGGGCGAGTGGCTCGTCGCGAAGACCTGGGTCCGCTCGGTGGCCGCCATGCATTCCTCGGCCAGGCCCAAAAGGAGTCGGGGATGGAGGAAGTTCTCGGGCTCCTCGATGCCAATAAAGGGCGCCGGGTTCGGATCGTAGAGCACAACCAGGTAGGATAACATCTTCAGCGTGCCGTCGGAACTGAAGCGCGCCAGGGTCGGCTTGTCGAAGGGCGCATCCTTAATCTGGAGGAGGAGGCGGCCATCGGTCATGAGATCGGCCATAACCTTCTCGAAGCGGGGTACCCGCTGCCGGAGCGCCTCCTGGATCGAGGCCAGGCGATCGGGATGCCGCTCGGCGAGGAACTGGATGACATTGGCCAGATTGTCCCCCGTCCTCGAAAGGCGCTCATGGGGGCCCGCCTCGGCGATGCCCCGGGCGTTTTCCGTGGAGATATAGGACACATACCAGCCCGTTATGAAGTCGCGAAGGGCGACGACGCGAGGGTGATCCGCCAGCTGGCCGAGGGTGTTGACCGCCAGGATATCCGGGGACTTGAGCGGGGCGGGGACACGCTTGTCCGACTCGTCGGGATTCTCCCCTGAGACAACCTCCCCCTTGCCCATCCGGTAGTCCAGGAAGCGGAAAGGCTTGCCGGCCGAGCCCCGCCGCCACTGAAGCCATTCTTCCACGACGATGGGCGCCCCGTCGATCTCGTCGACGGAGAGGTGGTAGGTGACCAGGGGAAAGCCCGGCTCGCTGTACTTGATCTCGATGACAACCGGGCCCGAGCAGCCCCGCGACTTGATTTCCTTGGCCCGTCCCCGCTTGTCCCAGGCCCGCCTGAGCCCGTATTCGAAGCACTCCGAAAGGAAGGCGAAGACGTCGAAGACCGTCGACTTGCCCGAGCCATTGGGTCCGAGAAGGACGGTCAGGGGCGTGATGTCCTTGAGTTCCATGTCCCTGAGGGCCCGGTAGTTCTGGACCTTGAGATAGGTGATCCGGGGTGGCACTGCCTTCCGCGCGCTCATTGCTTCCTCCACATCGATGACCTTGTCATTGTAGCAGTTGTCGTTTTTTCAATGAAGAAGAGCCAGGGGCCCGGGAAGCGATTTCCTTTGGACATCGCTTCCCGGACGCGCTCTAACGCCAGAGTTCTATCCTGCAGAATCCCGTCAACACCGACAAACGTCGACAG